>CAYQZF010000309.1:0-2554 GCA_964421895.1 uncultured Nitrosomonas sp. | reverse complement strand
ACTCTTTGTAGATGGGCGACGAGAGGACGATCAGGCTGCGATGCTGCACCGCGAGGATGGGCAGGACGTTGTCGTACAGTGTGCTGTCGTTTACAAACGAGTATTCGTCAATGATGTTGATGTCCTGTGCAAACCCGCGCTCACCCTAGACGCGTTAAAAACCAAAATTAAAACAAAACTAAACGAGTATGCGCTAGTGTATGCATGTGCCCGTCTACAATTTTCTTTCCAACGATTATATTTATTTCCAAACCAAAAGATACACCTCATATGTGTGTGTTTAATTTTTAATTATTTCTGGGCACGATGTTCGATTTCATCGACTCGAGGTTTTCAAAAAGGGCATCCATTCTTGTTGCAAGCCCGTGGTTACTGCACTTGATGACAGGTACACGAGACCTATCCTCCATAATGGGAACACGGTCCTTCCAGAACTTTGTTGCGTCGAGACAGTGAAAGAGGGCGCGTGGAACGGACGGGTGATGGCAGACCGCACATACTCTTCCAATAAAATCATACAAGAGTCCCACCCGCGTCCGAATGAGAATGTTGGCGCTCACATCCGCAGCCGCCACTGCAAAGGGACTGCAGACAACGCACGTCTCTTGCTTGCTAGAGGTACGCCGGTGAGAAGGGGTAGTCTTGGGTATTGGTATGAATACAGACGGCGTCACGGCAGGACGCGGAGCGATCACCGTCTGCCCTTTGTCGTAGAGGAAGAACTCGGCAACCGGCGTCTCTCCCATCACCCACGACGTCGACGTCGCACACAGGTCAGTGCTGACGTCACACAATGGCAGGCTGTCTCCGAGATGCTCTGCCAGCCGCACCCGACGCACGGAGCGGGGATCGACGGCGCCGACAATGTGTTTGCAAAAAACGTCCATGGCCACCGCCGTCGGCTCCTGCTGGAACCGGCTCAGCGCGTGCCTGGTACAGTCTTCAAACTTGGTGAGTACATGCGCATTCGTGATGGCGTAGATGTCCGTCAGCAGCGGCAGTTTCCGCCACGCCGTGCCGAGATACCCCGTGTCGTCGATGCAGAACGTCGCTGGGCATGCAATCCACGCGGTGCTGTCGGTGTCTATGATTGACATGTTTGTCTCACGGAGCAGGCGCTTCAGTGTCGCACTTCCAGTCGCCGGCGGCCGCAGCGGGCGTCCTCCTGCAATGCGCACTCTGATGTTTGCGGGAACGCGATACGGCGAGATCACTGTCGCGTCTGTCATTGTTGTTGTGTGGAGGAGGGTGTATACGAGTGTCACGCGGGGTGCTGCATTGTCGTTAAGATCCCATGTGAAGACTTCACCATAACACAGAACGCTGTCGTCTTCTATGGTTGGATAGGCGCTGAGCTGCATGCCCGACGGCACGACGACGGTGGGTTCGAGCGACGGCTGGCGTGTTGTTATTGTAGACTCTATTGTGCGTATGATGCGCAGCGGTGCGTATCCTAGCCGCCGATGGCCAAGGCCTGTGCAGGCCGCGGTCATAACCAGTGCCAGGCCGAGCTCGGCGCTGATAGCCGTGACAATAAACAGCGTGTCTTCTGGAAACGCATCTGCAGGCGCGTTGGCTGAATAGTATGTGTCGCGTGTCAGGGCTGGGTGTGTGTCTGTTGTGGTGGGCAGGTATACACAGGGCGCGCCCTCGACCGCGCGCGTCATATCGATCGCGTGCACCGCATAGGTTGCGATGCTTTCGGCCAGTCGGCACGCGTAGGGCTTCACCGGCTCAAACTGGTAGACTTCGTAGACTGTATTATCGTCCGCGATAATAACATCATATTTTCCATCGTCGTCGTCGTATGGTATAACACACGGGTACATGCGCGCGCCGATTTTGATGCACGGACCCGCGTCGCGGTGTCGCGCAATGTACCCCGACATTTCGTCTGCCAGCCATGCATGGTGTGAAACGATCGCCTTCTGCTCGGTGGTTGGGCGTGTGGCCAACCGCTGGCCGTCCACCAGCAACCCTCCAGTGCATAGCAGCCCATTTTCGTCGTTTTGTGGAAGCACGAATCCCTTTTCGGTTACTGTCAGGATATCTGGGACAATAACATCGCCCTGACTGAGCATTGTCGCCACCGGCTCGTAGCCATCGTCGTTTCCGACGGCTGTATATTGGAATTGGCGTGCATCGTCTGTTCTGTGGAAGAGCTGCCCACAGACCCCATGGAGTGGGTGTCGCTTCCATAGCGCATTGATTATCTGAGACGCCGTCACCATGAGAGCGACGAGACGCCGTCCGTCGTTTGTCCATTGGTGTGCTACAGACACGCGGGTAAGCATTGGGTCTGTCTCGTGTTTCAGCATGACGCGTGATTCGGTGTTGTCGATGATTTGTGTGATGTGTCCGTCTCTCCGCATACCGCTCGAAAAGACTAGATAGGCATCAAGCGTCATGACAAGCCCGCTGTTCAGCACCATTGCCCATCCCTTTTTCTTAGGGGGCACATCGTTGAACCACAGGACGGCCCCGCCACTGCTCTCGTCTTTGTAGAAGACGCCCGTCAGCGGCTCTGATGCAAAGAGCGCAGCCTCGCCGGGCT
>CAYQZF010000308.1:0-2602 GCA_964421895.1 uncultured Nitrosomonas sp. | reverse complement strand
ATGATTTTTACCATCGAACCGATGATTAACGCCGGTAAAGCGGCGATTCGCCACCTTCCAGACGGCTGGACCATCACCACCAAGGACGGCAGTTTGTCGGCGCAGTGGGAGCACACCATTCTGGTGACTGATAGCGGTTACGAAGTGTTAACCGTATCTGCAGGTTCTCCGCCAAAACCGGTTTACCGTTTTTCCAGTTAATCCGTTTTCCATTCCCATACAGTATAGATCATGATTCGAAGTTATCAGCGCACCGCCGGGCAAATCCGGCCCATTAGAATTACCCGTCACTACACCAAGCACGCCAGCGGTTCCGTGCTGATCGAATGCGGTGATACCAAAGTCATTTGCACCGCCAGCATCAGTGAACAAATTCCGCCGTTTCTGAAAGGACAAGGGCAGGGGTGGCTGACCGCCGAATACGGCATGCTGCCCGGTTCGACACATAGCCGGATGCAACGTGAGGCGGCGAAAGGCAAGCAAACCGGCCGCACTATGGAAATTCAGCGCCTTATCGGGCGTGCCTTACGCGCCGTGGTGGACTTGAAAAAACTCGGCGAGCGCACCATTCAAATCGATTGTGACGTGATCCAGGCCGACGGTGGCACGCGCACAGCCAGCATCACCGGCGCATTCGTGGCGCTGCACGACGCTGTCGGTCAGTTGATGAATCAGCAACTGATCGAAACTTCCCCGATCCTTGATCATGTCGCGGCGATTTCGGTCGGCATTTATCAAGGCGTCCCGGTGCTCGACCTGGATTACACTGAAGATTCCGCCTGCGATACGGATATGAATGTCGTGATGACCGGCAGCAGGGGATTGATCGAAGTGCAAGGCACCGCGGAAGGCAGCGCTTTCAGCCGGGAGGAGCTTGGCATCATGCTGGACTTGGCGCAGAACGGTATTCAGGAATTGATCGCTATCCAGCGCAATGCATTGGCGCAATCATAAGCATGCTAAAAAAACTGCTGATCGCCAGCAATAACCAAGGCAAGTTGCGTGAAATCGGCGAATTGCTCGCACCGCTGGCAATTGATGTTGCGCCGCAATCCGAATTCAACATCAGCGAAGCCGACGAGCCGTATGTGACATTCGTCGAAAACGCCCTCGCCAAAGCCCGTCACGCCAGCCGCAGCTCCGGTTTGCCCGCTCTCGCGGACGATTCCGGCATCTGCGTCAGCGCACTGAGTGGCGCACCGGGCGTGAATTCCGCGCGTTACGCCGGAGAACCCAAGTCGGATGAGCGCAACAATTTAAAATTAATCGAAGTTCTGAAAAATCAAACCGACCGTCATGCCTATTATTACTGTGTGATTGTGTTGGTGCGCCACGCCGACGACCCGCAGCCGATCATCGTCGATGGCTCGTGGCACGGCGAAATCATCGACCAGCCGCGCGGCACCGGCGGTTTCGGTTACGATCCGTATTTTTATCTGCCGGAATTCGGAAAAACCTCCGCCGAATTAACTGCCGAGCAGAAAAATCAAATCAGCCATCGGGGGCAGGCATTGGTGAAATTAGTGCAAATTTTACAAGTCGGAAAGTTCTGAACCGGTAAAACCGGATGCTTGGTTGTGCGTTGTACCGGTATTCAGCAAGTCATGGTGGTTGATATTAAGCTTACGATTCCCCGTGGTCTTGCCGCAGTGCTTCAAACACCGATGATATCGCCATCATCGCTCAAATCGATACGATGCGCGGCTGGGTCGTGCGGCAATCCCGGCATAGTGACGATGTCGCTGGTCATCACCAGCAAATAGCCCGCACCGGTGGCGATGCGCACCGCTTCCACTGGTAGCGGGAATGCCTCGGGGTGACCGACCTTTGAGGGATCGCTGCTGAGCGACAAATGGGTTTTGGCGATGCACACCGGCAGCCGATCGTAACCCAGCGCGCGGATCCGTTCCAGATCTTTTTGGGCTGTCCGGCTGAACTCGATCTCGCTGGCGCCATAAATGGTGCGGGCAACGGCGGCGATCTTGTTTTCGGGCGAATCGTTTAGATCGTACAGATAACGCACAGGCGGTTGCGGCCGGGTGGTTGTGGCGGTTACCGCATGTGCCAGCGCTTCAGCTCCAGCACCGCCGTCGGTGAAACCGGTGAACAGGGCGGTACTCAATCCAAGCTTAGCGCAGTATTGTTCGATGATGCTCAGATCGTTTTGAGTATCGCCTGCGAAGCGATTGATGGCGATGATCGGTTCGAAACCGAAAGCCCGCACGCTGTGTACATGATGTTCCAAATGCGCCAAGCCGCGCTCGATTTCTTCGGTACTGCCAGAGCGGGAAGGATCGCCGCCGCCATGCACCCGCAGCGCCCGCGCGGTGACGACCAGCACCACCGTGCTCGGCCATAACCCGGAATTGCGGCATTTCAGATCGAAGAATTTCTCCGCGCCCAAATCGAAACCGAAGCCCGCTTCCGTCACCACCCAATCAGCATAGGCTGCGGCGGTCTTGGTGGCGATCACGCTGTTGCAGCCGTGCGCGATGTTGCCGAACGGGCCGCCGTGCACAAAAGCTGGCACACCTTCGGTGGTTTGCACCAGATTCGGCAGCATCGCATCGTGCAGTAAAGCCGCCATCGCACCCGTTGCTTG
>CAYQZF010000307.1:0-2622 GCA_964421895.1 uncultured Nitrosomonas sp. | reverse complement strand
GGAAGGTTCCGAAAGCAAATTCATGCTTATTTTTCCACACGGGACGGCAAGCGCCGGTGCTCGGTTTTGGGGTGCTGCGTCAACTGGCAAGCGCGGCGGAATATCAGCAATGTTTTCTGCGCATGACCCAGAATGGTATCGGAGGAATAACCGCTCATCCGTGCCGATTCAATGTTTCCGGATGGCAAACCCATCAGTAACTCGAGTCCTTCTGTCACGTGCTCCATCGTATAAATGGCAAACAATCCTTTTTCAACTGCCGCAATGACTTCATGATCTAGCATCAAATGCTGGCGGTTCTGATACGGAATCAGCACACCTTGCTCACCGGTCAATCCCATTTTTTCGCATAATTTGAAATAACCTTCGATTTTGTCATTAATACCGCCGACCGGTAGTACCTCACCATATTGATTCACCGCGCCGGTCACGGCGATGCTTTGACTCAGCGGCAGCTCCGCCAGAGCGGATAGCAAGGCGTAAAATTCCGCGCAAGAAGCCGAATCCCCTTCGATACCCGTGTATTCCTGCTCAAACACAATCGAAGCGCTCAGCGCCAGCGGCGCTATATGCGCAAATAGACCGGTCAGGTAATTTTGCAAGATCAACATACCCTTATCGTGAATCGGCCCGGACATGTCCACTTCGCGGGCGATATTGAGCACACCGTCCTCACCGGCAAAAGCGCGTGCCGTGACCCGCACCGGCGCACCAAAACGATGATCCCCCAAATCGATCTGCGTTAGCGCATTGATCTGTCCCACTGCCGCGCCGTGCAGTGCAATGGCTATTTCGCCTTCGATAATGGCTTCCTGCAAGCGCAAATCCGGATAATTATGACGCCAGTTGCGTGCTTGCAATGCGGCTAGGACATCCGCTACTTCCACGGTATGTCCGTGACGTGCATGACAGGTTGCAGCGCTTTCCAACAGCAGCGTCTCGGTGCGGGCAAAGATTGCGCTCTGGCGTTTTTGATCTTCCACCTCACGGTGCGTTTCCTCCAGCAAACGCGCCACCGCTGCTGCGGAAAAATGCGGCAATTTTGCCGTATCGCAGGCATGCGCCACGAATACAGCTGAAGCCTGATACGTTGCCGCACTCGCGGGGAAACTCACGGCAAAATCCACTTTCACCCGGAAACGGCGCATGAATTCGGGGTCGATTTCCTGCAAGTCGTAATATTCCTCGCGCGATCCGATCAGAATGATTTTGACATTCACTTCGACTGCTTCGGGCTCCAGAGATACCGGCGTATTGGAAGCCCATGCCGAACCGGGTTCTTCAATTAGTAGCCGCTTGCTGCGCAAAAAACGCCGCAACTTTACCCATAATCCGCTGTCGGTCAACAAATCGTCCAGGTGCAGCATCAGAAAGCCGCCATGCGCTTTTAACAAGCTGCCGGCGCGGATGCGCATGAAATCAGTTTTCAATTTGCCATTTTCAAACTGGTAATCGATACTGCCGAACAGCGCATAGGTCGACGGATTGTCTTCGATGATGACCGGCGCGCCTTGTAACTCAGCGTTATCCACCGCAAGATTGATCTGATAACGGGAAAACAACCGATTCAGCTCCGTCTGCCGTTTCTCTTCATCAATAGTATCCGCTTCAAACGAAACGAGGTTATCGAGAATATCCGTTTCCACTTGCCCGAAAAAAGTTTTTAATCGCTCTTTCTGTATTGGCTTCTGCAACGCCATAATTTTCTGCAGCGCAGAATTCACCAAGGGTTGAGCGATACGGCGCTGCAATGCGGCAAGCGCCGAATTTTTTTCTTTCTCCGCGCGTTTGAATTCCTCGAAATAAACCGCGATTGCTTCCCGCAGCGCCTGCTCCGCCTGTTCTATTTCCACTCTGCGCGCCTTCGGTAGCTTCAACAAATTTTCCGCTGTTAAAATTTCACCTCTGTCATCCAGCAAAGTGAACACAATTTGCTCCTCTTCCCGATGAATCGTGAAATGCAGCGATTCTGCAAACTTATCCAGCTTTTTGTAGGCTTGGCTCGTCTCAGTTTTACATTTTTTCTCGATACGGTCACTCTTGATCTTGAAATCTTGTCCGCTCAAGCATTGCGTGATCTCGGCCGGCAGCGATTTTGCCAGCTCCTGCATAGCTTGGCGCAACAAACGCCCTTGCCCGGCGGGCAAATGTAACGCCAGCGGCTTTTCGGGTGTAATGAAATTGTAGAGATAACACAAATCCGGCGGTGCAGCTCTGTCAGCTGCGGCAACCGTCATCGCTTGCTGAAGTAACGAAGAACGCCCCGAGCCTACTTCTCCCAGTACAAACAGATGATAATCCGGCTGCAACATGCCAAGACCGAAACGCACCGCGACTTCCGCCCGTTCCTGTCCGATCCACGATAACGGCTGCCGCAGCAGCTCCGATGTACTAGAAAATCCCAATGAATCTTGGTTGATGGTAATGCGCAAATGTGATGAGTCTACTGATATGACCGGCATGCTTGGGTTAATGACAATGACAGCGCTGAAATTGCGCCAAACACGTATTGTACTCATTTAGACACCGTTGTGGAGGGTGTAAGAATTTACGAGACCTTTGCAAAACTTCCTATAGTCCTAAGAATCACTATAAATTCTGATTTTTTGAAGATTGATCAGT
>CAYQZF010000306.1:0-2622 GCA_964421895.1 uncultured Nitrosomonas sp. | reverse complement strand
TTGCGCAATGTGGTGATGTTTTGCAGCACTGCCGATTCTTGCATGCGGGCGATCGCTTCGGTTTTAATCGTCGCGATCAGGTGGTAGCGGCTATCGAGGTTTTCTTCCTTCAAACTAAGATCCGGATAATTCGACTTCAATTCGGTTCCGGCTTTTTCGCGTGACTCGGTATCGCGGAATTTTAGAGTCAGCTTCTTGGCATGCTTCTCAACTCCGGCATAAGAGATTTTTTGTTCACGTAGTTTTGCGCGGATGTCTGCACTATAGCGATCCAGTGACTTGTCGAGTGCGCCCTCCATATCAACCGCCAGCATGAAATGCACGCCGCCGCGCAAATCTAACCCCAAATACATCGGCAGGGCGCCGAGATCGGTTAGCCATCGCGGGGAATTCGGCAGCAAATTCAGCGCAATGATATAGTCGCTGCCAAGAGCGGATTCGAGCAAATCTTTGGCTTTGATTTGAGTGTCCGTGTCGGCGAAACGTACCTTGACGCTTCCTTCTTCCAGGAGTGTTCCATCCGTTTCAAGGTTGGCTTGCTTTAACGCGTCTTCGACTCGTTGCAACAAGGCGGTGTCAGTACTTGCGGAAATCCGTAAAGGAGAAATCTGTACTGCGGGCGATTCGCCGAAGAAATTCGGCAAAGTGTAAAGCAGGCCGAGTAACAGTGAAACCGCAATAATCAAGTATTGCCAAAGTGCGTAGCGGTTCATGTGTGTCAGTTAATTATTAATAGGTGATAAAAGGGTAAAAAAGACTTGTCGTGTCAGGCAGTCAATCAATCAGTACTCTTTTTTTGCCTGCGCGGTTTTTCTTTTCGCTATTTTTTAGCTTCAGTATCGTTACCAGCTGAGGCTTCTGCTGTTTCCGCTTGATTGTTTTCTATTGGAGCAGCTGATTTGGTTGTTTTGGATTTCTGTGTTTTACCTTTCGGCTCGATACTTTTTAATGTGCCTTTCGGCAGCAAAGTCTGTACCGAAGATTTCAGAACGGTGACTTCAGTAGCAGGTGCTATTTCGATAATGACATAATTTTCGCTGACATTGAGAACCTGCCCGAGAATACCGCCGTTCGTGATGACTTCGTCACCCCTTTGCAAATTATCCACCATTTGCTTTTGCTCTTTTGCGCGTTTGGCTTGAGGGCGGATCAGCAGAAAATAAAATATCAGCAATATTCCAAACATCGGCAGCAGACTCATCCAGTCCGCAGTGTCTTGCGCCGACGAAGCGGCTTGGGCAAATGCATCATTAATCAGCATAAAACTCTCCCTTTTCTAAAAAGGGTACATATTAGCATGATGACCCCTTAGGCTAGAAATTCTTGTGCATATTCTTCAAATTGTTTGTTTTCGATGGCAATACGAATTTCCGCCATCAGTTGCTGATAATAAAACAAATTGTGAACGGTATTCAGATGCGCTCCCAGCATTTCGTTGATGCGCTGCAAGTGGTGCAGATAGGCGCGGCTGAAATGCCGGCAGGTATAGCAATCGCACTGCTCATCCGGTGGCGATGTGTCCAGCCGGTAACGGCTGTTACGCAATTTGATGATGCCCTGGCGCGTATACAGCCAGCCATTGCGGGCATTGCGCGTTGGCAGCACGCAATCGAACATATCGATGCCTTGCGCTACGGCATGAACAATATCCGCAGGCGTGCCGACACCCATCAAATAACGTGGCTTATCGGCGGGCAATAGCGGCGCCGTATGCGTCAGGATACGCTGCATGTCGGCCTTGGGTTCGCCGACGGATAGACCGCCGATTGCGTAGCCGTCAAAACCGATGGTCTGCAAACCGGCCAATGACCCGTCGCGCAAATGTTCGTACATGCCGCCTTGCACGATGCCGAACAAGGTGTTTGGGTTGTCGCGATGTGCTTGCTTGGAACGTTCCGCCCAGCGCAGGCTGAGTTCCATGGATAACTGCGCAGTAGTCTCATCCGCTGGATAGGGTGTGCATTCATCAAAGATCATCACAATATCGGAATTGAGCGTGCGCTGAATCCGCATCGATTCTTCCGGTGATAAAAAACAGTTGTCGCCATTGACCGGTGATTTGAAATGAACGCCTTGTTCGGTGATTTTGCGCAGTTCACCTAAGCTGAAAACCTGGAATCCACCCGAATCGGTCAGTATCGGGCCGCGCCATCCCATGAAATCATGCAACCCGTGATGTGCTTCGATAACTTCCAAGCCGGGACGCAGCCATAAATGAAATGTATTGCCCAGAATGATTTGTGCATTCGTTGCTTGCAGCGCGGCAGGCGGCATGCTTTTGACCGCGCCGTATGTGCCCACCGGCATGAAAACCGGTGTCTCGATGGTACCGTGCGCGAGCGTCAATGTTCCGCGGCGAGCGGCTTTGTCGGTTGAGTGCAACTGAAATTTCATGACTTCCTCTCAATCAACATGGCATCTCCATAACTGAAAAAACGATAGCGCTCATTAACCGCATGCTGATAAGCGCGCCGGATATTATCCATACCGGCAAATGCCGAGACCAGCATCAGCAACGTCGAACACGGTAAGTGAAAGTTGGTCAGCAAGCGTTCAACCACTTGGAAACGATAGCCCGGCGTAATAAAAATCCGCGTATCGCCATAGCCTGCAACCAACTGA
>CAYQZF010000305.1:0-2626 GCA_964421895.1 uncultured Nitrosomonas sp. | reverse complement strand
CGATCGCCCGCATGCAAGAATCGGCAGTGCTGCAAAACATCACCACATTGCGCAATCGCGTCAATGAATTAGGGGTTGCGGAGCCGATCATTCAGAAAGCCGGCGTGGATCGTGTCATCGTACAATTGCCAGGTGTGCAGGATACCGCAAAAGCAAAAGACATTCTAGGACGCACGGCTACGCTGGAAGTCCGCATGGTCGACGACGAACAGGATCTCGACGCCGCGCTGCGCGGCAAGGCGCCAATTGGCACTGAGCTTTACGAAGAACGCGGCGGCAGCCCTCTGCTCGTTAAGAAACAAGTACTGCTGACAGGCGAGCATATTACCGATGCTCAACCAGGCTTTGACAAAGACAATCAGCCCGCGGTACACCTCAATTTGGACAATAGCGGATCGCGCATTTTCAAGCAACTGACACGCGATAATGTTGGCAAAAGGATGGCCATTTTGCTGATTGAAAAAAACCAAGCTGAAGTCATCACCGCGCCTGTCATCCGTGAAGAAATCGGTGGCGGGCGCGTGCAGATCAGCGGCCGCATGACTAGCAAAGAAGCACGCGATGTCGCATTACTGCTGCGTGCTGGTGCGCTAGCAGCGCCGATGGATATTATCGAGGAACGTACAGTGGGACCAAGCCTAGGAGCGGAAAATATCGCTCGAGGCTTTAACTCCACATTATACGGATTCTTAGCGGTCGCCTTTTTCGTTGCGATTTATTACACGGCATTTGGTGTGATCTCTGTCATCGCACTGGCCATGAATTTATTATTGCTGGTTGGTTTACTATCGATTCTGCAAGCCACATTGACACTGCCGGGAATGGCCGCACTGGCATTGACAGTAGGTATGGCAATTGATGCCAATGTACTGATCAATGAGAGGATCCGGGATGAATTACGTGCCGGCGCTTCTCCGCAATTGGCCATTCATACCGGATTTGAACGCGCATTCGGCACCATCGTCGACTCCAACATCACCACCTTAATCGCCGGCATTGCTTTATTTGCTTTTGGTTCCGGTCCGGTCAAAGGATTTGCAGTTGTTCTATGTCTGGGAATTTTGACTTCCGTGTTCACGGCAACTTTTGTCACACGCGGGATCGTCAATCTAGTTTATGGAAGCCGCCGCAGACTGGATCGCGTCCCGGTTGGTAAAATCTGGATACCAGAATCCAGCCCGGCCCTCCAGAAAGTCATTCCGAGTCTGGAGAAAACAAGATCTGAAACGATTGCTGCACAAAGAACTGAGCAGCCATTTGATGAAAGTATTAAACCGCAATCGAACACTCAAGCAAAAACGAGAACTGAAGATACACGCAATGGTGACAGTAATGTCACCACTGAGTCCGGCGTCAAAAGCTCTGGCAAAGTGAAAAATAAGCGTAAATCATCTGATGCCAAACAATCCAAAAATTGATTGAATAGATTTCAGGAAAGAAAAGATCATGGAATTTTTTAGATTTAAACAAAACATCCCCTTTATGCGATGGAGACGGATCGGGGCCGTCATTTCGATTGTGACTTTTCTTTTGTCTATATTTTTCATTGCCACAAAAGGACTCAATCTCGGTGTCGATTTTACAGGCGGAACCGTATTAGAAGTCAGCTACAGCCAAACTGCCGATCTTGAGAAAGTTAGGGGGGTATTGGCCAGTCTCGACATGCCGGACGCCAGTGTGCAGAATTTCGGCACTTCCCGCGATGTCCTCATACGCCTACCGATCAAACCTGAAATCTCCAGCGCCCGGCTATCGGAAACCGTCATAGCTGCGCTGAAGCAGGTGGACTCATCTGTCGAAATGAAACGAGTAGAATTTGTCGGGCCGCAAGTTGGCAGTGAATTACTGGAAAATGGCGCACTTGCCTTACTATTTGTGTCACTTGGCATCGTGGCTTACCTCGCCATGCGATTCGAATGGAAATTCGGCGTGGCAGGCATTATCGCCAACTTACATGACGTTGTTATTATTGTTGGTTGCTTTGCATTCTTTCAATGGGAATTCTCACTGACGGTATTGGCTGCGATACTGGCTATCCTAGGGTACTCCGTTAACGAATCGGTCGTGATTTTTGATCGTATTCGAGAAAATTTTCGCAAATACCGCAAAGCATCTCTAACAGAGGTTATCGATAGCGCTATTACACAAACAATGTCACGTACTGTTATTACGCATGGATGCACTCAAATAGTCGTTATCGCAATGCTTTTATTCGGCGGCGAAGTGCTTCACTATTTTGCACTAGCATTAACCATCGGTATTTTATTTGGTATTTATTCATCGATCATGGTTGGCAGTTCGATCATCATGCTTCTGAGAGTCAAGCGCGAGGACCTTGTTAAGATAGAGAAAAAGCCTTTGGAAAATGATGGCGCAGTTGTATAAAAACAGATATTTCTGGCTGCTGCTACTAATATGCTGAGTATTGAGTTCGAAACCATTTACAGCTAGTATTGATTGCAACAAGCAATCTAAATAGCTATAAAATAAAGAGCGGATCAAGATATTTCATCTAGTTCCGCTCTTTTATTCAGTTCTTCTTTAAGACTCTATTTCAAATATTAAGCAGCTGCCGATTTACGCTTACGCATGAGGAAGAAAGCGGCAACGGCGATGATTAGTACCA
>CAYQZF010000304.1:0-2635 GCA_964421895.1 uncultured Nitrosomonas sp. | reverse complement strand
CATACGCTGTTTTTTAAACGCGATGCGCTGAATTTTCCCGAGAATAGTTTGTTTGAGTCCATCGCCCTAAATAACCGGGTGAACGAAGTCACCCGGCAGCTGGCTACTGGCGGCTGGTTGAATGATGTGCCGGTTGCAACCGCGGATAGCCCGTTGGACGAGGAGAGTCTGGAATCCTACCCGCTATTTGGCGCGCCCAAGAAAGTAGAGGATACGATGCTGGTGCAACATGCGCGCATCGGATTCGCCCTGGCCAGTAAAGTGTTGCGGCTACAGGAAGGACGGCGCACGGTTTGCATTCGGATGCAATTTACCGGTGCGCCGGAAATGTCTTTGGAGCAGTGGATCCGGAATATTGCGGTTGCCATGCAGCCGGAGGGGAGCAGCGGCGTCGTATCGTCCCTTCACGAGCAACAAGCCTTTTTTAAAGTCTTCCGGGATATGTTTATCGTGAGTTTGTCGACTGAAGACGGCTGGCGGGAGCTGGCGGAATACCTGCCTTCCTACTCGGGTGTTGATCCGCATCAGAAAAAAAACAGCTTGGCGATCACTTTCTTTTTGCCGGAAGATTTTCCAGCGGTTGTTGCTTACGACCGGAATATCCACGGTGATGGTTATGACACGCAACTGCCGGTCGTGCGGCTGGTGCAGAACCCGCGCAGCTATTTATATCCTTACGGGATTCTGAGCAAGCTGGAATTGGAGCGGATCGGGATCGACGTGACGGTGGAAGGATGCCGGATGCTGCAGTTGTATAACAATATCGGGCAGCTATCGCCACTGGCGCCCTTCACGCCTTTTGGTCCGATTCCTGAGGTAGGTTCTTATTTCATCGCCGGATGCGCCGAAGCCGCCGGGAAACAATTGTCGGATTTCAAACTAGAGATTCAGTGGGGTGGTTTGCCCGCCGGTATCGGCGGATTTAAAGCGCACTATCAGGGTTATGACAATTTTGGCGATACCGATTTCCGCATTGGCACGTCGGTTTTGGCCAATGGAAAATGGCTACCGGAGAATGCGAAGAAGATGGACGTTCGTTCGCTTTTTCAGATAAAAGCGGGCTTGGATGGCGGCGGCGAAGTGAGCGAGTACAGTGAGTTATCTTGCGCGGACGTGATATCGTATTGGCGCCCCGACGATTACCGCAGTGCCGCAGCAGAATTCGGTTACACACCCTCGACCAATAAAGGTTTTTTTAAGTTTACACTGATGGCGCCCCAGCAAGCGTTCGGTCATCGCGATTACCCTACGGCCCTAGCCAACGTTTTGACTTTCAACGCCAAGCAGAAGCACGCCAAATTTCTCAAGAAAGTACCCAATTTGCCTTATACGCCGGTGATTACCGTCATCTCGGCGAATTACCGGGCTTCCGCGCACATCGTGCCCGGTAAGGAAGAGGCCAGTTGCAGTCCGGCCGTGCGCGAGAAAGTGATCCATTTGCACCCGCTGGGCTGGGAAGATGTGACGATGCAAGCTGACCGGGCCTATTACTTACTGCCGCAGTACGAATATTCCGGGAATTTGTTGATTGGATTGAACGGGTTGGCGGGTGGCGGCGTGGTCACGCTGTATTTTCACTTGCGCGAGAATTCATTGCCGGTTGAACATGCTACTACGCAGGAGATACAGTGGTTTTATTTGGCGCACAACCGCTGGCTGCCTCTGAGCACCAAAGAGATCATTGCGGACTCCACGCAACGATTCATGAAAGCAGGTATCGTCACACTCGATATTCCGGCGGATATCTCGCAGGAAAACACGGTATTGCCGGCCGGATTATGCTGGCTGCGCGTGTCGTCCGAACACGATCTGGGAAAATATTGCAGCTTGTACTCGATTCATACGCAAGCGCTGAAAGCAAGCCGGTATATGCAAGAAGATGCCGTATTGAGCAGTGCTATCCGGTTGCCAGCCGGTACGGTATCGCGATTACGCAAGTCGATTCCCGGGATTAGCGGCATTCGGCAAATTCAGCCCTCCTTCGGCGGCCGCCTGGCCGAGGATCGCGGCCATCTGCGGATCCGCGTCAGTGAACGGCTGAAACATAAACAACGCGCCCTGCTGCCAGCCGATTATGAGTTGCTGATACTGGAACAGTTTCCGCAAATTTATAAAGTGAAATGCTTTCCCGGCATGAACCCCGGTTTTGTCGCCGAGCAGCGTTTCAATCCCGGTCATCTGCTGATCGCGGTGGTGCCTCACCTCGCCCGGAATGTGATCGGCGTACACAAACCGTTGCTGAGCGGTCATCTGATCAGCGATGTAAAAGATTTCATCGGTCGATATGCGCCGTCATTTGCTATCGTTCATATCGTTAATCCGGTGTACGAAGTCATCCAAGTGCGCTGCACGGTTAAGCTGAAAAATCCATTACTGGCCGGTATGTACTTGGCGCGCCTGAATCAGACGATATCGGATTTTCTGTCGCCGTGGAACGAGACCATCGGTTATACCCGTCATTTCGGGTGGGTTGTCAGCAAGCACGATATTGAATCCTTTATCCAGAATCTGGATTATGTTGACCGTGTCACCAACCTTTCGCTATTGCGCATCGCCCCCATGGGAGAAGGTTATTACGATTTGCTGGATAGCGCGGACAAACCGGAGACCGCCGAAGTCAAGGATATAATCCCGC
>CAYQZF010000303.1:0-2637 GCA_964421895.1 uncultured Nitrosomonas sp. | reverse complement strand
GGTGACAACGACGTCGTCGTGAAGATTCCTAAAGTGGCACCGACCGAACACAGTCGAGATGACGAACCCGAGAATTAAAAAATAAAAAAAAACAAGTTTAACTAATCCTTTTATTCGAGTTCAATCATGCACCGCACACCACTGTTGCACAGGATGGGCGTGTATTGCTTGGACGGGTTGGGGTGTGCACGCCACCTTGTCGTCGTGTAAACAGTCACAATGGGCCAGTCACAATCGTTGTAGTCGGTGTTGATCATCAAGCAGGACGTGTGCGGCGGCGTCTGCAATGAGCCTATCATCTCGCCATTCCCGTTTTGCGTCTCAATCAGATAGCTACCATCGATGTTCCGCCACCCGGATACACGAATGCGGTGGTCAACCGACCAGCGGTGACCCGTCATGGTTGCCAGCTGTTTGATGAATGTCGCTCCCAGCAGGGTGTCGGCGCTGCGGTGCTCGAACCTGAACATGGTCAGCGGATGCTCGTAAAGCTTCTTGCGGTTGTATGCCAGCTCAAACGAGCGCACAACACCCCGCCCCTGGGGCTGCGTGCCGCGCTGCCACAGCGTCGTCGGCGGCGCGCGGGCCAGCATCGCCCGCACAAGATCGCTCCGGCAGGGGTTCACGCCAAACAGCCGCGTCACACCCAGCAGAAACGCGGTCATCCGCCGCTTCGTCGGCTCGGCGTGCTTCAACATCGTCGTCGTTGGTGTGATGGATAAAATAAACCCTACACGGGGCTGATCTCAAACTTGGCATCCAAGTCGTCGGCAACTTCCAGGTAGCGGTAATAGGTGTCTCGTGTTCCTCGCCCCGAGGAGATAGTCAGGAGTCCAAATGGAGGTGATTGTGCAGTGTTCAACCAGATCAACACAGACTCTGTGTGTGGCACGGTCTCCACATAGCCCAACACAGTCCCAGGACGCGCTGTACTCCGCGCCTCAACACGGAAGCGCCCGTCGTGCGTGACTACACCCACAATATGCGCTGTCCCGTCTGCGTCACACCACTGTCTGATGGGCGCGTGTTTGAAATCATGTTCGCGCGACGACCTATCAGTGTTGACAATAAAGCGCATAAACGACGTTTTGTAGTGCGGGCGTTGGCCGGGCCTGTATCGCATCTCAAACCGCACAACGCGCTCCCCCCAGTTAATACCAGCCATCTTGCAACGATCGGCGATGGGCCGGAAACAAACTATGCGCGGCATTGTCCGCACATGAGACACTATTACTGCAATCACAGCCGGGTCGACGGCGGCGGTGACCCGCATGTGACGCGTCCCCATCAGAAAGGCAACGATGCGCTTGTCCATTGTAATTTAATAAAGAAAATACAGCGTCCAAAATAATCTAATTTACACTCCATCGAATCCACACAGCATGCCAATCCTCCTCGTCGTCGTAGCCCAATCAAACAGACGCTCCGTCAGGTCAAACTGCCTGACGCACCTGAGCGGCCCGTCGTGGTCCGCGGCAAAAAACAGTCCACGAAAACATCAACAACGCGCGACAGTACCGGATGCTCTACACGGGAGGATCTCAAACTCGGCCGTGCAATCTTCATGGACGTGGAGATAGTGGTTCTGGTTGCCGCGAAATCCCCGCATCGACTGGACGTATAAGGCGCCGAATGGGTTTTGGTCAGATCCATGCAGCCAGATAAACACATTTTCGGTGTCTGGCGGGGTCTCTGCGTGGCCCAGCACAGTTCCTGGATGTTCTGTGCTCCGCGCTTCCACGCGGAAGCTACCGTCGTCCCTCAGCATGCCGACAATGTGCGCGGTCCCATCTGCGTCGCACCACGGCATGATGGGCTGGTGCACAGCGGGAAGCGGCCCGGCATCACTGGTAATGCGCAAAAACAGCCCGTAGTACACGCGTTGGCGGAATGTGTGCAATAACTCGAACCGCACAACACGCTCTCCCGCGTGTAGGATCTTTTTCGCATAGTATCCATCGACGGGGTCTTCGTGTCGGAGCCTGA
Organism: uncultured Nitrosomonas sp.; assembly: GCA_964421895.1. Classification (GTDB taxonomy): domain Bacteria; phylum Pseudomonadota; class Gammaproteobacteria; order Burkholderiales; family Nitrosomonadaceae; genus Nitrosomonas. Next base: position 651 of record CAYQZF010000303.1, on the reverse strand, counting down.
CCACATACGAGACGGTCCACGCCCGAGACACCAGCACCGCAATCACCGCGGGGTCGACGGCGGCGGTGACTTGCAAGCGACGCGTTCCCAACAGAAAGGCAATGATGCGCTTGTCCATTTACTCTTTTTTAAAAAAAAAACAAACAAGAAAAATAAAATGAACTGAGAAACTATATCTTCAAACGCCAATTTAAACACACACACACACACACACACACTATGGTTTTAACGCGCAAAGTCATCGCCGACTTCTTCGCACTGCAGACTCCCCAAGAGCAGCAGCACTACGCCGACACGGTCCTCGGGCCCGTCGGCATCCTGGACCTGTGGGCGTTCCAGCACCGCATCGGCCGCACGCGCCTCGACCCTGCAACCATCGACGTCGCCCTGGGCCTCACGCCGTCCTCCGGCACACCGCCGCCGCTGTCGCCGCATCCGAAGGCCGCTATACTTCTTCCCACACCCGACGTCGCCGCCAGGCTTCGCGACCCGGTGCTACGCGCCGCATGCGGTCTTGCGCCGCTTCAGGAAGACTACACCATTCCTCTTCCTCCTCCGACGACGACCACAACCAGCGACGACGAATCCGCCGCCGCCGATATTGCCCAGCTCGCATCGCCCAATGCGCCCGTGCCGTGGATTCCGCCACAC
>CAYQZF010000302.1:0-2657 GCA_964421895.1 uncultured Nitrosomonas sp. | reverse complement strand
GGGCGATTTGCTGAAGATTTTAGTGATCACGTATTGTGTTCTGCCTTTCTTTTATTTGATTTCTTTTACCCTGTTGACTTACTTGCCGGCAGAGTTCTTGGTCACCGGTTATGTCATTTTTATCGCCTGGGCTTTAGCCGTTTGTTTTTATATCGCATTGCAATTGCTCGAAGGAAATAAGCCTAAAGCTGCTTTGATTACTTTATTGTGGTTGAGTGCTTCTTATCCGCTGGCCAATTTATCGTTCAGCTTTTGGTACGAAGGTTATGACGATGGCGGCGAGCTGGCTGCATATGCCGATGATGCACGTTCAGATGTCAATCAGGAATATGTTTACTATAACCAGTACCGGCTGTTGAACAATGCGCTGGATCCGGTCAAACCGGGCGTCACGGGGGTTAATGATTTGTTCTTTGTCGGTTTTGGCGCCGATTCCACGCAAGATGTTTTTATGCGGGAAATTGACTATGTGCAGCGTGTCATGACCGAGCGGCTGGGCGCAGCGGGGCGTTCCGTTGCTTTAGTGAATAACCTCAAGACACTCGATACGATACCGTTGGCATCGTCTACAAATCTCAGGATTGCACTGCAGCATATCGGCGGAAAAATGAATCGTGACGAAGATGTGGTATTTCTTTACCTGACCAGTCACGGCTCGATGAATCATGAGCTTACTGTAGAAATGTGGCCACTCGATCTCAATTACATACGCCCGGAAGATATCAGAACATACTTGGATGATGCCGATATCCGCTGGCGCATTATCTTGATTTCAGCTTGCTATTCCGGAGGCTTTATCAAGGCGCTGCAAAATGAACACACTTTGATTTTTACTGCCGCTGCGGCAGACAAAGCATCCTTCGGTTGTGCCAACGAAAATGAATATACTTATTTTGGCGAAGCGTTGTTTAAAAACATGGAAGATAAGCCCTATCAGTTTGTCGAGCATTTTATTCAGGCGATGGAGAAAGTCAGGCAACGTGAGCTGCGCGAAAATCTGATACCGTCGGAGCCGCAATTATTTATCGGTAAATTGATGAAGGAAAAATTGAAACTTTTGGAACGGGATATTGCAAAAGCGGCAATTCCCCGGGATTAACCAGAAGTTACCGGGGAAATCGCTTGTTTTACTTATAACTTATACCCCCGGTGAAGCGCCACGATACCCGCCGTCATATTGAAGTACTCGACACGCTCAAAACCTACTTGCTCCATCAATTCCTTTAGTTCATTCTGGGAAGGGTGCATGCGGATGGATTCGGCCAAATAACGGTAGCTATCCGCATCATCCGCGAAGACTTTTCCCATGGTGGGAAGTAATTTGAATGAGTACGCATCATAGGCCGGTTGCAGCGGTTTCCAAACTTTGGAAAACTCCAGCACAATGACAGTTCCTCCCGGTTTAATGACGCGCAGCATTTCCTTGAGAGCGGCATCCTTGTGCGTCATGTTTCTCAGGCCGAATGCGACGCTTACGCAGTTAAAATAATTATCTGGGAAAGGCAGTTTTTCCGCGTCACACTGCGCGACGGGTGTCGGTGTGCCCTCGTCGATCATGCGGTCACGACCGATCGACAGCATCGAATTATTGATGTCGGTCAGCCAAACTTCACCGGATTTACCGACTTTCTGTAAAAAAAGCGCGGTCAGATCTCCGGTGCCGCCAGCGATATCCAAAACCTTGTCACCGCGCTTAATGCCGCTGACTTCGATGGCAAAACGCTTCCATAGACGGTGCAGGCCTACCGACATCAAGTCGTTCATCAAGTTATAACGTTCCGCTACCGAATGAAACACTTCCGCGACTTTACCGGCTTTTTCTTCTTCTGCAACGGTGTTAAAGCCAAAATGTGTGGTTTTTGTCATGACGGGAATTGGGGTCTCAGGTTAGTTGACGATAGTAAAAAATTATTTGCAGGAATGACCGGTGTTGCCGGAGTGGATAATGGGTTCTCTGCTGGCGCCGGCTTCATCCATACGCTGCAGATAGCGCTGCCACATTGTATCTTGATTAAGACCGAAGTTATACAACAGATCCCAGGAATAAAGCCCGGTGTTATGGCCGTCAGTAAAATTAAGCTGTATGGCATAATTACCAACAGGTTCGATTTTGGTGATGTTGACCATTTTCTTGCCAGTTTGCAATACTTCCTGTCCCGGGCCATGGCCGCTGACTTCGGCCGATGGCGAGTAAACGCGCAGAAACTCGCAGGGAAAATGAAAAGCTTTGCCGTCGGAGAAAGCGATGTCGAGTATCCTGGATTTTGTATGCAGCTTAATTTCGGTAGGATGAGGTGTATCTTTGGTTAAACCGGCCATAGTGTATCCAGTGATTAAAAATTCATTGACCGCATTGTAGCAAACTGCAGAGGAAAATTGACCGTTCTAGGAGTGTATATGACTGCAACAATACTGATTGTGGAAGATGAAGCGGCTATACAGGAGTTGATCACCTATAATCTGCGCCAAGCCGGTTATGAAACGGTTTGTGCGGACAATGCCGAGAAAGCGATGGCGGCTATCAAAGCCGAATTACCCGACTTGATTTTGTTGGATTGGATGTTGCCCGGAATGAGCGGCATTGAATTTGCGCGTGTTTTGCGGCGCGATGACCGCACCCGGCTGATTCCAATCATCATGCTGACAGCGCGCACGCA
>CAYQZF010000301.1:0-2667 GCA_964421895.1 uncultured Nitrosomonas sp. | reverse complement strand
CAAACAAACTATTCTCGGGAAAATTCAGCGCATCGCGTTTAAAAAACAGCGTATGAATCGCACTGACCGCGGCATCGTTGATCACAACATCTTCAGCGGCTGCATACACAATATCCCGCTTGTTCTCGTCTTGCCCCGCCAGAAATTCCGTGCCCTTCGGTATCAGTACCGTGTGATTCTTCTTGCTCGGGGCGACCACCAAATAAACATGATCCGGCGCGAAACCTCGCGGCTGTGCTTTGAGCACTTGATCATAGTAAAAGTCGACATAGTTCAGCGTAAACCGGTTGACTTTATGATGCAGCTTTTGGAACAACTGCAAGAAAGCAATCAAAAGCCCCGCCGCCGGTTCATGATCCTGACTGACCAATGAAGCGGACAGCAATTTCTCCGCACTGAACTGCACCATTTCGATGGCTTTGATAAAAGCATAAAAGCTGGAGCGGATAGGCACAGGATCGGAAACATCAACGGCTACGTTCGCCCTGCTCAATTTGGTTTCTTCCGGGTCAGACACCAGTGCAATCAAATCGCGGGAAAAAATCTCCTCCGGTAGGCGGTGCGAAAGATGTCCGGCTAGATAATCTCCAAGCACATCGATATCTTTTTTAAGTCCGCCAATCACGCTTTCCACAACCTTGCGCAGCTCGACGCCAATCGAATTTTTCGCATGCGCGAGCAATTGCAGCCATTTATCGAGCATAGTGACCGCACTGTAAGCCGCCATCATGTGGCGGCTGATTTCTTTCGCAGGTATGGCACGCAATGCCTCAATTAACTCACGATCGGCATCGGTCACGAGGCTTTTATAGCCCTCACCGCTTCCCAATTTATCCAGATCGACAGCCAGTATGGTTGCAATGACGACCGTTTCATCCAACGAGAAAAAATGTTCCCAGGTACCGTCTTCCCGGTTTTCCAGGTTATAAAATTTCAGCACCTGGGTATATTCTGCCGCGAGCGCCAATAAGGTGTGAAAACGCAGTTCGGCGACATTGAAATAATCCTTCTCGAGCGCCGGCAGCAATCTTTTTTCCTGACTCCTGCCGTCACTGATGTGCAAATTATTCGTTAATCGATCAGCACGAACCTTCATTCACCCCAAAATCCTCATAATTTGACATTCGTACCTTCGGTGAAATAAAACGGATAGACGATATTGTGACGATTATTCGTGGCACGCACGATGTACGCGATATCGATCTTGATCAAACCATTCAGGATGTCTTCCTGGTTACCGGAATCCACCCGGATACTTTCTACAATCACCCGCGGCTCGAAGAACAGAATGGCGCGCCGCACCAAATCGACCATGACGGTTACCGCCGTTTCATTGATTTCCTCAAAGACCTGACTTTTCAGGCCGCAGCCATACGTCGGTTGCATCACACGCTCACCGGGATTGGTCGACAACAAAATAAGCAAACTTTCATGAATATCCTCTTCCGCAGTAACCTTACGGGCCGATCCCTGCCGATTAAACTCAGGGGGAAATCCCCAGCCGGTGCCGAGAAAGGATTTGTCGATACTCATCGTTCTGTTTCCCTGCTAACCGCCAATCATCACCGTCGGCAACCCCAATACAATCGTACCACCATGCGCCGTGGTGTCACCCATTCTGGCAGCCGGGCGGTTGTTGATCATCACCGTCGCGGAACCCTTCACAATACTGTCCGGCGGACCGACACAAACACACATATCCCCCACCACGGCCGCCGGCAGATTGCCGATCAGCACCGTGGGCACGCATGGCCCACTGATCGGACCGCCGACATGAGGAATTGGCGGAACACCCGGTGTTTGCATCGGGCAAGTATGCATATCGGTAATTCGTGCGGCGGGTGGCATGGCCAAACTCCTGTTAATGATTAATTAAAACTGCACATTCAACAAAACCTAATTGATCATCACGATAGCGCCTTTTACCGTGGTCTGGCCGCTGGCCGACAACTCGGCCGTGGCATTGCCTTTAGCGCTGAAACCGACATTGGCTTGATGATTGATATTCAGCCCCTGATTCTTGATATCCGCTTGCGCCGTCAATTCGATATTGCTCACCGCATCGATGGTTACCTTGCCCTTGGCACTGATCTTGATGTCCTTCGGACTGTCGATCGTAATGCCGCTGGAATTCAGTTCGATTTTGTTGGAATTCTGATCTTGCAGCAGAATCGATTTTTGGTCGTCGCTGATGACGATCTTGTTATTGCCGGGTGTGGTCAGCGTAATGACTTTCTTGTCGTCGTCGAATTCGAGTTTCAGCTTACTGCGCGTCACCACCGCCTTGGTGAAATTATCGGCGGTCAATTCGTAGGGCATTTTCTGTTTGCTGCTGTACAAACTGCCGAGAATGACCGGATGCGAAGGATCGTCATTGAAGTAACCCAGCACCACTTCATCGCCGATTTCCGGGATAAAGAAAGCACCGATGCCGTTGGAACCGTAAAAACTAGCCAACCGCGCCCAGACACCGTCGGTTTCCGCCTGCAAAACCGGGACGGATACCTGGATCTTGTATTGCCCTTCCGGGTCCGCATCGAGCTTCTTCACTACGCCGACCTGCAAACCATTGACCCCGGGTACAAAACCGGAGGTCAGCGGCGCTTCGGTTCTATATTGTTCGGTGAACCATTGCGACGGCATGCCGAATTCGATTTCCGTCACCCA
>CAYQZF010000300.1:0-2672 GCA_964421895.1 uncultured Nitrosomonas sp. | reverse complement strand
TCTCCTTCTCTTGGTCGAGATAGAAGATTCTCAATGACCGCCGTATAGGTCAAACTACCGTGAGTCCCCCGGCTAAGCCGGGGGCTTACTTCACTGAGTTAATGTTTGCTAGGAGCTGTTGATACTCCACATAAGTAACCACAGATATCCGCATGCCCATGGTTACCATACTTTCAAAATTTCTTTTCAGTTTGTCGTATCGTACCGTTACTGCCCGACACTGCTTTAGCCGGGCAAAAGTATTTTCTACCCAATGCCCGTATCTATACAAACCCCAATCCATATCTGCGTTACCCTTTAACGAGCCGCGCTTTCCCGGTATCACAGCGCGAGCCCCTTTCTTCGTTATCTGTTCTCGCATACATTTGCTGTCATAGCCCTTGTCCACAATAATCGCTTTCGTGTCAGGCAGCTTGGCAATCAAATTACCGATCACCTGTGGTTCCTTTTGTCCGTTGCGCCTGTACGATGCTGGTGCGCTTTAAGTCACAGACTGTACCTGCTGCGCAGGCGGTTGCTGACGACTTGAGGGGGAATCCGCTCAAAATACTCCCGAAGGCAGACGATGAACCACAAACTGAGGGAATCCGACAACAAAATCCCGCTGAGAAATGAATTACCGCGAATCCGGGTTCAAAAAAATGGCAGTAGTACTGAAAAATCTGAAAGCATCTAATTGTTCAGCGCTTCCTTAAGTTAATCCATTCCAGCACATCGTGAAACTAAAACAACTAGGGCCTGTTAACACTATTTAATATAATATGCTGATGGAAATCACCGAAAGCCAATATCAACAGATCGAACACTACATGCCTCGCCAGCGCGGCAATATCAGTCATTCCAATCTATAAATTCTCAATGCTATTCTGTATGTTACCGAGCATAGCTGCAAGTAACGTGGACTACCCAAGCGCTTTGGAAATTGGCATACCATCTACACTTGAATGAATCGATGGGCGAAAAGTGGCGTGCTGCAAAAAGTTTTTGAGCCGTTGCAACAACAAATCATCCGCATCAAAATTGAAACCGCCTCAATGGATAGTACCAGCATCAAAGTGCATTCCGATGGTACCGGCGGCGCATTAAAAAAATGCGCCCGCAATCCATCGGTAAATCCAGAGGTGGATGGACCACAAAAATTTATCGGGTTGCCGCTGATACCAGAACAGCCATAATCTTTGCCTTATCCTCGGGGCATGCACATGATGTACCGGCAGGGCGGCAACTCCTCTTGGCGCTCGGCCCCGTTACTTCATTGATTCATCTATTGATGGATTGCGCTTATGAGGGTGATCATACCAAACAACTTGCATTGTAACTTAGCTATATCTCGGTTACCCTACCCAAAACCAATCGGCTGGAGCCATGGGAATTTAACCACGCCATGTACAAAAAACGTAGCGAAATCGAAAGATTATTCCGCAGACTCATGGTATTGCGTCGAATATTCTCCAGATTCGACAAATTGAATGCCACCTTCCTTTCATTCATCTGTTTCGCTCTTATCGTCAAAGCACTTAGATAGTGTTAACAGGCTCAGTATAATTACTTTGAGAAAATCATGAATAAAGGAGTGGAAAGTTTATTCAAGCTCGATTATTTAACCTGAAAATCGGGCAGCAGAATCCGAAGGGAAATGGAAATTCTGTTATCACCATTCACCAGCTGAGACACTCTGATGATGACTTAATATTATTTCCGCTTTGACAGCTATTTGCGCACTTGCTTGCTGTATTTTTGACGGAACTTTTCAACCCGGCCAGCAGTATCAACAATCTTTTGCTTGCCTGTATAAAAGGGATGACACTGAGAACATACCTCAATATTCAGGGGTTTGCTCAAGGTGGAACGCGTTTTAAATACATTTCCGCAGCTGCAAGTTACGGTTATTTCCTGGTAATCCGGATGAATGCCTGCTTTCATTGCCTATATCCTTAAGTTCCAATCCCCAATGGGGAGATTAAAAAGCGTTGTATTATCCTTTAATGTGCGTATCGGTGCAACTGTGAAAATTTAATCCTAAACCCGTCGCATTGAATCAAAAAAATCAGAATTATTCTTGGTCGCCTTAATTTTATCGAGTAGAAACGCCATTGCATCCATGTCATCCATGGGGTGCAGCAGCTTGCGCAATACCCAGATTTTTTGAAGAACATCGGGCGAAATTAATAATTCTTCGCGGCGAGTACCGGAGCGATTCACATTGATTGCTGGGTATATCCGTTTCTCAGCCATTTTCCGGTCAAGATGAATTTCCATATTGCCGGTGCCCTTAAATTCTTCATAAATCACGTCATCCATGCGCGACCCGGTATCAATCAACGCGGTCGCAATGATGGTCAGCGAGCCGCCTTCTTCAATATTGCGCGCCGCACCGAAGAATCGTTTAGGCCGTTGCAGTGCACTTGCGTCCACACCGCCGGTCAGCACCTTACCCGAAGCCGGCACCACGGCATTATAAGCGCGCGCCAGCCGGGTAATCGAATCGAGCAGAATCACGACATCCTTCTTGTGTTCAACGAGACGCTTGGCTTTCTCAATGACCATCTCGGCCACTTGAACGTGCCTCGTGGCGGCTTCGTCGAAAGTTGAAGAAATTACTTCCCCTCTCACTGAGCGGATCATTTCCGTTACTTCTTCCGGGCGCTCATCGATCAGCAGCACCATCAAAA
>CAYQZF010000299.1:0-2680 GCA_964421895.1 uncultured Nitrosomonas sp. | reverse complement strand
TGCGCAACGAACAGATCGAGCTGCCGGTGATCTCAGCCATGTCCACAGCGCCTGAGCTGACACGCTCCGAGGGCCGTGACAAGAATTTTTTCCGCCTGATTTTCGACGACGCCGACCGCATGGGACAGTACGCAACATTTATCAAGCAGGAAAAAGGCAAAGCCGGTGAGCAGCAATTTTTGTTTTTGTACGAGGATAATCCTTACGGCGAAGGGTTGAAAAATTCTCTTAAAGATCGTCTTTATACTCCCAATGTTACCGCGCTGTCTTGGTCTGAGGTACAGCGGAAAGACTGCGCGAATCCGCAGGGCAATCGATACTCTACCGATTTTGAAGCCTTGCGCAGCGGTCAATGCTTTACCGCGGAGTTTGTCAAATTGCTCGACGATGCCAATATCAACAATATTGTATTGTTGGGTGAAATTGCCGGCTCGCTATCCTTGGTCAATGGGTTGCGTATAGCAGTCAGCGACCTGAAATTCGATTATTTTTTTGTCGGTTCGGGTAAACGGCTGTTCGACGAAGCGCCGGTGGGATCGTTAACGATCGGCGACCCGGTATTGGATTATCAGAGAACCTCGACCGCCGAGCTGGAACATAATTGGCGCAAGCTTTTGGGTGAATTTGAGGAGCGTGCGAAAAAAGACCGCGCCGATTTTATGATGACTGCGTACGAAGCGGCGTTGGTATTGCACAGCGCATTGCGTCTGGCGCTCAACGGTCATCATGAATTACCGCAGCCGCATGTGTTGCGGCAAAAGTTATTGCACGTGCTGGAAAGTGAAACGTTCGATTCGCTCGAACCGTGGCGCAGCATCAGTTTCAGCCAAGGCGATCTGAATCAGATACCGACCGCACCGATTTACCGCATCACCCGTGGCGTTACCCGCGAGGATCCGCTCAATTCGCACCCGTGGGTGCATATCGCGGTCGATCCGTATAGTCCGTGGCTCGAAACTCCGATCGAAGTGCAACTGAATGCGCACGGCGTGGAATCCGCAAAACTGGGTGTGTACCGGATCGATCCGTTGAGCAATCACGAACATCTGATCGAAGACCGACAGGTGAAATTCTCTGCGGGTAAGGCAACGGAGCGATTCCACTTGTTTGAGCGCGGTTTGTATCACTTCAAAATGCTCGATGTGCCGTTTTATCCGGCGCTTACCGAAACCCATGTCGATTTATCCAATACCTATTGGATTTCCGCTTGTGCCGCTCTGGTCGGCGCATTGCTGGCAGTCAGCCGCACGGTTGCAACGATTTGGACCTGGCTCATTCGCCTTCCGGCGGGTATCGCAGCCGGTTTGCTGCTGACGTTTTGTTCTTTCTACGGCCAGCAAGTCTCCGGTTGGCTGCCGATTCCGTCGTTCGGTGGCGAACCGGTGGTCAACGCGATGCTCACCGGCTTGCTGGGCGGATTGATGGGGCCGCACACGATGACCGATGTATTATTGGCGTGGGCAAGACGGCTACTGCCAGGTAAATCTGCTTGATCCACGGGCGGCATCACGGTGATTTGTTGCCATCCGCCACTGCTGTTTTGGCTTTTGCACCGCTGTCGATCTGTTTCAGCGCATCCTGAAACTCAGCCAGCCACTGATCGGTTTCCTGTCGGATGATGGCGTCCACCTGAAACAAAAACGCTTTGCAGCGGCTCAGAATTTTCTGCGTTTGCTCCACGCTTGGCTGCGCATTATCCCACCCGGCTTGTTCCAGTTCGTAATCCATCTGGAATTCGTGCAGACTTTGCCGGATTTGATGTTCGGCGGCGATAAAGCGCATCCAGGCTGACGAATAACCGCAAAACTTGTCGATGGCCAGCACGACACCCGCCGATCCCAAGGCAACCGAAGCCCACGCCGGTGACAGTGTGGACTGAAATATCTCACTGATGATAGGCAGGAGCCCCGCCAGCGCTGTCAGGCCGATGGTGCCAAGCCTGAGTCCCTGCGCCCAGAATTTCTTTTGACGCTTGGAAAGCAAATACCACTCGATCGCATCCAATGCATGCTTTTCGGCGCGTTGGTATACGGTATGAATCGATTCGCGCCGGTGCTCAGAACTCCAATCAAGCACATGACTGGCCTCTGGTTGCACATCGCGGCGATCGGTATCTGCTTTTGGGGTGTTTCCATTTTCAGTCATGCTGAGTTTCCTTGAGTGTGTGCAAGATTACTGTTCTTGCGTGCTGGTATCTTGTATGCCGAAGCGGTGGCATTCTTCTTCCATCTGATCACGCCCAGTGGGGCGGTGCAATTCTGGGATGATAAAAACATCGTATGTCTATTATCCCCTTGAATTTATTGCACGAGCGAACTGCACAAATTTTTCAATCGTATTAGCGGTGAATATTAGCAATATCAGGCGGATTTATAAACTTTTTGCGATCAAGAAGACTGAAGGGGAAACTCCAGAGTAAATGATAAAGATCGAACATGTCGGCATGCAGCAGTATAATGCGCGGGTTTCATTTCGATTTATTCCTGAGTTTGGCGGTTCCGGCAAAAGCACAGTTTTATTTTTGGCAGCCGCTTTCCTGATTCTATGTTTGATATCGATTCCATTTTCGCACCGGGTGGTGCGCTTTCCCAGCATATCGCGGGGTTCCGCACACGTGCGCAGCAAGTGGAAATGGCGCAGGCGATTGCGGATACGATTGCCAAGCATCAAATTCTGGTGG
>CAYQZF010000298.1:0-2719 GCA_964421895.1 uncultured Nitrosomonas sp. | reverse complement strand
CCCTCAAAAGGCAATCCATGGCAAATAAAGAACATATTTCCAAGCAGTTTGATGCTGATCTTGAAGAAGTACGCACCCGTGTTTTGCAAATGGGTGGTTTTGTCGAGGAACAGATCGAATACGCGATCGAAGCGCTAACCAGCGGCAATGAAGAACTGATTGATCAGGTCATTACTCGTGACCATCGCGTTAACGCAATGGAAGTATCGATCGATGAGATCTGCAATCAGATTATTGCGCGCAGGCAACCGACCGCAAGCGATTTACGCATGATCATGATGGTGATTAAAACAATCACCGATCTGGAGCGCATCGGTGACGAAGCCGCTAAAATTGCCCGTATGGCAAAATTGATCTATTCATCCGATCGTATGCACATTCCACGCTTTAATGAAGTCAAGCATGTTGCCAGTATTGCCATGGACATGCTGCATAAGGCGCTTGACTCCTTTGCTCGTTTGGATTTGAATGCTGCTGCGCAAATCGTTCGGCAGGATGAATTCGTCGACGAAGAATTTCGTTCCATCCTGCGCCAGTTGATTACTTTTATGATGGAAGACCCAAGGAAAATCTCCACTTGCCTGGAAATTGTATTTATCGCCAAAGCCATCGAACGTATTGGCGATCATGCCAAAAATATGTCCGAATATGTTGTTTACATGGTCAAAGGTAAAGATGTGCGCCACGTCACGGCCGATCAGATTGAGCAGGAAATTAAGGGATAAGCAAAGAGATTTTTAGGAATGCAGAAATGCCTTACAAAAGAATGGAATCAACGATTCCAGCAATCTGCAATACTTCCACCCGCACCTTGAGCCCCCGTATTGCTCAAAGTCAGTGTACCGCATATATCACCAGCCATCGGACCAACCGGAACGGCTTGTAATGTAAATGTATTATTTGCCACTGCTTGAAGCGAAATATTATATTGTGCTGTACCGTTTCTCGGTGACTGCGTAACAGGTAATGTAACTGCAACATCATCTCCCCCTGCATTTGCTATACCATCGGCACCCACTGTCGCATCATACTGATTATTCTGAGAATAAAAGCGCTCCATAAATTGAGCATTTTCATAGAGCAATGACTTTGCAACAGTCCGGTTGGACTGTCTCACATAGTTCTGGTAAGACGGAAACGCGATTGAAGCAAGAATACCAAGAATGGCAATCGTTATCATAAGCTCAATCAAAGTAAGTCCAGCTGCCTTAAATGAAAAGAAATTTGAATTCATAGCTTTTTTAATCTCCAAGAATCTAGTTTTCATAATACTCATTGAATTTATTTCAATGCATCAGCTCTCGCCAAGAGACTCTGCCACGTAGTCCGGCAGCACCTTTCGTTGTTGTTACTTGTTCGAGCGAGCCATCAGCTTTTGAAAACACCAACTTATCGTCATCTGCAGGCCCCCTAATACGTGTAACGCCGCCAACAGAAAATCCAATCTCCACACCCGCAGACAGTCCATCATCAAGCGAGAGAATTCTATTTCTATTGGTATCAAACGCTGGCGAAGAAAGCATGCCTCCAGTCAAGAAATCGACTGCATTTACGAACCCTCTACCGCCAAAGTCGCAAGGCGATGCGGAAGGCACAATACTCGTAAATACAAAAATCCCATCTTCCAAACTAGGAACGCCTGTAAGTCTCTCGCCACTGACCGGCAGATTAACGTACCACCCCTTAATCGTGGTGGAGTAGGACACAGCATTTTGTGTCGCGGTCCTAATCGTTCCATCCGTCATCACCTGCTGAACAAGCGCGCCCGCTGTTACCGTTGCTGCTGCATTATTATCCCATATCCCGTAGATTGTCTGAGTATTGTTGCTGGTAGTATCAGCAGTTTCCAAGTACTTTCCTGTGCCAAATAAAACCAGCTGTCCGCCTTTAGGATGAAAGCTTATAGAAGGTGGAGCAATGATCGGTTTCGATGTACCAGATACAAATAAAGGTGTCCCGCCAATTGCTACATTCCAGCTTGAGGGTGTAGTCGAGCTTACATCAAATTTCCATAAATTACCTTTAATATCACCTGCATAAATTACATCAACCTTGCCATTACCATTAGCATCAAACGATGTCGGCGTCGAAAGGCCATTGCCAGTACCTAGATTGGCAATCAACTTGATGTAATCCGTTCCAATGGTCCAGCTACCATCCTCACCCCCTGTAATAAACAGGATATAAAGAACCGCCTTGCCACCTGCACTATTATAGCCATTACCGATAATCACGGCCCAGCGATCGTTCTCCATTCTGGCGATTTGCATTGCTTGACCGGTAAATGAGTTAATTTGCGGGAGATTATGACTATAACCCATGTCGCTATCATCAGTGCTAGTAAACTCCCACAACAGTAAATTTGCCGCATTTGCTACAGTAAAAGTTGGCGCTGATTTTGACGCATCCACAGGGTTTGTAATATCCAGAGCATAATAACCTTGTCCGCCGCCATTCATGCCACCTACTAGGATGCTTCTCCAGCTCGAGGTTGATGTTGAGTAAACATCACCCGTCATGGGAGATCCATCGACAAAATAGCGATGATTGGAAGTGTAATCTTTATCTGTCAATCTGCTTAGATTTTCATAGGCAGTACTCGGAATGTAGACCAATTGTTCTTTACCGGCATTTGCAGTCGTACATCCTGCCGTTACCCCAGCGATGCAAGCATTGAATCCGTGTAACATTCCATCGTTGGCGCCAACATATATCATTG
>CAYQZF010000297.1:0-2719 GCA_964421895.1 uncultured Nitrosomonas sp. | reverse complement strand
CGCTCGGCATCACCCGCATCGACGCCAGCGCCGACAGCATCCAAGTGCAATTCATCCCCAACCCGCCGATCGACCCGCTGAAAATCATCCAACTGATCCAAAGCAGCCGCGAATACTCGCTCTCCGGCCAGGATCGGTTGAAAATCTTGGTAAAGATTGAAGATGCGAATAAGCGGGTGATGCGGGTTAAGGAGTTGATGCAAAAGTTGGGGTGAAAACACCTGAAGCTTTCAGATTATTACCGCAACAATAATGCCGGGATTACAGGGCTCAGTTGAGCGCTTTTGGCGGCTGATGGTTGAGTTTAATACGATTTATTCTTTTCATAACATTAAATATTGCTTTTGTAAACTGTAACTCCTTTTTATTATCATAAACTTGCGTAATCTTTTTTTGATATTATTTCCAAAATACAAATACAGTAATTAAACTTTAAAAAATGAAAAGCAAATTTGGACTATGTTTGATTGGCTTAATAAAAAAGCATATATCGATACTTAGTAGTGTCGTTTTTTTAATTCTTTCTTTTACATATACCGAGGCGAATGCTCAAATTAAAGTTACCACTGTAGATACTCGAGAAATGGATATTCCTGGTTTATCTATCTCCACTTTGCCTAACAGCTTGTCTGTAAGGGCAGTCTGATGACTATAGATTGCTTGCCTGAAAATGCCATACCAGCGATTAATCGTGTTACGATTTTTACCCAATAGCAGCGCTGTTTTTCTGGCTGGTATATCAATGCTGAAACATTGAATTATCTTTCTAATGTAATAATCACTTAATTTGCTGTTTCTTAACATCTTACTAAACTAACAGATCGTGCCTGCTGGTCTAGAGCCAATACAAATTCAGGTTGATTTTTGAGACAACCGGTCGTATTATTATCACATGCCAAAATTAAGCAAAAAAGAATTTAATCGAGAAGGCCTATTGAATCAGGGTGTTGTTTTTTTTATGAACCAAGGCTATCACGGCACCGGCTTGCAGGAAATTCTCGATGCGGTCAACGTTCCCAAAGGTTCTTTTTATAACTACTTCAGTAGTAAAGAAGAATTTGGCGCAGCAGTCATCCAGCATTATATCGAGCCGTTTATTTTGCGGTTATCTGCACATATTCTGCAATCTGATTCCGATGCACTGGGGGCTATCCGGCGCTATTTTGCCGAGCTTATTGTGGAACTTGAAGAAAACAAATTTAAAGGAGGATGTTTGCTGGGCAGCCTCATGGGAGAAATTGGCAGCACTAGCGATGTATGTCAGCAATCCCTGCAATCGGCAATTGGGCGATATCGGGATTTATTGCAATCCGGCCTGGCTCAGGCGCAACAACAAGGAACTGTCAGAGTGGATAAAACTCCACAAGAAATGGCTGATTTATTGATCAACACGTGGCAAGGTGCGCTGCTACGAATGCAAATAGAAAAATCATCCGCGCCCGTCAAGCAATGCTGCCACGATTTATTGGATGATTTTTTTATCCGGTAGTTATTTTTTTGGTATTTAAAAATACGACCGGTCGTTTTTAATCAAAATGAAAGGAGAAAGATATGCCGAAATATATTATTGAACGTGAAATTCCCGGTGCTGGCTCGTTCACGCCCCAAGACCTCCAAGCCATTTCGCAAAAATCCTGTGCTATTCTCAACAGCATGGGATCGAGCATCCAATGGATGGAAAGCTATGTCACCGATGATAAAGTGTATTGCCTCTATCTTGCACCAAGCGAAGCCGCCATTCGAGCACACGCGGAACAGGGCGAATTCCCTGTCACCCGTGTCGCGCAAGTTCGATCCGTGATTGATCCCACGACGGCTGAATAGCTGCGATAAATTTCTTGTTAATCTGATAATCAACATTTTTTACGGAGGCAGATATGTACCCCCGAGTTATTATTTTTCCCTTTTTGATTGCGGCTCTGGCCGTTGCAAGTCCTGCATGGGCTACAGCTGAAAAAGAAAGCAGCCAATCACATGCTTCGGCATCCGGTGCGACGCAACAACTTGATTTGAAGAAACAGCACGCTCCCCGCTTACAGAGCCTCGGTAAGCATGCATTCCCTGTCAGTACAAGCAATCCATTAGCACAGCAATACATCAATCAAGGACTCAATCTCGCGTATGGATTCAATCATGCCGAAGCGCGCAAAGCATTCCGCGAAGCAGCCCGGCTGGATCCCGGGCTTGCGATGGCGTATTGGGGACAAGCACTGGTACTCGGCCCGAATATTAACGCCATGATGGAACCGAACGAAGAACCCCAGGCACTGGAAATCATACAACAAGCCAAATCCCTGATGATGCGAGCTTCCGAAAAGGAACGAGCACTCATCAACGCACTGGAAAAACGTTACTCGGGCAAAGCCGAGCACAGAACAACGAATGACAAGGCCTATGCGACGGCGATGCGTGATGTGCACCAACGTTTTCTGGATGATCCGGATATTGCGATGCTGTATGTCGAATCGATGATGGATCTGCGGCCGTGGGGCTACTGGATGCTGGATGGCACCCCTTACGAAGGCACTGCTGAAATTGTCGCGCTGACGGAAGATGTATTGCGGCGCTACCCGGAACACCCCGGCGCCTTGCACATGCATATTCACTTAATTGAACCGACATCGACGCCGGAACGCGCCGAGAAATCGGCTGATACGCTGCTTAAATTAATGCCGGAAGCAGGACATATGATTCACATGGCGTCGCATATTTATCAACG
>CAYQZF010000296.1:0-2734 GCA_964421895.1 uncultured Nitrosomonas sp. | reverse complement strand
GCGTAGTGAAACATGGCGACCGCCGGGGAGGGAAATTTTTGCGGAAAACTGCAAGGTTCGACCACAGTGCCGTAGCTTGCGGTTGCACCCGCCTCTAACCAACGCAAACTGCTCATTTGCGTAGAATCGGTGAGCATGCCGCCAGCAGATGTCAGATGGTCTGCCAGCGCACCGGGAATGAATTTGAGCGTGTCCAGCATGGTTACTTCGGTCAATCCGGTGAAATAAAAAAGCACATCTTGGTGCTCTGAGATGAAATCGGCTTCCAGTATTTGTACTGGAAAAACACCGAAAAATTCTTCCGCAGTTTTTGCAAAAATCGATGCACGTGTGCTGCGTGCTTTGTCCGAGGTGTTCAACAAATAAGCCTGGCCTTTGGGAAAAGTGTGATCGGATGCAATACCTCGATCAATCAAATCCTTGACTTCGGTGAAAGTTGTACCGGCCAGCATCATCGCAGGGCGCACCCTGTAGGCATCGAAAGGATGAGGACCGGGCGCGTTGAAATAAGAGCTGGGGGCTGTTGGTTCGCATTTATCGGAACAGTATTTTTTGTCGAAACCGAGCGCCAGAGCGGAAGTCAGCGACATGCAGTCCACCCGGTACGGTGCCGTCCAGGCGACAGCGAAGGCTTGCACATGTTCAGGTATGAGCCGGTCAATTTTGGCCTTAAGTTTTATGAACTCGTCAGAGCTCAGAGCACTGCGGTTGGGAGGGAAGTTCAGGTGAATGACATTGGCTTCGGGTATTTGCCGTGCACGTTGATAGTAATCGCCTATCTGCCGGGATAAGGGGTCATTGTCATTAACGATGACGGCGATATCTTCGGGTATCAGACCGGTTTGCGGTAAAGAAATGTGCGGGTGTATTCCTGCCGACAGCGCTGCGGAAAATAGCATCAGCACCATAGCAGCAGGTAACCATTTCAGTAACTTCGAACATATCGTAATCGGCATTACCCACTCTTTACATCGTTATTTTTCCTGCAACTTCAAATTTTTGGCAAGGTTACGCCATGTTGTCCCTGATATTTTCCGCCCCGGTCTTTGTACGAGGTTTCGCAGACTTCATCCGACTCGAAGAAAATCACTTGCGCGACACCTTCGTTGGCATAAATTTTGGCGGGTAGCGGCGTTGTATTGGAAAACTCCAGTGTGACAAATCCTTCCCATTCCGGTTCGAACGGTGTGACGTTGACGATGATGCCGCAGCGCGCGTACGTCGATTTGCCCAGGCAAATCGTCAGCACGTTGCGCGGAATGCGGAAATATTCCACCGTGCGCGCCAGTGCGAACGAATTGGGCGGGATGATGCAGACATCGCTTTTGACATCGATGAACGAATTGGAGTCGAAATTTTTCGGATCGACGATGGTGGAATTGATATTGGTGAATAACTTGAATTCATCCGAACAGCGGATATCGTAACCGTAACTCGAAGTGCCGTACGATACGATACGCTGATCGTTCTTGCGGCGGATTTGGTCAGGCTCGAACGGTTCGATCATGCCATGTTCCAGCGCCATGCGGCGTATCCATTTATCTGATTTAATCGACATCCTTGAAGTTTTCCTAGTCATTGTCCATTACGATTTTGGCGAACAGCTCGGAGTGGTCTTCGGTGGATTCCGCAATCTTAACGGCCACCCGCCGTGCAATGAGACGGTAAATTTCCGCGATCTTGCCTTCTGGTTCCGCAATTACGCTGGGCTTACCGGCATCGGTATGTTCGCGGATCTTGATATCGAGCGGCAGTGCGCCCAACAATTCGACGTTATAGTCCTTACACATTTTTTCACCGCCGCCGGTGCCGAAGATCGGTTCGGTGTGGCCGCAGTTGGAGCAAGTGTGCGTACTCATATTTTCCACGATGCCCAGAATCGGGATGCCGACTTTTTCGAACATCTTGAGACCCTTACGCGCATCGAGCAGGGCGATGTCTTGCGGCGTGGTAACAATGACGGCGCCGGTGACCGGAATCTTCTGCGCCAGCGTCAATTGAATGTCGCCGGTGCCGGGCGGTAAATCCACCACCAGATAATCCAGGTCCTTCCAGTTAGTATCGTTCAGCAATTGCTGCAAGGCCTGCGTCACCATCGGGCCGCGCCATACCATCGGTGTTTCGACATCGACCAGCATTCCGATCGATATCGCTTGAATGCCATGCGCACGCATCGGTTCCATCGATTTGCCATCGAGTGATTCGGGGTGACCGGTAATGCCGAGCATTTGCGGTTGCGACGGACCATAAATATCTGCATCCAGAATACCGACGGCAGCGCCTTCCGCCGCCAATGCCAGCGCCAGATTGACGGCGGTTGCCGATTTGCCGACGCCGCCTTTGCCGGATGCCACAGCGATGATGTTTTTGACACCGGGTATCAGTTTGACGCCACGCTGCACACCGTGCGGAATGATTTTGCTGCTAACCGTTACTTGCACAGCGCCGATACCGGGTATCGATTTCAATGCATCTGCTATTTGTTGCTGTACATTATCCTTAACGCTATTGGCCGGATAACCGAGTTCGATACCGACCGTTACGTCGTTACCGGTAATTTGGATCGCACCGACCGATTTGCCGGTAACATAATTGTTGTGGGTGGTTGGATCAATGGTTTGTTTCAGTACGGATTGAATCTGTTGTTCGGAAATAGTCACTACGAGGCTCCTTTATGCTACCGCCGGGCGGTTCACGATTTAATCCGGAAATGGTAACAAATATCGGGAATGCA
>CAYQZF010000295.1:0-2734 GCA_964421895.1 uncultured Nitrosomonas sp. | reverse complement strand
TTTCTCCTGTTTCTTTGGCGAACTCAATACTTCAAGGAAGGTGTCTATCAGCCGGACAAATCGAAAAGCGATGAATGGAACCGGGGTAATTATCTGGTTCAGGGGCTCGGACACTGTACCGCCTGCCACACCGCCCGGAATGTGTTGGGAGCAAGCCGGGACGATAAGCTGTCCGGAGGTAAAATCATGGGCACCCACTGGTATGCCCCCTCTCTGATATCTCCGCTGGAAGCCGGTGTGGGTGAATGGCCGATCGAGGATATTGTCACGCTGCTATCCACTGGAATAAACAGCCATGCAGTGACTTCCGGTCCTATGGCAACGATTGTCCGGCAAAGTTTGCAGCATCTGTCGGACTATGATTTACGTTCGATGGCGGTTTACCTGCAATCTCTGGGCGAGAAGCAAGACAAGGCTAAAGCACCTCAAAAAGCCCGGAAAATGCCGGAACAGGTGCGTCAATATGTTGCTCTCGGGGAGAAGGTCTATAAAGAGCACTGTCAGGATTGTCACGGCGAATCTGGGCAAGGTGTACCTGGAATTTACCCCCCGCTGGCGGGAAACCGGAATGTGACCATGCGGTCTCCGCTGAACACCATCCGCAGCGTACTGTATGGCGGATATCCGCCTGCCACGGCCGGTAATCCGAGACCCTATGGCATGCCACCCTTTCAGCATTTCATTCGCGACCCTGAAATTGCCCACGTAGTGTCTTACATAAGGAATACATGGGGAAATATCGGCAGCCTGGTGTATCCTGATGATGTCGATAACAGCCGGGGAAGCGAATTTTGAATGGCTCTAGTTTTTTTGGAGATTTTTTAGTTTGAGTCAAGTTGCATCAGCAGATGCTTTGCAAGCGGGCAGGTATAAGTGATAAGCGCTATTCAAGTCGGCTTTTTTCACCAGGTTGTTCGGCTACTGACTCCCGGCACTCGATCGGCTCAAACTAGCGCTGATCTTCATCTCCGCCCGTTTCGGCGCTGGAAGGTGGATATGAGTTGAAGTTGATAGAGTGGGTTTGTTTGTTTTTCGATATAGCATTTGCTACATCTTTGATGCAATAAAGTGTGCGGATATGAGTAACTGCTACAAGAAGTAAACTACTAATTTTTGATACATATTTGGTGTTTTGGAGGTTACGTCGGAGTGGATTGTATTGCGTGAATCCCGAACAATGTCACTCCAAGCTGAAGCCGATCTCAATTCTTGTAGCCGTATCCCCGAAATTTGCGCTATTACGTAGCCCAACATAAAGCTACTTGGCTTGTTTGCGATTAATATAGCGCCTGTCTTTTTATTTTTAGATGTCAAATGTAAATGTATTAGCTCTAGTTGCCAAGCGCTCAGAGATGTCTGGCCTTCTCCAATAGCATCATCAGTCTGAAATTGATTGAATCCTAAGTGAAATAAGTCATTAAGACGCAACTATCAAGTTTTTGCACCAGACTTGATATGCTCAATCCGTGCCAAGAAACACAAAGCGCAGAACAAGTATTTTAAGCCTGGGGAGTCCCTAGATTAGTTTCAAAGAAGCGCTCTGGGTGTGCTGAAGGTTTTAGAGAACAAAGGATTAGTGATGCATGGAATGCCAGAAGGCTCGGTGCGCATTTGGGTGATCAGCTAAAATGAAGTCAACAATTTAATTGACTACCTTATGTTAATGGCAAAAGACAATAAAACAAATCCAGATACCGGAACTGCTGATTTAAACAGGTGTTTAGTCCCACAGTATGCTGAAATAATATACGAACAGCTATGGAGGAAGGAATTATGGGACAAATACTGCACCCGCACGACAGAGACAACATAGTCAAGAGAGCTTAAAGGTTCTTGCAAAATGCCACGGGGTCAATGCAAAGACGGTGGTAAAGTGGAAAAAGCGAACCTTCGTTCATGATGTGCCGATGGGGCCGAAGGAACCGGCTTCGACTGTTTTGACAAAGGAAGAAGAAGTCATGTGCATGGTCTTCCGCCAGCGTACACTCTCTGCGATCCTGACCGATAACAGCAGCCAGTTCTGTCATCCACCGCGTTATCGCAACGGACCAGCGGCGCAGTGGATCACGCAAGAGCGGAATGGGGTGTAGTTGAGCGGTATGTAAAGAATCAAGGCAAGCCAAAAAAAATTGAGTTTTTCTAATATCTCGTGGTCTTGCCATGGGATTGTTTATTCTGAGTTTTGAATACTTTCCCATTTTAGTTGCCCAATTTTAGCTTACTATCGCAACACCCTGATCGTGATACGGAGTCGGGTTCAGAATCGAGAGCATTGCGATGAGTCAGATAGTTTTAGTTTTGATTACTCATGACTTTCGTTTCAACCCACCCTTGCACACCTCCAAGCGCCGCAGGCAATTGCTCCGGTTGCGTACCTCCCGCTTGCGCCATGTCCGGCCTTCCGCCGCCTTTGCCGCCGACTTGTAGCGCGACGAAGTTGACCAGTTCGCCGGCTTTTACTTTGCCGGTGAGGTCGGCGCTGACACCGGCGATTAGCGTGACTTTGCCGTCGGCGACGGTGCTGAGCACAATCGCACAGGTTTTGAGTTTGTCTTTGAGTTGATCGAGTGTTTCGCGCAGCGTTTTAGCGTCGGCGTTTTCCAGGTTGGCGGCGAGCACTTTGACGCCGTTGACATCCAGCGCTTGCGATGCCAGGTCGGCGCCTTGCGAGCTGGCGAGTTTGGTTTTCAGGCGCGCCAGTTCTTTTTCGGTTTGCCGCACGTTGTCGATGATC
>CAYQZF010000294.1:0-2784 GCA_964421895.1 uncultured Nitrosomonas sp. | reverse complement strand
GAAAACTGCCGTAGGGGTGACTCTACCGTGAGTTCGAATCTCACCGCCTCCGCCACGGATCCAGTATCCACGCTACTTTCAAGCATAACAGACTTCTATTCCCATCAATAGTCCCATCAAAAAATTTCGCCTACTGACTCTTTAAAGATAATAGCAAGCTTAAAAAGTACCCATAAAATCGCCCTTACCAACTTCCAAGCCATTGTGGCGCAAAATTGCATAGGCAGTAGTAACGTGGAAGAAAAATTGCGGCCAAGCAGCTTTTTCTCTTTCGGAGTTCCCGGGCGTAACACGATTTCACGCGTTTCGCTGCCTTCAAATTGTTCTGGTACTAGGCTTTCGATAAATAACAGAGTCTTACTTATTCGCGCTTGCAGATCGGCGAAAGTTTGTTCGTTGTCCTCATGCACCGGTACTTCAACCCCTGCCAGCCTTGCCGACACGCTCTTGGCAAAATCAGCAGCGACTTGCACTTGGCGGATTAAGGGAAACATATCAGGGTATAGCCGTGAATTCAGCAATACGGCCGGTTCAAATTTTTTCTCGGTTGCGTAGGTTTCAGCTTTGGTTAGAATGATGCTTAAACTGTTCAATAGCTGTTTGAAAACCGGTACAGATGTTTGGTACATATAAGACGTGGTCATAAGTCGTTCTCAATTGGTTGATGGTAGTAATTGATAGATACCGGTACAAGTATTTCACATGATTATTTATGATTTGTGAGAACCATGCTCACCGCCTGCCGTAGTGGGGAGTTAAATTTATTCTGGAATGCGTTTTATCTTGGTAAATTTGTAAATTTACGGCTGATAGGTGTGAGCAAGTTAAAATACTCAGAATTTCCAACCTAGGTAAGCACTGGAGTACGAGTGGAATATATAAAAAACAATGCAGCCAAATTTCTTCAATCATCTGATACTCATCAGCGCATTTGAACTCAAAAGAGGTTTTGCTACTCGTAAAAGTATATTGCCGTTGATAACCTTTGTAGTCGTTTGGTATTTCATTTTACTGTATCCAATACGATTTGCTGCCGAGCTGTTGGTTCAGGAAAAGGAATTACAGACAGAATTCAGTTTCTTTGACTTGATTGGCTTTGGTTCAATACAGCATTGGCCCATCCCTGAATTCGGCGTATTTTGGCATTTTGCGCTAATGATATTCCCGATGTTGAGCATCTTGCTCGCAGCCGATCAAACCTGTTCTGATCGAGAACGCGGCACGCTACGTTTTATTGTCATACGCAGTAGCCGCGACCATGTATTCTTTGGCCGGTTTGTAGGCGCTATGCTGATTCAAACAGTATGGATCAGTGCAGCCGCATTCAGTACCCTTATCCTTGCTCTGACCCGTGATACCTCGCTTCTTATTTTTGCATTGCCGGATTTTCCAATCCTAGTTCTTAACTTAATCCTGGTCGTTCTACCTTTTACAGCCATGATGGCTGCTTTATCCGCGCAAGTTAAATCTGCCCGGCAAGCAATCCTGTGGGCAATTCTGATCTGGATGTTTCTGGCTGGAATTATCAACAGTCTGGCTTACTATTTGCCTGCATTGGCTTTTCTAAAATGTTTGATCCCTGGTTATCAATTATCTGAAATGGCGCAACTGCCAGGATGGCAAATACTGTCATTAATATATATTCCTCTCCTGCAGAGCCTGTTCTTGTTAGCCATTGGGCGCTGGATAATGCTGAGGCAAGCATTGTGAGTTCACCGATTATTCAGTGCAAACAGCTAAACCATGTTTATTCAGGCAAAGCTGCGCTCACCAATGTCAGTTTTGAGCTGGATGCAGGCGAACCTATCGGTTTGGTAGGCCCCAATGGAGCCGGAAAAACCACTTTACTGAATATCTTGTCTGGCTTCTTGCATCCCACTTCCGGTACTGTACGGATACTTAGTCACTCACCTGGTGCAACTCAGCTCATTGGCAAAGTTTCGGCATTGCCTCAGGGCGCCCGACTAGACCCGAGCTTCACGTTAATAGAGCAGTTGGTTTTTTATGCGCGCCTACAAGGATTCTCTTCTCAACAAGCAAACCTGGAAGCCAGTCGGGTCTTAGAGATATTTGCACTCAAAGATGCCACACATGAAAAACCTCTGGCGCTCAGTCATGGCATGGCTAAACGGGCGGCGATCGCGCAAGCGCTGATTGGAAAACCTGCATTGATCTTATTGGATGAATCGACTGCCGGACTTGATCCCGCCAATGCTCGAACCGTGCGATCAATTATTGCAGAACAATCGTCAGAAACAACCTTCATCATCAGTTCCCACAATTTGATCGAACTTGACCGGTTGTGCCAAGAAATTTTGTTATTGGAAAACGGCGTTCTGCAAACAGAGAAATTAAGAGTTAACGAAAATCAAGTTTCCTCGCGATTTATCACTCTACAAATGGAAAACTGCCCAGCATCGGAGGTAATGGTTAAATTCAGCACTCTTGAAGGTGTCTTACAGGTCACCAATCCACAAAAAAATGAGTTTATCGTGGAATATAATCCTGATCTACAACCCAGCATGGATTTGCAACTCATGCATTGTATTCGCGCCAATCGCTGGCAATATCGACAGCTAAATCACGGTAAAACATTAGAAGAAAAACTTTTTCCTGGCGATTCATAGCTTCCATAGGCAATCTACTTCCAAAATTGGAATCAGAACCTTTATTATGGTTCGCCCGATATGGCAATAATTGCCATTTTATGCTATTAATGGCAAATTACGCAGCAAGATAAAGAGGACTTACCCATGCAAAGTATGAATATTTCTCTGCCCGACC
>CAYQZF010000293.1:0-2786 GCA_964421895.1 uncultured Nitrosomonas sp. | reverse complement strand
TAAATGGGTATTGCTATTTTTCATCACTTGATAATAAATTTGCACACAGTGTGAGCGCTCAGTGAGCACTGACTAACGTTTACCTAACAGAAAATAACATATCAAAAGACCTCTCATGGCAAAAATTTTATTCCGGCTTACGGATGTTTCCGAAGATGAGGCACAAGATGTGCGCGAGCTACTTGCTAGCAACGCGATCGGTTTTTACGAAACTTCAGCGGGAAATTGGGGGGTATCGATGCCAGCGATCTGGCTCACAGATGACAACCAGTTTGAGCATGCACGCACATTGCTGGATGCTTATCAAAGAGAGAGAGCCATTAGAATACGGGAAGAGTATGCACGCTTGAAGCGGGAAGGAAAAAATAAAACTTTCCAAGATGCAATTAAAGAAAATCCCGTCAGTTTTGCGATCCACTTGGTGGTTGCGGCGCTAGTCATTTATTTATCGATCAAGTTGGTTACGGATCTGACTGGATGAGAGAGCACTTCTGAGTCAACAATTTTTAACGGTGGATGCGGTATGATAGCGCTCCAAAACCTGTTTTATCCAGAAATTTCTAACAAGGAGAAGAAACATGAAATATACGTTGAAAGCGATTGCCACAGTTTTAGCTCTTACCTCGGTTAGCGTCTATGCCGGCGGAGATCCGGAACATGTCAAGTTTCCTGCGGATTACAACAAGACCTTCGCTCAATATGCAACCATGAATCGGGCGAATCAGACTCAAGTGGCCAAGCTGTACGCTAACGAAGCTGCGATTGCGGGCTATAAGCAAGGAAATAAAAGCGCTCCTGGTGGAGTTGTGGTGATGGAAATCTATACGCCTAAAAAAGGCGCGGATGGCAAGCCAGTTGCCGGTAGTGATGGTCTCTTTGAAATCGATTCGCTAGCTGCTGTTGCGGTGATGGAAAATAGAAATAATTGGAATGCTTCATTTCCAAAGGAAAATCGCACCGGAGACTGGGGTTTCGCGCTTTACAATCCGGATGGCACTGCAAAAAGCAACGACCTGAACTGCGTGCAATGCCATACACCACTACAAGCTCAGGATTATATGTTTACTTATCAGAAGTTGGTTGATTTTGTGAAAAAATAATCTATTAATCCAAAATGAACCCGGTGATCAATTTCACCTTGATGGATTGTTCATCGGGAACAGTGCGGCTGTGAAGCTCAATAAAACGGTTTGGTTTTTTAAGGGAATCAGGTGATCGATGAATGATCCGATTATCAATTTTGAAAAGCTTGATTACTGGCGGCAAATCGATCCCGCAAGCGGATATGAGTTTCTGGAAAAGCTGATTTCAATTTATTTATCTTCTGCACCAACATTTCAAACTCAGATTGAGAATGCGATCCAAATTGGTGATAGCGATGCGCTGGTAAAGGCGGTGCATACTTTCAAATCCAGCGCAACCAATATCGGTGCGGAATCACTTGCCTCCATCTGTCAGCAGATGGAGGAGTATGGCGCTAAGAACGAGCTTATCCGTGCTGCTGAGTTGCTGGAAAAAATGCGCAGCGAATCGCAGCGCGTAATCACTGCGCTAGAGGATTTGTCGGGAAAATTCTGATTTGTGCGACAAGCGACTTGCTGTACTGCGCTTTTACTCCATAAGTTATTATCAAACAAGGAAAACACATGCGGGAAGTCGTTGTTTTGAGTGGTGTGCGGACTGCGATAGGTGATTATGGCGGTGCGCTTAAAGAGATCGCTCCCGCTGATTTGGCTGCGAGAGTTGTGCGTGAAGCGGTTATACGCGCCGGGATTGATGCTGATGAAGTCGGGCATTTGGTTTTCGGCAATGTCATCCATGGAGAAGCGCGCGATATGTATCTGGCACGCGTGGCCTGCATCAATGGCGGTTTATCGCAACATACCTCGGCATTGACGGTGAATCGGCTGTGCGGGAGTGGTTTGCAGGCTATTATTTCAGCAAGTCAGAATATTTTACTCGACGATACGGATGTGGCTGTTGCGGGCGGAGCAGAATCTATGAGCCGCGGCGGCTATTTATTGCCGGCGCTGCGTTGGGGGCAACGGATGCAAGATGGTGCGACTGTGGATATGATGGTGGGAGCTTTAACTGATCCGTTTGATCGTGTGCACATGGGAATTACCGCAGAGAATATTGCAAAAAATTGGCAGATTAGCCGGGATGAGCAAGATGCATTTGCTGCGGAAAGCCACCGCCGTGCATTCCATGCTATTCAAAATGGTTATTTCAAAGAGCAGATATTGCCAATTGAAGTGACTGGTCATAAAGAGACGATCGTTTTTGATACAGACGAGCATCCGCGAGAAAATACCAGAATGGATAATCTGGCTAAACTGCGCCCGGTCTTTCAGAAAGACGGTACCGTTACGGCCGGTAATGCTTCCGGGATTAATGACTGTGCAGCCGCATTGGTTTTGATGGAATACAAGGCGGCGCAGAAGCGCAATATGAAACCGCTGGCGAGATTTGTGTCGTATGGTCATGCCGGTGTTGATCCTAAGTTTATGGGGATGGGTCCAGTGCCTGCTGTCCAAAGTGTATTGCGGCGAGCTGGCCTTAAGATTTCAGATATTGATGTGATTGAATCCAACGAAGCTTTTGCTGTTCAAGCTTGCGCGGTTGCGAAGGAGTTGAAGTTCGATTCGAGTAAGACTAACCCAAACGGTGGCGCAGTGGCGCTAGGACATCCAATAGGAGCAACTGGGAGTATTCTGGTTATCAAGGCCATTTATGAGTTGCATCGTTGCGGGGGGCGATATGCTCTCATCACCATGTGTATCGGA
>CAYQZF010000292.1:0-2788 GCA_964421895.1 uncultured Nitrosomonas sp. | reverse complement strand
GAATGACCCAGCTCTAGTGCTCTGGTTAGTACAGCGCGGCAGTAGGCTTCATAACGAATTCGTTAGACTAATCGAAATCGAGTTGAACAAGCTAACATCGCTAGAGCGAGAAGGGAATACTGCTGAGTTGGACCGCATTCGTACCAATTCACCTAATGCAATTCCTGGGGGGCTAATGCGCATACTCTGGAGGCTGTTGCTTACGGGCCGAGTAAAATCGCCCTGGCGTCATTTTGATCTGTATCGTTGGCTTGATTACTTCAAACGCGATGGACTTACTGCCACGCTGCGTCTGGAACTGCGCGAATTGCTCGCACCCAAGGTTGCACTGACAAAGCCCTTTAGCTGGGAGAAGGACGATACCAAGACTAGCGCGCCGGAGAGACTTAATGAATTGATTGGTTTCGAACTTGTGCTTTCCGCAGATCACGTCCACTCATGGCTGAATAACATAGAAAAGTCAGATAGATGGCATGATATTTTGCCAGAAATGGTCAATGACTTCCAACAGCTACTTCGCGATGCGCTGGATCTGCTGCATGAACTGGGAGAAGCTGATGATCGACATGATCAAGCATATTGGGATCTTCCCTCAATCAGTCCTCATTGGCAGAACCGAGGTTACCACGATTGGGTTGCGCTTATTGAAATGCTACGTGATGCCTGGATAGCCGTATATCGAGTTGATCGTGCCCGTGCACGGTATATAGCGCAGAGTTGGTTTAGTCAACCATACCCAACGTTTAAGCGATTGGCTTTCTTTGCGGCGACGTATGAGGGTGCTTCTCCATATGGAGAGAGGACAGAGTGGTTGTTGACAGATAGGATTTGGTGGTTGTGGTCATTTGATACTCAACGCGAAACTATGCGACTTTTGGTGCTACAAGGCGCTCAATTGCCAGAAACTGCACGTGCACAATTGGAAGCTGCTATTTTGGCAGGGCCGCCGCGCGAAATTTTCAGAGAGAATATCGAGCCTGAACGGTTGCAGAATCTAGTCGACCGTACGATCTGGTTGCGTCTTGCTAAGCTCACTTCTAATAGTAGCAAGTTGAGTGATACCGCACATGCTAGATATACAGAACTCTCAATGGCGCACCCCGATTGGCGGATTGCAAATAATGAGCGAGATGAGTTTTTACATTGGATGAGTGGTACTGGCGATCCTGATCATGAAGAAAATCAGAGAGAGATTGATAGGGCGCCACGTAAGCGGCGTGAGTTGGTTGCTTGGCTTCAACGCGAGAAAATAAAAGGGAATAATTCCGAAGACAATTGGCGTGAAACTTGTAGTGAGCGCTTCTTTGTATCGGCCTATGCATTGTGCGATCTTGCGCGCAAGAACCATTGGCCCGCTGAGCGTTGGGGCGAAGCACTACAGGCCTGGAGCAATGAGAAGATGCTACATCTTTCTTGGCAATACATTGCTCCAATTTTACATGATATGCCCGACAATGTGCTGCTAAGCATCGTCCACAGCGTGACTTGGTGGCTGGAAGCAGTAGCAAAGATATTGGATGATCGGCACGAAACAGTTTTCCTCGAACTGTGCCGCCGCATTCTAGAGATGCAGCATCAGAATAGCATAATGGATACAGATCAACCGATGAATCGAGCTCTCAATCATTCGGTGGGTCAGGTCACGCAAGCCCTGCTGCACTCCTGGTTCCGGCAAGATCCCGATGACAACCAACGCCTTCCGGACAACTTGAAGTTCTTGTTTTCAATGCTGTGTAACACGCACATAGAACAGTATCGCCATGCGCGGGTATTGTTAGCATCGCGTATCATTGCATTGTTCCGTGTAGATCGAGAGTGGACGGAAGCATTTCTTCTGCCGTTGTTCGATTGGAAATCTTCTGCGATTGAGGCACGCGCCACATGGGAAGGTTTTTTGTGGTCACCACGTTTGTATCTTCCGTTGCTAGTCGCCTTCAAAACAAGCTTCCTCGAAACTGCGCAGCACTATCCAGAGTTGAATGATCTTGGTCGTCAGTACGCAACCTTCTTGACCTACGCTGCGCTGGATCCTGCAACCCCGTTCACGACAGCAGAACTTACTGAAGCCTTCAAATCCTTGCCGCAGGATGGTTTGCAGAAATGCGCACAAGCCTTGGATTCTGCGCTGGAAGGCGCGGGTGAACAGCGGGAGCAATATTGGAAAAACCGCATCCAGATTTTTTGGCAGAAAGTCTGGCCAAAATCCCGCGAATTGACTTCCAAAGTAATTGCGGAGTATCTCGCACGTCTGGCTATCTCAGCAAGAGGTGAATTTCCTGCCGCGCTGTCTACTGTACGAGACTGGCTTCAGTCCTTGGAGCACCCCGACTACGTTATCCACCTCCTGCAGCAATCGAATTTATGTGTACGCTTTCCTAAGGAAGCCTTACAATTACTTGATGCAATTATTGATAATCAACAATGGGCTCCCGATGAACTGAGCAACTGTTTGAATTCCATCGTGCAGGCTTGGTCGGGGGCAAAGCAAGATAATCGTTATGAGCGATTAATGGTATACCTACGAAGCAGGTAACGGAGATTTCGATTTGCCCACAGATACTTGGCGACACTGAGTAATTCGTTATCGACAATTCTCGGCCAATAACTCCAATGTCTTACGCTCCAGCTCGTCAAACCACAACCGATATTTCTCTTTGATCCGCTGCCAGCGTTTACCATACTCGCACCAGTAATCTTTACGTGGCGGCAGCCATTCATGCGGTGCCTGATCCCCTTTGGATTGATTGACCGAATCATCAACGACCAAAAGATTCTCGAAATCATTGGC
>CAYQZF010000291.1:0-2817 GCA_964421895.1 uncultured Nitrosomonas sp. | reverse complement strand
CATCGTCCATCTCCTCACTAATGACGATTGAAAACCGTCACGTTACTTTCAAATTGAGACACCACCGGTTTTTCAGCATATGCGGAACACCAACCGTGAGGACTTATGCTACCTTCTACAACTTTACACTCACCATTAACCTCGGGTGTTTTACCCGAAATAAATTGCATACAGTTACTGCATTGCTCTTCTCCATTGGGTTTGTCACGATACTTCATTAGCGCCTTAGCGGCTTTGGCTGCTTGTGCTTGGCCAATTAAGCCATTCACATTCACAATAGGAACAGTGGCGCTTAACACCATAAATTTTATGATCATACGCCGCGAACATTTCTTTTCCCAATAACCCATGGTTATCTCCCACATTGATTATTATGAATATTTGTTTAAATGGCGATCAAAATAAACCTCCGGTTAATTTATCCTAAGAAACTGGAAGTGATATATAAAGCATTGGGTCTTAGGAAGTTAAGCACTTGCTAAAGTGTGTTAACTTACTGAGATGAATGTTAAAAACAGATACTATTTTCGTTCTAGAATCAGAGAAGCAAAATTTAAGCAACTCATTCGGTGTTTTTCGTTGGATTTCACTGCTACTAGTACAGCCCAATTGACCGGTATTTCTATCCGATCCGTCAATACCATTTATCTTAAAGTACGACAGCGAATTGCCCAGAACTGCGAGCTTGAATCCCCTCTGCAAGGTTCTGTAGAAGTCGATGAATCCTACTTTGGCGCACAGCGTGTTCGAGGTAAAAGAGGTCGTGGCGCTTATGGTAAAACAATTGTCTTTGGCGTGCTTAAGCGTCAGGGAAAAGTGTATACAGAGATTGTGCCAGACTGCTCCAAAGCAACATTGCAAGCCATTATCCGTGGACATGTGGCGCCAGATACTGTGATTCATTCTGATGGATGGCGCGGTTATGACGGATTGGTCGATATCGGCTTTGATAAGCACTTCAGGGTTCACCATAGTGACAACGAGTTCGCCAGTGGTGAGCGACATACAATGTGGTATCGAGTCTTTCTGGAGTTTTGCAAAGGGGCGCCTGACAAAATTCAACGGCGTGCCTGACCATACTTTCTATCTGCACCTGAAAGAAACCGAATTCTGCTTTAATCATCGCCGTAATAATCTTTATCATCAAATTCTTAAATTGTTACATTTAAACCCGCTTTAACTTCCTAAGACCCATTCAAATTTCCGGTTCACATTCTGCTGAAAAATACTTTTTCAATCCTGCTCTACGCAGGATCCGATTAACACGTTGTCTGATGGTATCCTTTTTTTAAACCCTCCCTGGTTGACTCGCCCCTTAATTTCTTCTAACAACCGCACCGTCGAATTTAGCGAAGCTTCGCGCTCTTCTTTTCGCAGGTTTTTTCGAACAGAATTGCGCCATACTATAAATTTCTTCTCCGGATAATCTGCATGAGGAATTTCGACCAGATCACATTGATCGAAAATGGATTCAAGAGTTAGATTAGTTCCATCTAACAAATCCCGCAGATTTTCAGTTTTTATGCCCGCAATACAATTAATATCTTTAGACTCTGTCAGCTTATCAATCATTTTTTGAGGAATTTTTATACGATCTTCTACTAAAATGACTGATGGAAAATCCTCTGTATCCCATAATGGGCTCAAATGTTTCTTGAAAGTGGAAATACTGATCAATGCATTGCTTCGATAAGCATAAGCCGAGACAAGGCAACCTTGATCGTCGGTGATGAGCTTAAAATTAAATTCCAAATCATCATTTAAGTAACCTTTTGAAAGGGAAGTAACGGTACGGCTACTTTTTACCAAATGTCGTTGTGCCAACTTCTTCTCTACGGAATCTTTGTGTTGATATAACCAATCCATCGCACTATAAGGCTCTTGTTCATCCATCTTTTCCAGCTTTAATAATTTCCCAAGTGTCGTGTCATGATAATCACGTATCAAGGCATATCTGGGTTCCATTAGGAGCACATCGCAAACGATGATCACTTTCACGAACCGTAGATCACGATCATTGTCGCTATCATCATCCAACAATTTATCGATCTGAATCTTCTTAAGAGCCAGCAACACTGCTTCGGCATGCCCATGTGCAGCTGAGTGCAGGATTTCCAGATCAACATCATTCTGCTTCACTAAATTATCACTCCTCAAGATTTGCTGAATGGCGCGGGCCTGATCTTCAGTAATTCCACTCAAATTGGCAATGGTTTCCTTCTTTACCTTACCATCTTGCCGGAAAGAACGGCACAAAAGAATAGCGGGTTTAGAGTCTCGATGGAGACTATATCTATGTACATGGCTACATTATAGAGAAATATCCATTTTATATAAAAGATAAAAAAGCATTATTACATGGCTATATTTCAATTCTTCTGTCACTCCTTAATTTAAGGCGCTGGCGTAAATGGTTTCTTGGTTGGCTATAAACTGATTCCAACAGGTTTCATTGTTCAGGAAATTGATTTGGCTAAGCTCATCCCTGAAGATTCCGCTGGGACAAGCTTGCCTCCTCGCAAGATAGTCTGTCAGGGCTTTTCCTCCGAACTTTTTTGGAGCACATCAAACTCTATGGTGAAATAGTGATCGTATAACCGGCAAAATACCAGATCAATCAAATGCTCTAGTTCATTAGGTTTTTGCAGTTGTTTGATCTCAGTTTTGAGATCATCAGTTTCTTCGAGATAACAGAACCGGCGCCCATTGTATCGTTTATCTATTTCGACGATAATTAGTAAAATTGGGTTTGTAATATGATGTCAATGAATGACCCCGCCCCAAGGGGCGAGGTATCAGAGCTGTGATATGTGGGAA
>CAYQZF010000290.1:0-2839 GCA_964421895.1 uncultured Nitrosomonas sp. | reverse complement strand
CAAATTCATGCTCGTCAAAATCGGGCCATAAGGTATTGGTGAAATACAATTCGGTATAAGCCAGTTGCCATAACAAGAAATTGCTGATGCGGTATTCGCCGCCCGTACGGATAAATAAATCCGGTTCGGGCGCATAATTCATCGAGAGATATTGGGCGAAATTTTCTTCTTCTAAATTAAGCGGCAGATCTTTTGATTGCGCCATCATTTTGCGCACGGCTTGCATGATATCCCAACGTCCGCCATAATTCGCGGCGATAGTAAATGTTAGGCGCGTATTACCAGCAGTTAATTGTTCGCCAGCGTGAATGGATTCTATGATTTTAGGATCGAATTTCGATATGTCGCCGATCACTTTAAAGCGGATACCATTTTCATGCAGCTTGCTGATTTCTTGCTCAAGTGCGGTAAGAAACAGCTGCATCAGAGAAGTTACTTCGTCGGCGGGACGTCGCCAGTTTTCGCTGCTGAAAGCAAATAATGTGAGATAGGTAACGCCACGTTCAATGCAAGCTTTTATCACGCGACGTACCGTTTCAGCCCCTTGCTTATGTCCGGCAATACGGGGCATATAGCGGCTTTGAGCCCAACGACCATTGCCATCCATAATGATGGCAATGTGTCTAGGCATCGAGCCTGTTTCGGGTATTTCACGGGTTGAACTCGAGCCTTGAGGCATATCAAACCGCCATCAATTCGGTTTCTTTGACTTGTAAAATCTTGTCAATTTCCGAGATATAGCGATCAGTTAGTTT
Source organism: uncultured Nitrosomonas sp. (assembly GCA_964421895.1). Taxonomy (GTDB): domain Bacteria; phylum Pseudomonadota; class Gammaproteobacteria; order Burkholderiales; family Nitrosomonadaceae; genus Nitrosomonas. Next base: position 2,084 of record CAYQZF010000290.1, on the reverse strand, counting down.
TTGAATTTCATCTTGCGCTCGGCGATCTTCATCCTCTGAGATTTCTTTGGATTTTAATAAGTCTTTCAGGTGAGTATTCGCATCCCGGCGGATGTTACGCATAGCAACGCGGACAGCTTCCGCTTCATGCCTGACTACTTTGATTAAGTCGCGGCGGCGTTCCTCAGTCAGAGCCGGCATCGGTACACGAATCGTTTCGCCTACCGGCATCGGATTTAAACCCAGGTCGGATTCGCGGATGGCTTTTTCAATGGCATTAGCCATTTTCTTTTCCCAAGGGATAACACCGATCGTACGCGCATCTATCAAATTGATATTGGCTACTTGGTTGATGGGCGTTTGTGCGCCGTAATAATCGACTGTGACATGATCCAGTATGCCAGTGTGTGCCCGTCCACTTCTAACTTTACTTAAATCCACTTTCAGTGCTTCAAGGCTTTTTTGCATTTTCTGTTCAGCGGATTTTTTTACATCGGCAATCATAATATTCATCCCTTTTGAATCTATTGTCAGGAAGCCTGACGATTGTTACATCAAACTGTCACCAAAGTCCCTTCATCCTCTCCTGTTATTATACGTTTAAGAGCACCGGTTTTAAAAATGCTGAATACGTTCAGTGGTAGTTTCTGATCCCGGCATAAGGTCAGTGCAGTTGCATCCATAACTTGCAAATTTTTTGCGATCGCCTCGTCAAAAGACAGTTTATGATAGCGCGTTGCATCCGGATTAATTTTCGGGTCGCTAGTATAAATACCATCGACCTTTGTGGCTTTGAGCATGATATTCACATTCATTTCCATGCCTCGTAAAGCGGCTGCAGTATCGGTGGTAAAAAAAGGATTGCCAGTTCCTGCAGCGAAAATCACAACTTTGCCATCTTTAAGATAACGAATGGCACGTCCGCGGATATAGGGTTCGACGACTTGCTCGATGCGCAAAGCAGACTGTATACGCGGCACCAACCCGATCAGCTTCATGGCATCCTGTAGCGCTAAAGCATTCATCACCGTGGCTAACATACCCATATAATCTGCGGTAACGCGCTCAAGTCCATCATTTGCGGATTTCATGCCGCGAAAGATGTTGCCACCGCCGACCACAATGGCAATTTCAACTCCGAGCTTGCTGATTTCTTCTATTTCCCCAACAACTCTTCCCATTATCGCATGATTAATACCATACTTATCTTCACCCATAAGGGCTTCGCCGGATAATTTCAGTAAGATACGCTTATAGGCAACGTCAGACATTGATTAGAGATCGAGAAAATGATGAAGGTTTAACTTATTTTGCTTGTTCCATCTGAGCTTTTACTTCTTCCGCAAAATTCTCAGATTTTTTTTCTATACCTTCACCGACAACAAACATGGTAAAGCTATTCACTTTAGCGGACTTCTTAATCAACAATTTTTCAACAGTCTGATCCGGATCCTTAACAAAAGGTTGCCCTAATAAAGTGATTTCAGCCAGATACTTGGTAATGCGCCCATCAACCATTTTTTCAATGATATTAGCCGGCTTGCCGCTTTCAGCGGCTTGGGCAGTAAAAATTTGCCGCTCATGCTCCAGAACATCCGCAGACACTTGCTCTTTAGATACGCACATCGGTTTACTCGCAGCAATATGCATAGCCAGATCTTTACCTAAAGCTTCATCTCCACCGATGTAATCCACCATTACACCGATTTTGGTTCCATGGAGATAATAAGCCAGTTGACCTTGAGTTTCATGACGTCCGCAGCGGCGAATACTAATGTTTTCCCCCAGTTTCATAACCAATGCTTTCCGGGCCGTTTCAACCGTTTCACCGTCTGATAGCATGGCATCACCTAAAACCGTAACATCGGTAATATTCTTTGTGGCGATCAAACCGGCCAGGTTTTTGGCGAAACCAATGATGTCTTCATTCTTGGCGACAAAATCCGTTTCACAGTTCACTTCAACCAGTGCACCGCACTTACTATCCGCCGAGATATAGGCGCCAATGACACCTTCGGCCGCAATCCGTCCCGCTGCTTTGCTTGCTTTGGCACCGCTTTTAATTCTTAACAGATCTTCCGCCGCTTTCATATCGCCGTCAGTCT
>CAYQZF010000289.1:0-2873 GCA_964421895.1 uncultured Nitrosomonas sp. | reverse complement strand
CTGCTTTCGGTGTTCAGAATATGGCATTTTGTATTTTTATGACCGCTGTTATGCAGGCCATTATTTGGAAATTTAACTGGCAGCGATATTTACTGGTTGCGGTTCCGGTATACCTGGTTGAGGGATTGCTGGCGGGCGTAGGCTTAAAGATTCTGCTCAAGTTTTCAGAGTTTACGTATGAAATACCTGCAGAGTTGGTAACAGAAGATTTTTGGAATGAAGCGCGTATTCAAATGGCTGCAATATCAGCAGGTGGCCTTGCTTTCTTTCTGCTCTTATTTTCAAAGTTTAAAGACACTCAACCAGCAATTCCTTATTTTGCCATCATCATTGGTGGCGTTATCCTGGCTCAATTTGTATCGGTACCGATGATTTCTGTAGAAGATGTTGGGCTTGAATTGAAATTGCCGCTTCCGAGTGAAGACACAACCATTTTAATGCTGGCTTACATGTTGTTCTTCTGCGCCATGTTGGCCATTGTAGATGTGATTGAGCAGGTTATGAGCAATGCAGCCATTGAGAAAATCGATCCATTGAAACGAAAAACCAATAGCAATAACAGTTTGCTTGCAATCTGGATTGCTAATTTAGGTTCAAGTTTCTTTGGTGGCATGACCAATCTGGATGGTTTGGCAAAAAGCACTACCAATAAACTGGCCGGCGCGATGACAAAATTTTCAGTTCTGGTTATTGGTTCCGTTGTGTGTTTCTTTACGTTTAATACACATTATCTGGACTATTTGCCGAAGTTCGCTCTGGCGGCCATTATGCTGTTCACGGGCTATAAAATGATTGCTGGTTTGGTACATGTTACACATTACGGTCCTTATGCGTTGATGTTGGCGTTCTTGACAGCCGGCTTGGTTTATAAAGTGGGTATTTTTGAAGGCCTATTGATTGCGATGGTGGTACATGGAGTCGTTCACTACTTGGTTTATACCAAGCATGAGAATATGCCTGGAAGATCGGTTGTTAAGCGTTATTTTGATAATTTGAGAAAAGATAATAGTAATTTGCAATAAGAAGTATGTTGTTGTGACGGAACTTTCGTAAACAGATTGCTGTTTACGAAAGGAAAAATCAAAGCGTTTCTTATATGTGTATCAAAGTTACTATCAGGAGAATTTATTATGTTTAAAAGAATATTAGTTTCTGTAATCAAACAATATTTCGTTTATTTGAAAAAAGTACACGGCAATAATCTGCAAGCAAAAATGCCGTCACATAACTTATCGTAAACTGATTCGTGTCTTAGGCTAAAGTATTGTTTTTTTTATAAACAATCAGAATTCAATTAGAGAAAATTGTATGTATAAACAGATAATGGTTGCGGTAGATGGCAGTGAGATAGCTAAACAGGCATTGGCAGAAGCAATAAACATAGCTAATACCTACAATGCAGCATTATGCATTGTTCACTGCATTGGTAGTGAGAATGAGACTGATGTCAGCAAAGGCAAAGAGATTTTAGAGCAGGCAAAATCAGAGACTGATGTGTTGAGTATTGAAACTCGCCTTCTTAAAGCTGACATTGAATACGGCTTAAGTGGTATTGCTGAAGCTATCGCTGCCGCTGTTTATGATTGGAAAGCGGATTTGTTAGTTGTAGGAACCTCGAATCGCCGTGGATTAGAACGTTTCTATCTAGGATCGGTCGCAGAGCAATTAGTGACTAAGGTTGATTCTTCAATACTGCTGGTTCGCTTAAAACAAAGCTAAGTAAATCCAGTTGTTTTGTGTAATTAATAATCCATTTAAGGAAGATGAATTAAGTACACACAATATTTTAGGTAATTATTTTTAATAATCGAGGAGATTATCATGTCAATAAAACAAATATTCGTTATTTCAGTTTTCGCTATTGGAGTGAGTTTGTTGTCAATGTTCGAATTAACCAGATATATTTTTAACTGGATCGTTACCGATGGGCTATTGGGAGTGGTATTTTTTATAGCGTACATCATGATCGCATTAAAATTCGGCAAACCAGCTAATAAAGGAAGATATGTAACTAGATATCAGCCTTCGCTGAACAAAAACTAATTTTTCCAATTTTGATACATTTTTGCCTTACCTGTTAATATTTACAATCCCTATTTATTGTAAATGTACCGCTTAACTCAAGCATTTTTAAGCAAATATTTTGTAATAAAATGTCACAATGATCCTGGAGATCATGGGCGTGTTGAATTGAGTTCTATGTTTAAATTTTTGAAATAAGTTTCCTCTATTTCAATTAAGCGTTCGTAGGGTGTTCCCCACCGAATCCTTATGGATTCGGTGGTATTTTTATCTCTTACATATGAATCATCCCGGTTTTTTCGGAGATTTGTTGTGTTGAGTCAAGTTGCATCAACTGACTCTTTTTGTCTCTTTTTGTTGTTGATAATAAGCTATTTCGAATTCTGCTGGTGGGATATTGCCGATTGCCTCTAACAGTCTTCGATTATTGAACCAATCGACTCATTCCAATGTGGTATATCCCATCTCTTCGATGCTGCGCTACCTGTAGAGGAAGCAATATTGGTTTGCTTCAGACCTGCCGCCATCAACCGCAGAGGTTTGACGGGAGATATTCTCGTAGAGCAATATTCCGAACAAATTAATATCGGCGGTTTGCAGCTCGACTGGCGTTTCTAACTGAAACGGCAGCGCCCATTGCTTGTGCAATTTATGCGAGTTTGCGGTATCTTATGACGGCGATCTATACCGGTGTTATTCACGATACTACTTATTGCCAACAAACATTGAGGCCAAGCTATGGACAAGCAAACTCATTTCAGCGTCTGGTATGTCATCGTGGCGCTGTTAAGCATATTGTTGATACAAAATCTGTATTCGCAATACACACAAGTAAAACCCATTCCTTACAG
>CAYQZF010000288.1:0-2893 GCA_964421895.1 uncultured Nitrosomonas sp. | reverse complement strand
ATCACCGGGAAAAAGGCATCACCACGAATGGCATGGCCGAAGGCGGCAGCATGAGTTCGATCGTATACAAATCTTACCTGAACGGTAGCGGTCTGCCGAAAGTCAGTCACTTCGGCATTGATTTGAACAAATACTTCACCAAGGAATATTTCGAAAGAAGATTGCCTGTTTGGCAGGATCTGGATGAATGGTCAAGCCTCGGCTCGCCCGGCGCGCAAACCGGCCTCAGCGCCCAGGTGCAGACTTCACTACTGAATGGTGCGATTGGCCTGCTGATAGGATTGATCATTTATCTGCTTTTCGCCAAACGGGAGCAAATCAAACAAAGCGCTATCGCGGCAGTTTCTCGCTTAAAAGGAGCTAAAGGGAGTAACCAAAAATGATGAAGACGACAACCATTACTTTCTTACTCGCTGGAATTCTCGCTGCCGGCACCAACGCCATCGCTCAGGATAAAGCAACCGGCAATGAACATGATCATCACGATCATAGTGATCACAGCATGAATCAGATCCCAGCAGGAACTGAGAAGCAGCAAACCGAGGATCACAGTGGTCACGATCACAGCGGCCATGATCATAGCGGTCACGATATTAGCGCAGAGCAGCATACCGATCACAGCTCGCACTCTACCAGTTCGCAATCCGCGGAGCACGGTGATGGACATCACCATCACCATATGGATCATGATCACATTATGGATCACGAAGGCACTATGATCATGGGACAAAACCTGGATAAACTGCCCAGCAGTTGCAAGAGCATTTCCGAGGAAGTGGAAATTACTGTACGCGCCGGCAGGAAATATGCCGCCAAATTTCCTGGTACCGCTTTTGCATTCGATCAACAGCAATGGCATGTTAAGCCTTGTTCCAAAGTTACGTGGCACTTCGTCAACGAAGATAACATCCGGCACCAATTCATGATGCACGGATTGCCTAAGTATCTCTATAAGTATGGTATGTTCCATTTGGAAGTGACAGGGCCGAAAACGGTCACCGGCACCATCATCGTACCGGGATCGGACGATACCTTTCTTGTCCATTGCGACATTTCCCATCACATGGAAAAAGGCATGAAAGCGCAGCTGGTCGTTGGCAAGGGAGCGGAAAACATACCAAGCATTCCCGGTATAACGCCTTACAACATCAACGACAAGTACGAAGCGGAAAATCTACCAAAAGTCTCGGATAAAGCAGAACAAAGCGCGATGGTGCGGCAAATTACCGCTTTCACCAATAATAACTTCCAGAACTACGGCATGATGCTGATCGGTGCACTTATCGGATTATTCTGCCTGCCGCTGCTCAATAAAATACCGTTCCGTAAAAAGAAAACCGAGTAAGTTCTACGGTAATCGATCAACCGGCAAATAAAACAGGTCGGGTAAATCCTAATGGACTTACCCGACCTGTTTTTTTCAACATAACAAGTTATTTTGCTCTGGCGGAAAATGTTTTAACCAAATCATTCAAATAGGATGAGAATTCTTCTTTGAGCTCAGGGTGCTGCAATGCAAATTCAACAGTAGCCTCCAAATAACCGGACTTACTGCCGCAGTCATACCGCTTGCCATCAAATTCGTAACCCAGTACCGTTTCTTCCTGCAACAATTTCGCGATCGCATCCGTCAGCTGAATTTCGTTACCAGCGCCACGCTCTGTTTTTTCCAGAAGCTTGAAAATACGCGGTGTCAGGATGTAGCGTCCGACCACCGCGAGATCGGATGGCGCCTTATCGACCAGCGGCTTTTCGACAATCGCATTAACTTTGGATAAATTATTGTCAATCGGTTCGCCATTGATAATGCCGTAACGGTTAACCGTATGATGCGGAACCTTCTCGATTCCCAAAACTGAGCAGTGGTGCTGCGCATAAATATCCGCCATTTGGCTCAAACAACATCTTTCACCACCATCGATCAAATCATCTGCCAGTAATACCGCAAACGGCTCGTCACCAACCACCGATTGCGCGCACAAAACCGCATGGCCCAGTCCAAGTGCTTCAGCTTGCCGGATATAAACACAATCAATTCGCGATGGCAGAATATTGCGGACAATATTCAGCATTTCATACTTTTTACCCGCTTCCAGCTTTGCCTCCAGCTCAAACGCTTTGTCGAAGTGGTCGGGTATGGAACTTTTGTTGCGTCCGATGATAAAAATCAGCACATCGATACCGGCCGCAACCGCTTCTTCCGCAGCAAATTGGATCAGCGGCTTGTCTACGATCGGAAGCATCTCCTTCGGATTCGCCTTGGTTGCCGGCAAAAAACGCGTGCCCAATCCCGCAACAGGAAAAACTGCTTTTCTTATTGCTTTCACTAAGTGCTCTCCTTCATTAAGTTGAAGTTGCCACTATCGCATGGATGCGATTTTGATAAACCGGGAAATAGCCTCGATCAGGCTTGGTATCCGCGCGGATTGCTACTTTGCCAACGCCAGCTGCTTGCACACATTTCTTCCAGCCCCAGTTTTGCCTGCCAGCCCAGCGCTTTAAAAGCTCGTTTCGGATCGGCATAACAGGCTGCAATATCGCCGGAACGCCGCGGGGCAATCTGGCAGGGAATTGGCTGTCCGCTCGCTTGTTCGTAGGCGCGCACCACATCCAGCACGCTATACCCTCGCCCGGTGCCTAGATTTACGGTTAAACAGCCGGAATATTGATTATCTTGTGCATGACGTGAAGCTTCGAGCGCTTCCAGGGCCTTGAGATGTCCTAACGCCAAATCGACAACATGAATATAATCGCGCACGCCAGTGCCGTCCGGCGTGGAGTAGTCGTTTCCCCATACATTGAGAATTTCCCTTCGCCCCACCGCGACCTGTGCCACGAAAGGCATTAAATTATTCGGAATTCCTTGCGGATCTTCGCCGATCAATCCGCTGGC
>CAYQZF010000287.1:0-2907 GCA_964421895.1 uncultured Nitrosomonas sp. | reverse complement strand
ATCCGGCGCAAGTCATCGCCGGTAACGAACGCGTAGTGCGCTCGCGTCTCGCCGACGCCAAGTTTTTCTTCGATCAGGATCGCAAAAAAACACTGGAGTCTCGCATACCCGAACTGGATAAAGTGGTGTATCACAACGAGCTGGGTACACAGGGATGGCGCATGCATTATGTTCGCACTATCGCCAAAATGATAGGTACACAACTAGGTGATAAGAAGCTGGCTGATCAGGCCTTCGAAGCTGCGACGCTGGCAAAAACCGATCTTCTGACTGATATGGTGGGCGAGTTTCCAGAATTGCAGGGCATCATGGGGCGTTATTATGCGCAGCATGAAGGATTAGGTCACGATATCGCCTTTGCCATTGAAGACCACTACAGGCCGCGCTTCGCGGGAGATATGCTGCCGCGCAATACTGTTGGCATTTGTATGGCACTGGCCGATAAGCTGGAAACACTGGTAAACATGTTTGGCATTGGTGAAATTCCGACCGGTGACAAAGATCCTTTTGCATTACGCCGTCATGCATTGGGTGTTATTCGCATATTAATTGAGAAAAACTTGCCGCTGGCACTAAATGTGTTAATTCAGAAAGCCATCAAAATTATCTATGACCCGGCAATTGAAGATCAGTGGTCGCAAAACTTTTACAAATGGAATATCAGGGAAAAGAGTAGTGCACGAGCTACTAAAATACGCCGACTTCCTGAAGGATTAGATGAGCAGTTACTGAGGTTTGTATACGAACGCCTTGCTGGCAGCTTGCGAGAACAAGGCTATACTGCTCAGGAAGTCGACGCTGTACTCAGTCTGAATCCTCAGCAATTAAGCGATATTCCGAAACGGCTCGCCGCCGTGAGGGTATTTAACGCATTACCGGAAGCGGTCAGTCTCGCGGCTGCCAACAAGCGCGTTAGTAATATTCTTAAAAAAACAGAAAGTGCTATTCCTGATGTCGTCAATTCTAATTTGTTACACGAAGCCGATGAGCTGGCGCTTTATCAGGCATTGCAAGACATTCAGCCGCAAACCGAAAAAGCTTTCGCCACTGGTGATTACACCGCTTCGCTGCAACTACTGGCAACGCTGAAAACCCCGGTCGATACGTTTTTCGATCACGTCATGGTGAATGTCGAGGATGAAAAACTGCGCAATAACCGGCTGGCATTGTTGGCGCAATTGCATCGCATCATGAATCGCATTGCCGATCTCTCCAAGCTGGCCACTTGATATGAAGCTGATCATCCTCGACCAAACCGGTGTCATCAATGAGAGCAGCGACACGTTCATCAAAACGCCGGACGAATGGATTGCGATTCCCGGCAGCCTGGAGGCGATTGCGCGCTTGACGCACGCCGGCTATCGCGTGGTGATCGCCGCCAATCAGTCAGGCATCGGGCGTGGACTGCTCGACATGGCGACTTACAACGCCATCAACGACAAAATGTACAAGGCCGTCAACCACGCGGGCGGGCGTATCGATGCGATATTTTTCTGCCCGCACGCCAGCGTGGATAAATGCAATTGCCGCAAACCGGCGACCGGTTTGTTTGATGAAATCATGCAACGTTACGGCGTCAATCTGAAAAATGTCATGGCGGTCGGCGATTCGTTGAAGGATTTGCAAGCAGCGGCTGCGGTCGGTGCAATTCCCGCGCTGGTGCTGACCGGTAACGGGGAAAAGACACGCGCGACCAAGGAAATTCCGGTGCATACGCAGATTTTTGCCGATCTGGCGGCTGTGGCCGACGCACTGGCTGGGGAAGAGTAAGCGTGGCATTTCTTCGTTCAGCGCTGTACATGTTGCTGCAAATCATCATCACCCCGCCGTATGCGCTGCTGACGCTGGCGTGCTTTCCACTGTCGCCGCATAACCGCTACCGTGTCACTTCGAGCTGGACGCGCATCATGCTGTTTTTACTATGGCACCTATGCGGCTTGCGTTATCGCATCATCGGCAGAGAAAACATTCCGGCATCGCCGAGCATTATTCTTTCCAAACACCAATCGGCGTGGGAGACGCTGGCGTTTCAGGAAATTTTTCCGCCGCAAGTGTGGGTGCTGAAGAAAGAACTGCTGCGCATCCCATTTTTCGGCTGGGGTTTGGCAATGACCAGCCCGATCGCCATTGATCGCAGTGCCAAGAAAAAAGCCCTGGAACAAATCGTCGAGCAAGGCAAAGACCGTCTCAAACAAGGCTTTTGGATCGTGGTGTTCCCCGAAGGCACGCGCATTCCGCCGGGGCAGCGCGGCAAATACCGCATCGGCGGCGCGTGGCTGGCGACACATACCAACGTGCCGGTGGTGCCGGTCGCGCATAATGCCGGAGAATTCTGGGGCAGAAATTCTTTCGTCAAACATCCTGGCACGATCACCGTCAGCATCGGTCAGCCGATCGACCCCACCGGCATGGAAGCCGGTGAACTGAACGCGCAAGTGGAAGCGTGGATCGAAGCTGAAATGCCGCGCATCAGCCGGGGCAGCTCACAACAATCCTAGCCGTGCCGACGCAAACCGCCACACTCAACGGTCAAACCATCAGTTACACCCTGACACGCAGCCGGCGCCGATCGATCGGCCTGCAAATTAGCCAGCACGGCTTGCGTATCAGTGCGCCGTTGCACACATCGCTTGATCATATCGATAGCGTTTTGCAGCAAAAAGCCGGATGGATCACGAAGAAGCTTGCGCTATGGCAGGACAAAAAAAGCTTGGCGCTCAACTGGACATTGGATGCAACCTACCCGTTGCTCGGCGAACCGTGGCGCATTGGATTAAAACTAGCTGGCGAAATCGTAATGATCCGATCACTCAGTCAGGAATTACCGCAACCACTCGCCATCGAACTCACCTCCCGCCAAATCGAAACCTTCGTGATGAGCTGGTATCAACAGCAAGCCATTACCTG
>CAYQZF010000286.1:0-2917 GCA_964421895.1 uncultured Nitrosomonas sp. | reverse complement strand
CTCAATCGACGACCGTTTGGCCCATGCCGAAATTTTATTTTCAGGTTAAATGGGATTCTCAAGTCATGCGATTTCAGGAAGTCAGCGGATTGGACATTCAATCCGAAGAAATCAAGTACCGTCATGGCGATAGCCCGGAATTTTCCGTGATCAAAATGCCAGGTATGAAAAAGTTTGGCAATATCACCATGAAAAAAGGCGTCTTCAAAGGCGATAACAAATTCTGGGATTGGTTCAAGCAAATCAAGATGAACACCATCAAGCGTTTGCCGGTCACCATCAGTCTGCTGGATGAGGGCGGTAAAGCGACCATGGTGTGGACCCTCACAAACGCCTGGCCGACCAAGATAACTGGTACCGATCTGAAATCGGAAGGCAACGAAGTGGCGATTGAAACCATCGAGATCGTGCATGAAGGTTTGACGATCGCCAACAGTTAGCGTTTTGCTAAATTTAGCCAGCAGATGGGTGACGTATGAATATTTCATTATCCGGAAATGTTTATCCACCTTCTGCTTTCTACTTCAAGGTTGTGATCGGACCGCCGGCAGGATTGTCGGCGGATACTTCCTTTCAGGAAGTATCGGGAATCGAAACGGAAATGGAAGTCGAATCCATTGTTGAAGGCGGTGAGAATCGATTCGTCCGGCAGCTGCCGAAAGGCATCAAACACCCCAATTTATCCTTAAAGCGCGGCATTGCGCCATTGACTTCACCGCTGGTGGTATGGTGCAAAGAGACGCTTGAATCCGGTTTTAACCTGGCGATCAAGCCGTTGCCGGTGCTGGTGTATCTGATGAATGAAGAACAGGAGTCGATTCGCGGTTGGTCTTTCGATTCCGCGTATCCGCTGAAGTGGGAAGTGGAAAGCTTCGGTTCCACCAAGAACGAAGTGGCCATCGAAAAGATCATCCTGAGTTATACCGTTGCCATGCGCATTATCTAACCAGTGCGAGATACCTCCCCTATGGCGATAGAAATCAAACAACTGCTGATCAAATCGAATATCGTGCAGCGCACCGGGCATGAAGATCTCGATCTGTCGGAAGAGCATCGGCTATTAAAAGAAGAAGTGCTGGCGGAATGTCGCCGCATGATTGCTGATTTGCTGCAGGAACAGGGAGAACGCTAGATGACTCCGAGCGGTACCAAGGCGCTTCTGACGATTTCCGCATGTGCCGTGAATAACGGCAAAATCAGTGTCGATGCTTCGCAGAAAAAGTTTGAAGCCATGATCAATCCTGCTGGTTATGAGCAAACTTTTAAGTTGAGTTACTCAAAAAACAAGGTGCTCGGGCAACCGGGAACCGAAACCAAGTTTGACGCAAGCCATCCGGAAAAATTTGTGCTCAAGGAGCTGGTACTGGATGCCACGGGAGCAGTTTCGGCCAATCCGCTCTCGGTGGTCAGCGATCCGGTACCGGTGAAGGATCAGATTGAGTCGTTGAAGGATGTTGTCTATCGATACCGGGGCACTAAGCACGAGACGCCGATCGTTCAGGTGAAATGGGGCGAGTTGCTGTTCTACGGACGGGTGGAATCGCTTAAATTCGACTACACCTTGTTCAAGCCCAGCGGCGTGCCGCTGCGGGCCAAAGTGACGCTGGCCTTTGTCGAATATCAAAGCAAAGAAGAAATATCCAAGGAGGCTGCGCAAGAATCGCCGGATTTGACGCATTTGCTCGAGGTGAAAGCGGGGGATACTTTACCGCTGCTGTGTTACCGGATTTATCAGGATTGTAACTACTATCTCGATATTGCCAAGATTAATCGTCTGACCGATTTTCGTAATCTGAAACCGGGAACCAAGCTGCGGTTCCCTCCTTTAAACTAAGGTTGACTATGGCGGATTCTCCCTTAACGGGCAGCACCGGTGTCATATCGGTGACCATTCTGAGTAACGGCAATGCCATAGCCGATACCGTTCAAATCGTTTCGATCGAAATCATTTACGGAGTCAATAAAATTCCCAGCGCCAGGATCGTCGTGTTGGACGGGGATATGCCGAACAACGATTTTCCGGTCAGTGACACGGATGATTTTAAACCCGGCGCGGTGATCACCATCAATGCCGGTTATGACAATCAAACGACCTCTGTTTTCAAAGGCGTGGTTATTAAACACGGCATCAAAATAGACGGTGATAATTTTTCCCGTTTGATCGTGCAGTGCAAAGACAGCGCAGTCGCCATGACAGTGGGACGCAAGAACGCCAATTTCGTCGATTCGAAAGACAGCGACATTATCAGCAAGCTGATCGGCGCATACAGCGGTTTGAGTTCCGATGTCACCGCCACCACGACTAGCTATAAGGAACTGGTGCAATACTACTGCACCGACTGGGATTACCTGCTGAGCCGCGCGGAGGTCAATGGTTTTCTGGTGACTGTCGACAGCGGCAAAGTCAGCGTCAAAGCGCCGCAAACGGATGGCAGCGCCGTTCTGACACTGACCTACGGCATCGACTTGATGGCGTTCAGCGCGGATCTGGATGCGGCTTCGCAATTCCCGGTGGTCAAAGGCATTGCCTGGGATCCGGCCAATCAAGCCGTGCAAGAAGCGCAGGCGAGTCCCGAACAGCTGACCGGCCAAGGCAATCTCAAGGCTGCGGATTTGGGCACTGTGATCGCACCGGATTATTTTCGCCTGCAAACCGATGCGCCGCTGGAAAATGCCGTGTTGACGGACTGGGCCAAGGGGCAGCAAATAAAGTCGGGTTTAGCGCGCATCAGAGGTTATGCGGCGTTTCAGGGCAGCGCCAAGGTGAAAATCGGCGATCTAGTTGAATTGAAAGGCGTGGGCGCACGCTTTAACGGCAATGTGCTGGTTACCGCGGTGAAACATGACATTAAACAGGGCAATTGGGTGACGGAAATCGAATTCGGCATGCCGTCGCAATGGTTCACCGAACAATATA
>CAYQZF010000285.1:0-2917 GCA_964421895.1 uncultured Nitrosomonas sp. | reverse complement strand
GTGAAATCGGCCCGGGCCGCGCAAGGGGTGGCACAGGCGCAGGCCTTTGCCGCCGGCCTGCTGCCCGACCCGCAGGTGGCGCTGACGCGCGACTTCCCGTCGAGCGGTGCGCCGGGCCTGACCAGCGCCTTCAACCTGGGGCTGGCGTATGACTTCAATCAGCTCATCACACATGGCGTGACGCGGCAGGCATCGCAAAGCGACATCGAAAAATCGCATCTCGATCTGCTGTGGCAAGAGTGGCAGGTGGTGGCACAAAGCCAGGTGCTGATGAACCGCATCGGCCAGCAAGAGCGCCTGGCGCAGGTGCTGGAGCAAGAACAGGCGTTTTATGCCGATCTGATGCCGCGCACCCGTCGAGCGGTGGCCGATGGCAACTTGACCATCGAGGCGCTCAGCCCCTATCTGACCGCGGCGGCCGACAACGCGCGCCAATTGAACGAGGCGCGGCGCGCAGCCCAGGACAACCGCGGCCAACTCGACGCGCTGCTGGGCCTGGCGCCCGAGGTGCAGCTGGATCTCGTGTTCGACCGCGGCCTGCCGCCGCTGAACGATGCGGCGGTGCGCGCCAGCCTGGCCAGCGTGGCCGAGCGTCGGCCCGACCTGCGGGCTCTGCGCGCCGGCTATGCGGCGCAAGAGGCGCGCACGCACCGCGCGGTGCTGGCGCAGTTTCCGGCGCTCAACATCGGCATCACGCGGGTGCGGGACACCGCGGGGCTCTACACCAGCGGTTTCACCCTGGGTTTCACGCTACCGCTGTTCAATCGCAACCGGGGCAACATCGCGGTTGAAGAGGCCACCCGCGCCCAGTTGCGCCAGGAATACGAAAAGCGCCTGAACGCGGCCCATGGCGACGTCTTGCGCGCGCTGCGCAGCGACGCGCAACTGATGGAGCAGATTCGCTTGGCACAGGGTGAGGTGGCCCAGTTGCAGCCCCTGGCCGACCGCGGTGAGCAGGCCTTGCAAGCAGGTGCCATGGACGCGCTGCGCTATGCCAACCTGCGCGCCGGTCTGCTGGCCAAGAAGGTGGAGCTGCTGAACCTGGAGGCCGCCGTGCGCGAGCAGCGCATTGCCTTGCGCTCGCTGACCGGAATCGACGTTTCCAGCGGGTTGCCGGCGCCATCGGCTGCGGTGGCGCAACAAAACAAGCAGCCATGAGGAGGGCTTTCATGAAGACACCACCATTCGACATTCGTATTCGTCGCCTGTCCGTCGCGCTGCTGGCGTTGCTGCCCTGGCTCGCGCTGCCGCCGCCAGCCCGCGGCGGCGAAGCCACCGCCGAGCCCAGCGCGCTGGTGCAGACCGAGCCGCTCAAGGCGGGTGCGCTGCCGCTGACCCTGACCGGCTTTGGCGTCGTCGCCCCCGAGGCGGGACAAAGCCAGAACGTCAGCGTGCAGCGTGCCGGCCGCGTCGAACGCTTGCGGGTTGCGGTGGGCGCGCAGGTGCAGCGAGGCCAGCCGCTGATGGAGCTTGCCGTTGACCCGGCCGCAGCCCAGGCGTTTGCCCAGGCGCGCAACGCGCAGCAGTACACCGAGGGCGAGGTGGCGCGCATCGAAGCGCTGGTGGCGCAGCAGTTGGCCACGCGCTCGCAACTGGCGCAGGCGCGCCAGGCGGCAGCCGACGCCCGCGAAGCGGTGCGCGTGCAAGAGCGCCTGGGCGGTGCGGCCGAACGCATCACGGTGACGGCGCCGATCAGCGGCTTGCTGGTGGCGCTGCCGGTGGCCCAGGGCGACCGCATCCCGGCCGGCGCCACCGTGGCGCAATTGGCCAACACCGATTCCTTGCGCGTCGCGCTGGGCATCGAGCCGGGTGATGTGCGCCACCTGCGCAGCGGCATGGCGGTGCGCCTGGCTTCGGTGTTCGACGAAACCCGTTCTGTGACGGGCCAGGTCGTGCTGGTGCAGCGGGCCATCAACCCGAAAAGCCAGTTGGTCGATGCGGTGGTGCGATTCCAGCCAACCGCCGACTCGGGCCTGCTGCCGGGCTTGCGCGTGCGCGGCGACATCCAGTTCGCCAAGGCCGAAGGCTGGCTCATCCCGCGCTCGGCCCTGGTCAGGAGCGGCGATGGTTTTGCCGCATTCCAGGTGGCCGACGGCAAGGCCGCGCGGGTGGCCGTGCAGGTGATCACGGAGCAGGGCGATCAGGCCGTGGTCAAGGCACCGTTCGATGCCCAGCGGCGCCTGGTGACGACGGGCGCCTACCAGTTGACCGATGGCATGGCCGTGCGCGAGGCCAAGTCATGAGGGTGGCGAGCTGGATCCAGGGGCACAGCCGCTCGATTCTCTTTCTGCTGGCCCTCTTGGCGGTGGGCGGTATCGTCGCCGCGCTGCGCCTGCCGGTGTCGATGTTTCCCACGGTGGACTTTCCGCGTGTCGTGGTGAGCCTGGATGCCGGCGATCGCCCGGCCGACCAGATGGCGCTGCAAATCACCACGCCGGTGGAAGAAGCGATTCGCCGCGTGCCCGGTGTGGTCGATATCCGCTCCACGTCCAGCCGCGGCAGCGCCGAGATATCGGTCAACTTCAGCTGGGGCACGGACATGGTGGCGGCGGCGCTGCAGGTGAACGCAGCCACCAGTCGGGTGGCCACGTCGAGCCTGCCGCCAGGCACCCTGTTCGACACCAAACGCATGGACCCGACGGTATTTGCGGTGCTGGCCTACAGCCTCACCTCGCCCACGCTCTCGCTGACGGCCTTGCGCGACATCGCCCAGTACCAGATGCGCCCGTTGCTGTCGGGCATCGCCGGCGTGGCGCAGGTGGGCGTGGTGGGTGGCGAGCGCGAGGAATACCGCGTCACCGTGGCGCCGGCGCGCCTGGCCGCGCACGGCCTGACGCTGGCCGACGTGGCGGCGGCGCTGAACGCCGCCAACGTGGTGCAGGCGATCGGCAAGATCGAGGACCACTACAAGCTGTAC
>CAYQZF010000284.1:0-2918 GCA_964421895.1 uncultured Nitrosomonas sp. | reverse complement strand
CGACCAATTGAATGGATTTGCCCAGCTTGGCGGTCAGTAATTCCCAGCCGTTCCAATCCAGTTCGCTCATGCCGTCTTCGATGCTGATGATCGGGTACTTATCCACCCACGACGCCAGATAATCGGCGAATTGTTCGGACGTCAGATGCAAGCCGTCGGATGCCAAGTGGTATTTGCCATCCTGGTAGAATTCCGAGCTGGCGCAGTCAATGCCGATGGCAACATCTCTGCCGGGCTGGTAGCCGGCCTGGTCAATGGCCTGCACGATCAATTGCAATGCTGCTTCATTGTTCTCCAGATTGGGCGCGAATCCGCCTTCGTCGCCGACGGTGGTCGGCATGCCTTTACCGTTGATGAGTTTCTTCAACGTGCTGAAAACTTCCGCGCCGCAACGGATGGCATCGCGAAAATCGGCAATTCCCAACGGCACAATCATGAATTCCTGCATGTTGATATTGTTGTTGGCGTGCGCACCGCCATTGATCAGGTTCATCAAGGGCACCGGCATCGACATCGCAGCCGCGCCGCCAAGGTAGCGATACAACGGCAGGCCGGATTCCTCCGCGGCTGCTTTCGCAGTGGCGAGCGATACCGCCAGAATGGCATTGGCGCCGAGTCTGGATTTGTTGTCGGTGCCGTCGAGATTGATCATTTCCCGGTCGATGAAGCTTTGCTCGAAAGCATCTAATCCGATTAATGTCTCGCAAATTTCAGTATTGACATTGTTCACGGCTTTGAGCACGCCTTTGCCGGAGTATCGTTGCGCATCGCCATCGCGTAATTCCATCGCTTCCCGTGTGCCAACGGATGCACCAGAAGGAACCGAGGCACGGCCTAGCACGCCGGATTCCAATAAAACATCCGCTTCTATGGTTGGATTACCGCGAGAATCGAGAATCTCGCGCGCGGTGACATCTACTATTGCACTCATGCTACATTTTCCCTGTGTTGACTATGATTTTTAAGCTTGTTAGTTTAGCGGTTAGAATTTGATTGATTTAGCTATTGCGTACGGCGTGTATTTTTTCATCTCCGGGATGCTGATGGTGTTCACTGGCAAAACGAATAGCAGCCTGAACATAAGATTTGAACAGCGGGTGACCTAGCCGCGGTGTGGATGTGAATTCCGGGTGAAATTGACAACCGAGAAACCAGGGGTGATCAGCTTCGGGAAGCTCTATCATTTCGCATAGATTTTCTCCCTTGGAAAAACCGCTAATGCAAAGCCCTGCTTTTTCCAATTTGGGGATGTAATAGCTGTTAACTTCATAACGATGGCGGTGGCGTTCGACGATGATATCCGCTCCATAGGCTTTTCTGGCGAGCGAATCCTTTTTTAAAATACACTCCTGTCCACCCAGACGCATGCTGCCGCCGATATCGGAGTTCTCATCGCGCGTTTCGATTTGTCCGTCGCGTGTGCGCCATTCGGTGATCAAGCCGATCACCGGATAAGGCGTATCCGGATTGAATTCCGTGCTATGCGCGCCTTTCATGCCGGTTTCATTACGTGCATATTCAATAACGGCGAGTTGCATGCCGAGGCAAATACCCAAGTATGGGATACGGTTGGTGCGGGCGAAATGAATTGCCATAATCTTTCCTTCGACGCCGCGTTTTCCGAAACCGCCGGGAACCAGAATCGCATCCATATCAACCAGGCTATCCGTACCTTCTTTTTCAATCGCTTCGGAATCGATGTAGACGATATTAATCCGGCTATTGGTATGAATGCCGGCATGAATCAAAGCTTCGGACAACGATTTATAGGATTCGGTCAGATCAACGTATTTGCCGACAATGGCAATGGTAACGGTATATTTCGGGTGCTCCAGCGCATACACCAGTTTTTTCCATATGCTTAAATCCGCTGGTTTAGCCAGAATATTCAATTTATGACAAATGATTTCGTCGAGCATCTGTTCGTGCAGCAGCCCCGGAATCTTATAAATACTGTCGACATCGATGGCGGAAATAACCGCTTCTTCCTGAACGTTGGTAAAAAGCGCTATTTTTCTGCGTTCTTCCTTGGGAACCTCGCGATCCGAGCGGCATAACAAAACATCGGGCTGAATACCGATTTCGCGTAATTCCTTAACTGAGTGCTGAGTTGGTTTGGTTTTCAATTCACCAGCAGAGCCGATATAAGGCAGCAGGGTGAGGTGAATGAAACAGGTATCCGTGCGTGGATTTTGCACCGCCATTTGCCGGATGGCTTCCAAAAACGGTAGCGATTCGATATCGCCGACCGTACCGCCAATCTCAATAATTGCAACCTGTGCATCGCCAACGCCCATTTGAATGTAACGCTTGATTTCATCGGTAATATGCGGAATCACTTGTACCGTGCCGCCAAGATAATCACCGCGCCTTTCCTTACGAATCACGCTTTCATAAATCTGTCCGGTCGTAAAGTTATTGTGCCGCGTCATGCGTGTGCTGATAAAACGCTCGTAATGACCCAAATCCAAATCGGTTTCAGCGCCGTCTTCCGTGACGAATACTTCACCATGCTGAAACGGACTCATGGTGCCGGGATCCACGTTGATATAAGGATCCAGTTTAAGCATGGTGACTTTAAGACCACGCGATTCCAGCAACGCACCCAGAGACGCGGCGGCAATCCCTTTACCCAAGGAAGAAACAACACCACCAGTCACAAAGACATACTTGGTCATGAGCGGTTATCGTAACAAGAAAGATTCATGAGATCAGTGAGATTGAGCGAATGACGTATCAATAAATTAGCGAATTTCAGCAAGCAACGAGTTTATCGTATGTTCAGCTTGATGGCGGTAACTGCCGCCAAAAAGATTCAAATGATTCAGAATATGATAGAGGTTATAAACGTGTTTACGGATATTATAACCGGAATCCAGCGGATAATTATAGCGGTAAGCGGAATAAAAATCGGCTGG
>CAYQZF010000283.1:0-2936 GCA_964421895.1 uncultured Nitrosomonas sp. | reverse complement strand
GATAATTTTCGCTATCGAAATACCAAATGTCTTCCAAAACATGCACGATTTCCACGCGTGCATTTTGCTGCCGGGCAAATTTAATCGCTTCGTCCAACGCACACTCGGATGTTGCGCTGCCGTCGATCGGCACCAATATTTGCTGATACATATTACCTCCGTACAAAAAATGCACCTAGAAACTTTTTAGAATAGAAAATGATTGATTGTTTTCATACTGACATAGCCGCATTGTATTTTGAAACACTAAAAATGCATACTGCGAACGAATCTAATCAGTGCGCAATCGCTGAATACCTGGAAAACCCCTCGATTCTTGGGTAAACTTGATTTCAATGGGACTCATTTCATGCACACTTCATTGGCAAGCTTACGAAACAATTAATCGCGAATTTTATTTTTCTTGAATCAAATGAAGTCGATCGCATCAAAATATTCGTAGGATAAGTCCGATACGAATGCAGCGAAAAATCTACCGGAAAAGATAATATGCTGAATCAATCAGGATCGCAGGACAATAAAACTATCAAATCTCGATTTGATATGCCACCGTGCCGTCTTGGTAAATATGTTTATGCATCATCGAATCTGCTGATTGTCGGTATTATTGCTCTGACTGTGACCGGATGCACTTTTCCAGAACAGAATCCTGCTCCGGTTATCGAACCTGCTCCAGTCACTTCTTTGCAAGATGAGAATCTGCGCAAAGAAAATGTGCAATTGAAAAAACAAATCGCAGAAAAAGATGAAATAATCAAGAATTATCAAATAAGCCAGAAAAATCAGGCCCTGGCACTGAAGGAAGTCAATAAGGAGGCCACTCGGGCACAGGTCAAACTGCACAGGCTTGCAACTAAACCTGGTACCGCCTCCGCCATCGCAGAAACGGAGGTAGCGCTTGCGAACCTGAAGCAAATGAAGATTTCTCCAGCCGATCAAGTATTGCAAATTCAAGCAAAGTATTTGGTGGAAACAGCCTCCATGCTCTACGCCAAAGATCAATACGCTTCAGCCATGAATTATGTTGCGCAAGCCAAGCAATTAATTAGTCTGATAACAACCCCAAGCCACAAAAGAGCAGTAAATGGCAATAGCGTGCTTCTGGAATTCCATACACCGATCAAGCTGCACACTAAAACAAATGTTAATTTGCGTAAAATGCCGAGCGCCCACGCGCAATTATTAGCTACTGTGAAAAAAAACACCCAAGTTACTGCCACTGCGAGCCAAGGTTCATGGTTGCGTGTGCAGATTGATGAGAAACAAGGCTGGATTCTCAATAAGGGCCTTGAAGTAACTGGTAAAAATCACAATCATTAGGCAGCTAACCTACACTGTCGATTCTGATTTCGGCTGTACACTGTAAATCTGATCGCGTCCACCCCGTTTAGCTTCATAAAGTGCGCCATCCACTCGGGATAACAATATGGTGAGGGAAATATCTTCCGGCTCACTTTGAATTGCTCCGATACTGAGTGTTACTTTCAGCGTCTTGTTGATTGTGCTGCAATGTACATTGGCCGCGTGCGCACGGATACGCTCCGCTGTTTTCATCGCTTCACTGATGGCAGTATCCGCCAAAATGATAATGAATTCATCTCCTCCATAACGTGCGGCAAAGTCAACGTTGCGAATCGATTGCGAAATCTTTTTCGCAACGCCGGCGATGATTTCATCCCCGGCGACATGCCCGAGGCTATCATTCAGTGATTTAAAATGATCGACATCAATCATCAGCACGGAAAACGGGCGCTTGTTCCGCCCATAACGCGCCAGCTGATCATTGATGATAGCATTCAGTTTATTGCGGTTATACAAACCGGTCAGGTTATCGGTTACCGATAGTGTTTCCAATAACTCGTTCTTTTGCCGCATGGCAGCGCTGGTTTCTTTGATCTCGGCATCGTTCCGGCGCAATTGATCGGTCATCTGATTGAACATTCGCGTCAGCTGCCCCAGCTCATTGCGCTGCGTGGCTGTTAGTTCGACATTCAGATCACCTTTCACAATCCTCTCTGTCGCGTCAATCAATTTTCTCAGCGGCACGACAATCGCATGACTCATTTGGAAAGCGATGGTAGCCACTATCAGAATGATGACACTGATCAGGGTAACAAAGAAATTCCGTTGTTGCTCCCAAAAAGCATAGATCAATTGATGGCTTCTGGTCGCGATGATGGTGATTAGCGGTTTCTCCGATACGTAAGCCAAGCCTGCTACTTTTTCCTGCCGCGGCCCCTGAAATATTTCATATTCTCCCGGGTGATCGCGCAAGCGTTTTAATGCCTCCGGATCAAGCGTCACAGGATTATCAGGATTGACAATCGAAACATCGCTGGCCAGCATGATGTAACCGTTGGCGTCCAGTAACAAAACATCGCCGGGTGGAGATTTAACTTTGTCCTTCAAATTTGACTGGATGTCGCGCAAATCGAACGTGACGATCAACGCGCCCAGAATGAAATCGTCCACCGACAATATGGGAATCGCGATACTCAATATAGCTGTTGCATAACCAGTATTCCACTGCGGTGGTGCAACCACCTCACCTTGCGGCGTCGATGCATCTTGCGGCCAGTTTGAAGAAAGTTTGACCGGAAAAGGCGCTTTCATGTTACTGGCAATTACTTTTCCGTCGGCATCGATGACGGTTAACTCCAATACAGCGTCCAGCCGCTTATGCACGGACTTCAAGTACAACTCCAGCGATTTTTGTTGTGCTATGAGCTTGTTCTTTTTCGACCGATTTTCCAGCGACAATCCTTCAGTCAGAATTTTCGAGGTTGCCAATTCACGAACCGTAAGGATTTGTTCCTTGATCCATAAGTCCAATTCCCGGCTGGCATAATTGGCCAAAGCGCGTAACTCACGGGTGACATTCTCGTTGATCATCGTTTCGTTTTGCTGAAACGACAGTATGCCAAGCGCCAATGAAG
>CAYQZF010000282.1:0-2966 GCA_964421895.1 uncultured Nitrosomonas sp. | reverse complement strand
GAATCTCCATCTTGCTCCATTGAATTCGCGTAGGCCGGTTCGGTGCGCTTCCGGTAGCCTTGCGCTCCAAGCAGCCTTGCTGTCTCAGTGTGGCAATCAATTCCCGCAATTGCTCATCCGTTAAATCCTTGCAGCTTGGTTTTCCGGTCAAGTTTTGCAGCCATGCGCGGTATTCAATGCTGCCATGTTCAATATTAAGCTGCTGCGCGGCTATATGCACCATAGCCATCAGTTTATGGCGCGGTGTTGGCTTCCAAGTTTGTTTCAAATCATTTGTCCGCATGATTTAACCCCGCAACGCTGCTTTTATGATCATATGAGTTAAGTCTTCGCCAGGGTACTTGTACCGCGCCATTCGGTAAGCATCTGTGAGAGTTCGCAAGCAGCCTTCACCGGTTCCCAATTGAATCGATAATTCACGCTCCAGCTTTCCAGATACTCCCCAGGCTGACATGATCAGATCAATATCGTTTTCAGTCGGTTTATTGACCCTTACCCGCCAAATACGGCTGGATAACTGCGTGCTGTTTTTGGTTTTCTTGGTGCGGTCGTACACTTCACCATTACTTAGCAAGGCAATGCCAAACCAACCGCGATCACAAAAATGCCGTAGCGCGTTCAATATATTGAGGCCACCTACTCTAACGAGTCCGTGGAATAGTCCAATAAGTTGCGCCTCATCAATGATTAAAAGCCCATATGGTTTATTGCTGCATACAACGCCTATTTCTTCGATCATTTCATATTCTGATTTCTTATCAGGATTTGCAAAATCAAAATATGGCTTGTTATTTAATACAATGGCTTTGTAAATTTCCCAAATAATCAATTTCGTAGTTATATTGCACTCGGACAAAGTTATCATCCATACGGGGCAATCAAACCCATCTTTTTTTCGATAGTGCGCAAGATAGTATTTTGCTGCTGTTGTTTTTCCACTCCCCGGTAAAGTTGAAATTTCGACCATCCTGCATTCTTCTTGCGCCATCAAAAAACCTTGGGTAATTTTTTTGGAAATACTGGTTTCAACGAATTCACCATAAGATTGTTTTTCAGCGCGGATTTCATCTTGTTCAAGAAAATATTTTTCCAAAGCATTTTCAATTACTTCAGCAAGTGATAATTGATTGAAGTAACGCCCGGGTTGACGCATATTTTCACTGCTTCTTATCCATTCGGAAATACGCTCAAACCATAGATTGTTCGTATATTTACTTTCTCTAAAATCTTCTGGTTTGGTGATATTGGCTATTTTTAGTAATGCGTTATCATCAATAGCTATTTCATCGATTACCCGTTGCCTGATTTTTTCATACCTGACTATATCGTAAGGCTTTTCGTTGCATGCTTGAGGTTCTATTTTTCTCAAATTATCAAGCTCTTCATCCGATATTGAGTTTATATTGGTCTTGCTATCAATAGCGTCTTGGTTTAGCATTGCATTTCCTTTAAGTATATTGATAAGTATTGGGATTATTCAGGTCGCCGCCTGAGTAATCCTAATTGCCGTTTTTCCATTTCATAAGCCGTTCATTTGCAACTTTCTCTTCCAGTTCTTTCAATTTTCGTTCTTGTTCCTCCGCTGCTTTGTCAATTGTGGTTTCGGGAAAAATCGGCCGGGCATTACGCTTAGTAATTTCACCGGTTTGAGTGTTTAAAATACTTCCATCTTCTTGAATTCGGATGTGGTCGTCCGGCTCAGGCTGCTTTTCTGGTGGCAGCTTTAATACATTCAGCAAGCTGGATTGCAGCAAATCCGGTAACCCTTCTTCAGCGGTATCAAGTAATACTTCTGCATTTTTAACGCGTTCTTCTGCCGCCTTTTTGGCCATACCTGCTTTTTTAATCGCTGATGACCGTTTTTTCCAAATTTCTCCACTGGCTGTTCTGTCCAAGAATGGTGTATATGCTTTGAAAATGGCTTCTCCCATGTAGATGGCACCGTCATAAATTAAGGCCGGTTCTCTGGGATCTGATGGATCGGGAAGAATGTCATAGGAATAACCGCGTTTAACAGTCAAATTATCTTCTGGCGTATATTCGACCTGCCCAAAACCCGGTATTGTCATTTGAAAAACAAGCTGTTTACTGAGTACCCGGCGAAATACCAGCGGACGCATTGCGCGTATGTGTTCAATGGATACCGGGCGCTTTGTATGGCTTTCCATCAAATGGTTGTATAGCTCAAGCGGAGACATGCCATTCATGCCATGCCCACGGTGCTTACCAAACTCACCTTTTGCCCATGCAACCACGATACTTGTTAAACGTTTTACGTATTCTTCAATGGGTATTGCGTGCTTTTTGTCGCAATTTTCCGGTCTATTTACCGCATTTGAGCCTGTATATGCAGCTCCGCATAACTTGTCTACATTTCTGGCTATTACATTCCAAAATGATTCCGTGACCCCTTTTGCCGGACCGTGATAGGGTGTTGCCCATATCGTATTAACACCCATCCGCGTAAGTATTCCTATTGGCTGGTTCTTCAATACGGTATACCGATAAGGGCTTTTCTGCCCGCCATTCAAAGCATTATTTGAATATTCAGTGCCATTATCCAAAGAGAACTCTTCCGGCATTGTTTCAGTCAGCAATACCGCATCTTTTAACGCGTCAATGACTAATTCCGCATTGGTACTCGTGTACACTTTGACTGCAAGCGGCATACGTGTTCTAAGTTCAAGAATAATAACAGTCCAAGGACGTGAAACCGTTCCGTCAGGCCACAAGCAAAATACATCCGCTTTCCGTCCATCGGATTCCCACCGTTGATGAATTCCAAAAGTTGTGTAGTCACGTTTTATGTATGTCAGGCTTTCTTTTAACGCTGTTTTACCTTGGCGAAGCAATATCTTTTCGTTGTCTGGTACATCGCTATCCCATCGTCTTAAAAATGTTTTAAGGCTTGGCAGTTCACCCCATTCATTTTTTTTGGCTTCTTTGCACGTTTCGCGATAGATAAC
>CAYQZF010000281.1:0-2972 GCA_964421895.1 uncultured Nitrosomonas sp. | reverse complement strand
GTCATGCCGGAGAAGACTGGAATTCAGATGTTCTGTTAATCTATTTAATGGTCGGCTCTGTAATTGACATGATACTGGAACTTTAACTCGGCAGCCTTCATCACTACTCTACTCCTTATTTTTTGATGATTATTACATATTAAGAAGAGCATCAACTAATTCATGACCAGAGTTGCTGTTGATCTATGCGTCATTGCTTGATGCGTTAAAGCACGGCCCAACGCGCTCTGTAATTACACTTCCTTGCCTGTCACCCTAACTATCGCTAATATCCACTTATCACTACTGGCGGATTCAACTTTGAAACACAACTTTTGTAATAAAGTCAATAGGCAAGGCTGCGGTAGTATCGGAGCAGCTCGCCAGAAAGCAACGATACCAGATTTCTGGTTTGAAGAAAGCGGGATTGAATCAATCGTAAATTGCGGATGAAGTGGGTATACACAAGTCTACGATCTCTCGGGAATTCTGACGAAACAAAGGTCGTCGTGACTGGCGCTCAAGGCAGGCGCAGGAATTACGGGAAAAGTGTCGAAAGAAATGCATCAATGCACAGCGTTCATCATTGCTGGAATGGGCGGAAGTTGAACGGCTGATTCGGTTGAACATGAACTCGGAACAAACATCTTGCCGGCTTGTACTAGAATGCGGATTGAGAATCAGCCATGAGACGATCTACGTGCACATTTATGAAGACAAACGCTGTGGCGGCGGCCTGTGGTAACACTTGCGCTGCCAGAAACCCCGTAGAAAACGTTACACGGGCAGTCAAGAACGCCCGAGGATTGCCGATCAGAAAAGCCGCATTAGCAACTGGGAAAACGACACCGTGACCGGCAAGAATCATTCGAGGCGCATGGGCCACATTGCAGATGCTTATTTCACTTACCCCTGCTATTCATGGCAGCATGACTTGAATGAGAACAGCAACGGTCTGCTGCGCCAGTATTTCCCCAAGGAAATGGAATTGGCCGAGGTGACGTGGCCCAATAAAACCGGACACTCCATTTAAGAGAAAATAGTCCTGATTGGAGGAAGCAATAGAACAGAGGAAACAATATACAAAGGCATTCAAGCTGGATGCGGCCAGCCTGTTACTGGATTAACGATAGCAGAAGCGGCCCAGAACCTGAAAATCAAGGCGAACATGTTTGGAGATGGATTAAGGAAAACCAGGTGGATAATAATGGACAAGCATTCCGGGGCAATGGGAAACTGACGCCGGATCAGGAAAAAATCCGGCGGCTTAAGTGTAGTAATTCAGACCCGATCTGACAGTTACCCGATTTGACGAAGTGCCTGTTAGATCAAATTCAGTTATTCAATACGGTGATTTTATCGTCCCATACCTCCTTTGCATCAATTAAAGTTTGCATTGGGGTTCTCCCACAGCACATCTTGCCCTGGTGAGTACGCGAACTGTTGTAATACGCCATCCAGTCATCCAAATCATGTTGTAACTGCTCGATCGATTGGTAAATCTTGCGCTGGAATGCTACCAGGTAGCATTCCGGCAAACTTGGCTGCAGCCCACTTGGAATAGGTATCGACGAAGGTTTGGATGAGCCGTCTCGATTTCACCATGTGCCACATCATCGTCCTGTTTCTTCTCCAGCACCTGCACCTGTGCCTCGGTCAGCACTGTTCCGGTCTCAGCGATATGCCTCTCCAAAGCTGACAGCCGCTTCTTGAATGACTCCAGATTTTGGCGCAGCCACACTGAACGAACGCCAGATGGAGAAACGAAGATCCCGCATTTGCGCAGTTTTGAAAACACGAACTTGACCAAAAGCCGGTTGCTTCAGGGCAAAAGCGCTAACCGCCGCCTCTGTCGCTTCTTCTACACGATTCTTGATGTTGGGCTTGCGCCGGTTTGCATCAATTTCAGTAAAAAAATCACTCCTGAGTCATTTACATTGTTTGCATAGGTTCATCACTTCCAACAAACAGCACTCCCTTCATCTTTTTGTCATAAAAATGTAACGCGCCGTTTATATGATTGCAGCTTTTTTAACCCCATAAAACTAATTGGAGCGGTTGATGGCAGTCACCATACTCGTTGTCGAAGACGAACATGCAATTCAGGAGTTGATCGCGTTGAATCTGAAAAAAGCGGGCCATATGGTGCTGTGCGCGGACGATGCCGGGCAGGCCAGGAAAATGATCAATAACGTTTTGCCCGATCTGGTGTTGCTCGATTGGATGTTGCCCGACATCAGCGGATTGGAGTTCGCCCGGAAATTAAGACGCGAGGAACGCACCAAGGTTATTCCGATCATCATGCTCACCGCGCGCATTCAGGAAAGCGACAAAATTGCCGGACTGGAGGCCGGAGCGGATGACTACGTCACCAAACCGTTTTCACCACGGGAGTTGCTCGCTCGCATCAAAGCCGTGTTGCGCCGCCGTTTACCCGAAATGTCCGATGACATTATCGAAGCCGGCGGATTAAGACTGGACCCAACGACGCATCGGGTGCATATCTCAACGCCGGATGAATCATCGAAACCAGCAGAAATTTCACTCGGTCCAACGGAATTCCGCCTGCTGCATTTCCTGATGGCGCACAAGGAACGTGTGCACACTCGCGCGCAACTGCTTGACCGCGTGTGGGGCGATCACGTATTTATCGAAGATCGCACTATCGACGTGCACATCCGCAGATTACGCAAAATTCTTGAAGCTGCGGGAAAGGAAAATCTGGTGCAAACCGTGCGCGGCACCGGTTACCGGTTTTCGATCGAGTATCGGGAAGAAAGCGTGGAGTAAGCCAAGTCACACCTTTTTCCTGCCCTTCAAAATTGGCTTCTACAATACTGTGAAACTGGAAAAAGTTTGAATAATGCCACTCCCTATGAAATACTCTGCGCTTATTTCAATTAACTGCTCTGTGAACGGCTCTGGAGTTTCCTGCCGAGCTTAATTTTCCTTCAGGCTGTTTTCATCGGATAGTGCGAATGCAAACCAGCGCA
>CAYQZF010000280.1:0-3000 GCA_964421895.1 uncultured Nitrosomonas sp. | reverse complement strand
GCCAATGAGAAAAAGGAAAAATGAAACTGCTAGAATTGCGTGCTGAAAGCGTAAACACCGCCATCGGCTGTCTGCACCGCAAAACCATCCGGCAGCAGGCTGGCGGCATTATGAATCATACTGCCATCAGTGGCAGCGCGGGCGATCAAGGCGCCGTCGTAATTACGCAGCAAATTGACATAACCTTGATCGTCTCCCACCACAATATATTGTCCGGTAATGACTGGCCGCGTGAGTTTCTTGCTGCCCAACCGGCCTTGTTTCCACATACCGGCGCCGCTGAGCAGATCGTAAGCGGCCACCACGCCGTTATCCTCGGTCACATAGACATAATCATTATCCATTACCAAGCCGGCGCTGCTGGAGGATTCGCGCGCCCAGATTGGCGCACCATCGTTAATAGCAAAACACGCGACACGGCCACGATAGGCAACGGCGCATACCAGGCGATCATTGATCACCGGCGCGCTGGTGATATCCGTCATCCGTTCCAGTTCAGTCACGCCGCGCGGCTGGGAAACGGCGGCCTCCCAGCCGATGTTGCCATTGAATAAACTCATCGCAACCATTTTCCCGCCTGGAAAACCGGCAAAAATCGCACCGTGCGCCAATGTTATCCCGGCTGTGCTGCGCACCGTCAAAGACGGCGTTGCGCCTTGGTAAATCCACTTGCGTTTGCCATCGATGGCATCGAGTGCGAAGATGCGGCCGTCGACAGTACGCACGGCCACCACATTATTTTGCACTTGTGGCGGACTCAGAATTTCGCTGGTAACCGGTGATTGCCATAACATATGACCGGATTCATTATAGGCAAGCACTTCTCCCTTGACTGTTCCAACCAGAATCAATCCTTCGCCAATGCCCACACCGGCGGAAAATTTGCTTTTGGTTTTGATCGTCCACTCCTGTTTGCCCGTCGCAGCGTTATATTTGGTCAGCTTGCCGGCTTCATCGGCCACATAGACTGCACCGTTGTCGTAGGCGGTATAAAAGGAAGCAATCTCGTTCTCGCTGACTTTATCTTTCCACTTCAACGGAATACGCTCAACCGCTTTTAAAGCAGCTAATTCTTCCTTGTCATAGACGATAGGCTCGTCGGTTACCATCAGATCGGATATCCCTGTGCTCATCGATTCAATAAAGCGCATATCGAAGGGATTCATCGTACCGCACCCTGGCAACAGCACTGCACAAATCAATCCACAGTAAAATAATCGCCTGAAGGATTTGATGGAATCTAACAGTATGATCACTGTAATGCGAAATCTAGTCGGAAACACCCAACGCATCCAATTTCATTTGGACGATACTAAAATAATTGTTACTTTTGCTTAATTTGTCGATCGCTTCCTGATAGCTCAGCTTGGCTTCGGAAATTTTACCTGCCGCAACCTGAATATCGCCTTTGCGATCCAGATACAATCCGGCGAAAGTTTTACCGTGTCCGGTGCTCAATGTACGTAACGCTTCGTCGTACTTACCTTCATCAAGCAAAATACCGGAAATTCTCAATCGTGCTATATCATGCATTTCCGTTTCCTTGGCGTGATCGATAATCCATTGCAGGTTTTGTATCGCGCGCTTGTTATTGCCTGCTTGAACATCTGCCTGCGCGGCGATCAACGCCGCACGGGGCGCATAACCGCTAGAAGGATACCCTGCCGTCAGCAATTGTGCCGCATCGTTAATTTTCACCGCATCGCCGCCAGTTTGCACTTGCTGCAATAAAGCGTATAAATCGGCCGCCTGCAACGCCTGCTTCTGCTGATAATATTGCCAAGCCTTGGTGCCCCCGGCCGCTACCAGAATCGCCGTCAACACAATGGTGATTGCATTGCCATATTGTTTCCACCAGGCCGCGAGCCCTTCAATTCTTTCCTGATCGTCATGAGAGTATGCCATGGTATTTTCCTAATTAACTTAACGTCATTTTATAGATAGTGTGTTCTTTGTTATTAATCAATTCAGCAACAAGGTCCAGTTTCACGCTGGCTTGTTCAACCGGCTCGCGCAACGGCTTCAGCGTCACTTCTTGTGCTTTGAATTCATCATCGCCGATAATCATGGCGTAACGCGCGCTGGAAGCATCGGCTTTTTTCATTTGCGATTTAAAACTGCCGCCACCGCAATGTAAAATGACGTCAAAGCCTTGATCGCGGAGCGTTTCAGCGCATTTCCAAGCATAATCCATCGACTGATCACCTTGGTGAACGATATAAATATCCGGTGCTGGTTGCACAATTTCCTTACCGCACTCTTGCATTAACGCAAGCAGACGTTCGATGCCCATAGCAAAACCGCAGGCGGGCGCAGGTTTCCCCCCCACCTGTTCGATCAAACCATCATAGCGACCACCTGCGCAAACAGTGCCTTGCGCACCGAGCTTATCGGTCACCCATTCAAACACCGTGCGATTGTAATAGTCGAGTCCTCTGACCAAGCGCAAATTAATGTCGAAGTTAATTCCCTGCTCGCGCAAAATATGTTGCAAGGATTCAAAATGACTGAGCGATTCGGCATCCAGATCGTCCATGAGCTTCGGCGCATTTTCGATGACGCCCTGCATGGCAGGATTCTTGCTGTCGAGAATGCGCAGCGGATTGGTATGCAGGCGCCGCAATGAATCTTCGTCAAGCACATCGCGATGTTGCTCAAAGTATTTGATCAAACGGGAACGGTGCAACGCGCGCGACTCGGCGTTACCCAGTGTGCTGATTTCCAGCCGCAAATCGGATATTCCTAGCAAATTCCACAGACGCGCGCACATCACGATCAACTCCGCGTCGATATCCGGTCCGGCATAACCCAATGCTTCCACACCGACTTGGTGAAATTGCCGGTAGCGGCCTTTTTGTGGGCGTTCGTGCCGGAACATCGGGCCGGAATAATACAAGCGTTGCGGGCCGGCATATAACAAGCTATGTTCGATCACCGCACGCACACAGGAAGCGGTGCCTTCCGGCCGCAGCGTCAGACTGTCATTGTTGAGATGATCGA
>CAYQZF010000279.1:0-3024 GCA_964421895.1 uncultured Nitrosomonas sp. | reverse complement strand
GAAGCTCGGCAGCCACAATCGCTTTGGCGTAAAATTGCCCGAGTTTGCGCAAGGCATCGCCGTCGTTGAACAAACCTGCATTGAAAAAATACGGCGACAGGCGCCCTGCTTTGGTTTTGAATTCACCGAAACACAGCACGTTGCGCTCAATGGCGAATTGAATGAAGGCTTGCCGGAAATCGGACATAAATTAATCCACTTGAAATAGAAAGATGCAAATTATAACGCTGAACTTAAACGGCATCCGCGCGGCGGCGAAAAAAGGCTTTTTCCCTTGGCTGGCAAAACAAACAGCGGATGTCGTGTGCGTGCAGGAATTGAAGGCGCAATTGCCCGACCTTTCCACCGAGATGCAGTCACCGGACGATTATCACGGTTACTTTCACTGCGCCGAGCAAAAAGGCTACAGCGGTGTCGGCATTTATACACGCAAAAAACCGGACCGCATCGTCGAAGGCATCGGCATTGCCGACATCGACGCCGAGGGGCGTTTTCTGCAAGCAGATTTCGGCAATTTGAGCATCGTATCGATCTATCTACCGTCTGGTTCCAGCGGTGAACACCGGCAAGCGGCGAAATTTTATTTCATGGAACATTTCTTCCCGGTGCTGCAAAACCTGATGGCCAGCGGGCGAGAGTTGATTTTATGCGGCGACTGGAATATTGCACATAAAGAAATCGATTTGAAAAACTGGCGCTCGAATCAGAAAAATTCCGGCTTCCTGCCGGAAGAGCGTGCTTGGTTGACAAGCGTGTTTGATCAGATCGGTTTTGTCGATGTGTTCCGCCGCTTGAATACCGAACCCGATCAATACACCTGGTGGTCGAATCGCGGTCAGGCTTGGGTAAAAAATGTCGGCTGGCGCATCGATTATCAGATCTCCACGCCTGTGATCGCACAGGCTGCGCGTAGCGTGTCGATCTTCAAAGACGAGCGCTTCTCCGATCACGCCCCGCTGATCGTCGATTACGACCATACCTTATGATCCCTTCCACCGCTTCCAGCTGGTCGCAAGCACTGCGGGTTTACACACACCCGCGCGTACTCGGCATGCTGTCGCTGGGATTTTCTGCTGGGTTGCCGCTACTGCTGATTATGGGCACGCTGTCGTTCTGGCTGCGCGAAGCGGGCATCGATCGCGCGACCATCGGTTACTTGAGCTGGATCGGTCTGGCGTACAGTTTCAAATGGCTATGGTCGCCGCTGGTTGATCGTTTATCGTTGCCATTGCTGACACGCTGGCTGGGGCGGCGGCGTGCGTGGTTGTTGTTGTCGCAAATCGTCATCGCCTGTGCTTTGATCGGCATGGCCTTGACTGACCCCGTGGTCAATCTGCCGAATCTGGTTTTTTTCGCGCTGGCCGTAGCGTTTGCTTCGGCGACGCAGGACATCGCACTGGATGCTTACCGTATCGAAGCGGTCGCGGTGGAATTGCAAGGTGCGATGGCAGCAACGTACCAGGCCGGTTACCGCGTCGCGATGATTCTCGCATCCGCCGGAGTATTGTGGATTGCGGCAGCAGTCGATGCCAGCGCTGATGCATACGATCACGCGCCGTGGCGCTTCGCGTACCTGGTGATGGCGGTTAGTATGGCGGTCGGCATTGTCACCACATTGATCATTCGCGAACCGGAGGTTCCATACAGTCGCACTGTCTCAGAGAACGAACAAATCGCCCAGCGTGCGCTGGCACATTGGGTCATGTCCGAGCGCATCAAGGTGCTGCTGGTTTGGCTGTACAGCGCATTGATCGCACCGTTTCGCGACTTTCTGCTGCGTCATGGCCGTAAAGCGCTGCTGATTCTCGGTTTGATCGCCATTTATCGCATCTCCGATGTCGTCATGGGTGTCATGAGCAATCCGTTTTATGTCGACATGGGTTACAGCAAGGACGAAGTCGCCACGATTTCCAAAGTCTACGGCGTCATCATGACCATTGCCGGTGCCGCCATCGGTGGCGTGCTGACGGCGAAAATCGGCATCATGCGCACGCTGTTTCTCGGCGCTGTGCTATCCGCCGCAACCAATTTGCTGTTTGTCTGGCTGGCCGGGCGCGGGCATGACGTCAGCGGCTTGATTTTCACCATTTCCGCCGATAATCTTTCGGCCGGGATTGCGTCTTGCGCCTTCATCGCTTATCTATCCGGTCTGACCAACTCAGCGTATTCGGCAACGCAGTACGCGCTGTTCAGTTCGGTCATGCTGCTGTTGCCCAAGTTCATCGCCGGTTTCAGCGGTGAATTTGTCGATGCCTACGGTTATGAAACCTTTTTCATCGCCACCGCGCTGTTGGGATTGCCGGTGTTGATTCTGGTCTGGCTCGCCGGACAAGCAAAATTTGCGCACTCCAGCGAATAATCGATATCGCCAGTACAACATGCCGCAACCTCCGCAAAAAACCGGTCCCGAAGCTGAATACCATGCGCTGATCGAAGTGGGCGAATTACAGCCAGATGCCCATCAAGCCAGCGCAATCGCCAGCCTGGAGCGGTTGCATCATGAACTGATCGAATACCGGCCCAGCGGAAAACAATGGACAACTAGTTTATTGCGCTGGTTTGGTGGCAACAAACCAGCTCCCAAGGGTGTTTACCTCTACGGCGGTGTCGGGCGCGGCAAATCGATGCTGATGGATTTGTTTTACACCGTGGCGGCAACCCCGGCCAAGCGGCGCATCCATTTTCATGAATTCATGCTCGATATCCATGCCCGGCTCAAAGCTTGGCACGATCTTTCCGCACACGAACGGGCGCAGCATGGCCAGCGTAGCGGCGACGATCCGATTCCGCCGGTTGCGCGGCAAATTGCCAATGAAACCTCACTGCTGTGCTTCGATGAATTACAAGTCACCGACATTGCCGATGCCATGGTGCTGACCCGGCTGTTCAAGGAATTGTTCACACTTGGTGTAGTTGTGGTCGCAACGTCCAACCGCCCGCCCGATGAACTGTACAAAGACGGCTTACACCGCCAGCGCTTTCTGCCGTTCATTGCGGATATCCAGGAGAGGCTGGAGATCATCC
>CAYQZF010000278.1:0-3032 GCA_964421895.1 uncultured Nitrosomonas sp. | reverse complement strand
ATACTCATTCCCGGCACGCCGCGAAACAAATCCTGAATCGAACGCGCCTGCTGGCGTTCGATGTCCTGGCGCGAAATCACCGTGACCGAAGCGAGCGCAGCGTCGGCGGTCTGAGCCGTGCGTGCGGCCGTGACGATAACCGGTTGTTTCTGATGATCAGCATCAGTGGCAAACACATTCATAGCCGCGCCGAGATAAAGCGCGGCCAGTGCCGTTAAACGGCATTTCTGCATGATTTTGATTCCTCCGCGCACACCCGCGCGTTGTCGAATTTAAAAAGTGCGAATGCGGAAGAAGAATTCGGAAATGGATAACGTGAGCGGTTTAAAAAAAACCGTCTGAAAGCCACCGGTGCCCGCCGCAACCTCGCAGTAATGTACACTTCGGGCCGGTCTCCGGACTGATGAGCGGAATAATTCCAGATCTGCGCCTTCCCGTGCTGTTGCACAGTGGCGTGATGCAGATCGTTAACTCAACTACCGTTGCGGGGGCAGTACCGGCATTGCCTGATTCGAATCAGACGCACCGGTTTCCCGTTTAACCTGCAAAAAATTTGCAGGCACCTGAACGTGAGGGCGCAAACTTACCCGAGTAGCAACCGGTCTGTCAAGAATTGCTTGCAAAGCGAAGGTGTGACGATCGTAATCCGATCATGCATAATCCTGGCGATCGTATTCCGGGTGAATTTATCTGAGAAGTGAGTTATGTACCGTAAAGCGCGTTATTGTATTTTTGCTGTTGTAAGCTTGTTTTTTGCGAATTTCAGCGCATTCGCCGAGAGGAGCTGCTTGCCGGATAATCAGCAAGGCATAGGTGCGCTGGGTCGCATTGAACCGCGTTCGCGCGTCATTAAAATTTCTCATAACGCCGGCCCGGAGGGTGCGCGCGTTGAACAGCTCTTTTTTGAAGAAGCCGATCCGGTTAAATCCGGCGATACCGTAGCGTTACTGTCCGATCATTTCAAGAAAAAAGCGCAGGTTGAAGCAACCAAAGCGCGCATCAAGGCGCTCGAAGCACAGCGCGCGGTAGAGCAAGCCGTGCTGGCTTTCAATAAAAGAGAGTATCTGCGCCATCAATCGCTCGAACTCAGCTCCGCAACGAGTGTCTCGATCACCGATGCCAAGCGCTTAGCGTTCGAACAATCGCAAATCAATCTGAAGCGTTTGGCGGCGGAAATTTCTCAAGCGCGATCCGAGCAGAAAGTTAATGAAGCGGAACTCAACAATACCCGCATTGCCGCGCCGATCAGCGGCACCGTGCTGAAAATTTACACGCGCCCGGGCGAACGGATCGGCGATAAGGGCTTGCTGGAAATGGCGGATTTGTCGCAGCTCGATGTCGTGGCGGAAGTCTACGAATCCGATTTACTACGGGTAAAAGTAGGTCAGCCGGGCTGTATTCATGCGGCCGGTTTCCAGCGGAACTATCGCGCGCAAGTCAGGGAATTGGGGTTTCTGGTCAGGAAAAACGATATCAACGATACCGATCCGCTGGCCGACCGCGATAATCGCATTATCGAAGTGCGCCTGACACTGGAGCCGGAAGCGGTGACCGATTTACAGCATCAGATCTTCCGGCAAGTTAAGGTGCGGATTGCACCGTGAATAAGCTGACCTGGTTTTATTTCCCTGCCCGCTTGGCTTGGCGGCAGCTCGTTTTTGACCGATCCAAGCTGGTGGCTGCAATTTTCGGGGTATTGTTCGCTTGCGTTTTGGTGTTCATGCAATTGGGTTTTAAGGATTCACTGTACGCCAGTGCAGCCTCCGCACCGGTTAAATTGAGCGGCGATTTATTTCTGATGCACAGACAAAGTGAGGCCATGTGGCGGCCGATTCAATTCAAGCGCAGTGAGTTGATGCGTGTTTTGGGAAATCCGGCGGTTGCGGAAGCTTATCCGCTATATCTCGGGTTAGCGCCATTCAAAAATATCCAAACCCAGGTCAAACGAACTTTGATGGTTTACGGTTTCGACCCGGATTCGATGATCTTCAATGTCGAAGAGATCAAAAACAAGCGGCATGAGTTGCGGTTCAAGGATACCGTACTGTTTGACGAGTACTCCCGTCCGGAATTCGGTCCCATGCGGCAATTGCTCGAGGAGGGCCGGAATGTTACGGAAATTAACGATTATAAAGTGAACGTCATTGGATTATTCCGCCTGGGTGTGTCGTTTGCCGCCGATGGTAATGTGGCGGTCAGCGATTTAAATTTTATGCGCATTTTTCCTAGAAGGAATCTCAGCGAGATCGACATGGGCGTCATCAAACTCCATCCCGGTGCATCGATCCAAAGGGTTAAGGCGGAACTTAGAAGCCAACTCAACGAGTTCGTCAATATCTTCAGTTATGAGGAATTGCTGAAATACGAGAAGGATTATTGGGCCAATAACGCGCCGATCGGGTTTATTTTCGGTTTCGGCACGGTGATGGGATGGGTGGTCGGTTTGGTGATTGTTTATCAGATTTTGTTCACCGACATCGCCAATCACCGCAACGAATTCGCCACGCTGAAAGCCATGGGTTATGAGCACGGTTATTTTGTCCGTCTGGTGTTTGCTTCGGCTTTCTTTCTAGCTGTGCTGGGGTTTATTCCGGGTTACGTGCTTTCCCTGGGGTTATACCACCTGGCGGAAACGCAAATGTATATGCCTATGCCGATGCTCTGGAGCAAGATGATCACAGTGTTTTTATTTATTCTTTCCATGTGCATCATGGCCGGATTGCTGGCCATCCGTAAGTTAAAGGACGCCAATCCGGCGGATATGTTCTGATGCCGGCGGTCATCGATGTCGAACACTTGGATTTCAGCTTTGGCAGCGGCGCGTTAACGCAACCGGTGCTGAAAGACATCACTCTGTCAATCCGCAAAGGTGAGATCGTACTGATCACCGGACCTTCCGGATCCGGCAAAACGACTTTTCTGACCATTATCGGCGGTCTGCGCCAGGCTTTTCACGGTAGCGTGAAAGTTCTCGATCAACAACTCATCAACAGCAGCGAACAGATTAGAGTCAAAGCCCGGCAACAGATCGG
>CAYQZF010000277.1:0-3036 GCA_964421895.1 uncultured Nitrosomonas sp. | reverse complement strand
CCGCGCAATGTTTTAATGACGCCGCTCAGCCGGCTGGTCAGATTATCGAACATACTTAAAACCTCATAGAAATAAATGGATCGTGAACAGTGCGAGTATTCATGTTTAACAAATTCCGGGAGAATGCTTTGAATTTATTAACGTGCCATGTAGACTTAACAGTTATTTCAGTCTTCTAAAAATTTGCACTGTCAATGATCAGCATTTTAACTTATCCCGCGGCCTTTTTGCTTTATATACTGATCGGTTGGTATTTTTGGCGCAATACTTGGAATCAGCCATCATTGCAGGCGAATGAGCCTGCTTCGGCGGCGATCAGTTGGATGCATTATGCCATGCTCGTTCCTTTGTCGTTGCATGCCCTGACACTTTATCAGTCGATGTTTGTGGGCGCAGGACTGCGTTTTGGCGTGAGTAACGCGATTTCCGCGATAGTTTGGTTAACAGCATTTATTTATTGGTTTTCCGGCTTCTTCAAACGCTTGCAAGGGTTGCAAACGCTGGTTGCGCCGGTAGCCGCAGCATCCGCGATTGCCGTTCTATTGCCGCTGTTTTTTCCCTCACTGCGCGTGCTGGAAAATACCGAACTGCCTGCATTTAAAGCGCATTTGCTGGTTGCCATGATGGCTTATAGTTTACTGACAATTGCAGCGCTGCATGCCTTGCTGATGACGGTCGTGGAACGCCAATTGCATCATCCGGCTGCACGCTCGGTGCTGACAAACCTGCCACCCTTACTGGCAATGGAAAAATTGCTGTTTCATATCATTTGGATTGGATTTATTTTGTTGACACTGACCCTGTTAAGCGGCGTGGTGTTCTCCAAAGAGGTTTTCGGTCAGCCGCTGACTTTCTCGCATAAAACATTGTTCGGCTTTATTTCATGGGGTGTTTTCGCTGCTTTGCTGGCCGGAAGGCAGTTTTACGGTTGGCGGGGGCGGATTGCAATCCGCTGGACTTTGGCGGGATTTGTTACATTACTACTGGCTTATATCGGCAGCAAGTTTGTGCTGGAGATTGTTTTGAATCGTTATTAGCCCGGCTGCTTTAAGGACCGGACAAAGCGAGCGGTTATCCGGTTATCGCTCAAAAACAATGTCAGCCCTTCACACGGCTGATTTTAGCGACTTCCCTGAGGTGTCTCAAACTACGCATGACTTGTGCCAGATGATGCCGGTTGTTGACTTGCAGAATAAAGCGCATGTGCATGAAGTCATCCTCGCTTTGCATCGCGATATCGTCAATGTTGGATTCCGCTTTGGCAATGACAGCGGCGACGCGCGCCAGCACACCCTGTTTATTTAATGTTGTTACCTTGATACTGGCTTCAAACGTCCGGGTAATGTCTTTACCCCAAGTGACATCCAAATAATTTTCAGGATTTTTCTGATTGCTGGTGACATTACCGCAATCGTGCGCGTGGATGGTCAATCCGGAATCCTTTTTGATTACGCCGATAATGGCGTCACCAGGGATAGGCCGACAACATTTGGCGAATTGCACGGTTATGCCTTCGGTTCCCAATATGGTGATCGGCCCCGCTTTTTGCTCAGGGGAAATGGATTCCGCAGGGGAAAGCAGCCGTTTTGCCACCACGGCCGGGAGTTGTTTGCCGAGTGCCATTTCGGCAAGCAATTCTTCTTTGGATTTGACGCCGCTGTCGCGCACTAATTTTTCCCATTGCGTTTCGGTAATGATATCCGGATTCATATTAAAAGATAGCAGTGCTTGATTTAACATCCGTTCGCCCAACTTAACAGATTCGTCGTATTGAATAGTTTTGAGGAAATGGCGAATATTCGAGCGCGCTCGGCCGGTCGCGACATAACTGAGCCAGGCCGGATTGGGTTTAGCATAGGGAGCGGTAACGATTTCGACGCGATCACCACTTTTCAGTTTGGTGCGTAACGGCGCATTTTCACTGTTGATTTTTGCGGCGACACAGCAATTACCGACATCGGAATGAACCGCATAAGCAAAATCAACGGCGGTTGAGCCTCTCGGTAGTGTGAGGATTTTTCCTTGCGGCGTGAAAACGAAAACATCGCCGGGGAACAAGTCAATTTTAAGGTGTTCCAGGAATTCCAGAGAATCGGTCGAGCCGCTGAGCGTTTCCAGTAAACTTTGCAGCCACTGACTGGTTTTTAGATGTAACTCATTGAAGTCGCCATCCGAACTTTTATAGAGCCAATGCGAAGCAACACCATTTTCAGCAATGCGGTGCATTTCTGCGGTGCGGACTTGTATTTCAATGGGTATGCCGAACGGGCCCAGTAATGTACTGTGCAGCGATTGATAGCCGTTGGCTTTCGGAATGGCAATGTAGTCCTTGAATTTGCCGGGGATGGGTTTATACAGGCTGTGTAACATACCCAGTGCGACATAACACGAAGGAATGTCTTTGACAATCACGCGGAAACCGTAAATATCCAGAACTTCGGAAAATGACAGGTGTTTTTCCACCATTTTCATGTAGATACTGTACAAGTGCTTTTCCCGTCCGGTCACATCAGCTTCCAGTCCCGCTTCTTTTAATTTTAGGTTGATCGCATCAAGGATTTTCCCCACAACTTCACGCCGATTGCCCCGCGCAGCCTTGGTGGCTTTTTGCAAAACCCGGTAGCGCAGCGGATAAGAATAGCGGAAACCCAGCTCTTGCAGTTCCTGGTAGATATTATTGAGTCCCAGCCGGTGGGCAATCGGCGCATAAATTTCCAGGGTTTCTCGGGCGATGCGGCGTTGTTTTGCCGGTAGCATGGCTTCAAGTGTCTGCATATTATGCAATCGATCCGCCAGTTTGATGAGGATGACGCGCACATCGCGTGCCATCGCCAATAACATCTTACGAAAGTTTTCGGCCTGTGCTTCTTCTTGGGTTTGGAATTCGATTTTGGTCAGCTTGGAGACGCCGTCGACCAATTCCGCCACCGATTCGCCGAATCGCTCAGTGATTTCCACCTTAGAGATATCCGTGTCTTCGACGACATCGTGTAATAGGGCAGCCATCAATGTCGGTGCATCCAGATGGAGTTTGCT
>CAYQZF010000276.1:0-3077 GCA_964421895.1 uncultured Nitrosomonas sp. | reverse complement strand
CGGCGGCATTATCCGCTCAACGGCGTATTCCAGAATGGCCCGAACTGGGGCAAGGAAGTGTTCATCCCGATGGATTGGATCATCGGCGGACAAGAAGGCGTCGGACAGGGATGGCGCATGCTGATGAACTGCCTATCGGTCGGACGCGCCATTTCGTTACCAGCTACCAGCGTGGGTGCGGCGAAATTGGCGGCGCGCACTGCGGGTGCGTATGGCCGGGTACGTGTGCAGTTCAAAACGCCGATCGGTTATTTTGAAGGCATCGAGGAGGCATTGGCGCGTATCGGCGGCAATACTTACATGATGGATGCCGCGCGTGTCATGACCACCAGCGCGGTCGATCTGGGCGAGAAGCCTTCCGTCGCGTCGGCGATCGTCAAATATCATCTGACCGAACGCGGACGTCAGGCGGTCAACGATGCGATGGATATACACGGCGGCAAAGGCATCTGCATCGGGCCGAGAAATTATCTGGGGCGTACTTATCAACAAATCCCGGTCAGCATCACGGTGGAAGGCGCTAACATACTGACGCGCAATATGATCATTTTCGGCCAGGGTGCGATCCGCTGCCATCCCTATTTGCTGAAAGAGGTTAACGCAACGCATGATAACAATCCGGACAGCGCATCGCTGGCGTTTGACGAAGCCTTGATCGGGCATGCCAAATTCACCCTGCGTAACACGGTAAACGCTGTGGTTTATGCGCTGTTCGGCGATCATATTAAAGACAATGCGCCGGAAAATTGCGCGCCGGAAACGGCTGCTTATTACCGTCAATTGGCGCGCTACTCCGCCAGCTTTGCGTGCATCGCCGATATCGGGTTGATGCGCCTGGGCGGCTCGCTCAAACGCCGCGAACGATTGTCTGCGCGCCTGGGTGATATCTTGAGTTTGCTGTATCTGTGCTCGGCTACTTTGAAACGATTCGAGGATGACGGCCGCCCCGGCGCGGATTTGCCGTTGCTGCATTGGTCCATGCAGGATGCGTTGTACCGCTTGCAGCAAGCGTTCGATGAATTCCTGACCAACTTCCCGGCGCATATCGCCTTTATCTGGCTGCTGCGCGCGTTGGTGTTCCCGCTTGGCAAACGTTGCAGACCACCATCCGATGCACTGGCGCATGAAGTCGCCAGACTGATGATGGAGCCGGGCGCGGTGCGCGACCGGTTGACCACTGGGGTTTTTGTGCCGACGGCTGATAACGAGCCCATGGCAGAGTTGGAGCAGGCTTTGCAATGCGTCATTCAATGCAGTGCCATCGAAGCCAAGCTACGCGAAGCCGTCAAGCAGCACAAAATCACCGATCATGGCGACGGACAGATTGCGCAGGCCTTGCAACTGCACATCATCACGCAGGAAGAAGCGGATCTGCTCAACAAGCTGAAGGATCTGCGCAGCCGGGTGGTTAAAGTGGACGATTTTCCGCCTGATTTCGGTCATGAAACAAGGATGGATACGGGAATTTCCGGCGCGATCAGTCACGTGGCGAGCGCCGCTGGGGCGGGTGCTGCCGGTTTTGTTGCGGCGGTAAGCGCCGCAGCCGCTGCGGCAGCTGAAATGGTGGAGAGTATTTCTTCGGACGAAGAGGGCAGCAGTGACGGTGAGGATGAGCAAGACAAGGATTGATGGATGCTGACAGAAATCCCGGTATAAAAAGGAGCATTATGCAAGCCGAGCAAGCTGAAACGACAAGTATCATTCCGCTGGAAGCGGCCAAAACGCTGGACGGTCTTTTTAGAGAACGTGTACAGCGTTCACCGCAAAAAGCGGCCTATCGTTATTTCAACCCGATCAGCGAAGAATGGGCAGACTATACCTGGGAGCAGATGAATCAATGGGTGGCGCGCTGGCAGGTTGCGTTGCTCAAGGAATCGCTGGTTCCGGGTGATCGTGTCGCGGTGATGATGAAGAACTGCCCGGAATGGGTGATGTT
Source organism: uncultured Nitrosomonas sp. (assembly GCA_964421895.1). GTDB lineage: Bacteria > Pseudomonadota > Gammaproteobacteria > Burkholderiales > Nitrosomonadaceae > Nitrosomonas. The sequence continues at coordinate 1,141 of CAYQZF010000276.1, read as the reverse complement.
CGAGCAAGCGGCATTGGGACTCGGGTTGGTGGTGATTCCTTTATACACCGACGACCGGGTTGAGAATGCTGCGTACGTCATCAACGATGCCGGTGTTAAGTTATTGCTGTTGGATAATTCGCACCAATGGCAGCAATTCTTGACCATACATAATGAAATAGAAGGATTGCAGCGAGTCGTGATTCTCCGGCCGTTTGAACCGGATAGTATCGATGCTTGCGACAATGTCCGTGTCGTCGCTACGATGGATTGGTTGTCGTCGGTTCATGCTAGTGAGGTGCAGCATATCCCCAGCGATCCGCATGCGCTGGCCACGATCATTTATACCTCCGGCACATCCGGCCGCCCCAAGGGGGTAATGCTCAGTCACCACAATATCTTGAGTAACACGGCCAGTTGCTTGCAAGTGATTCCAGTGCTGCCGGAAGATTTGCTGCTGTCCTTTCTGCCGTTGTCGCATACGTTCGAACGCACTTCGGGTTATTACGTGCCGATGATGGCGGGTGCGACGATTGCCTACGCACGCTCGATTCCGCAGTTACAGGAAGATTTGCTGACCATCCGCCCGACTTTGCTGATTTCGGTGCCGCGCATCTATGAACGGGTTTATTCAGGTATCCGGACAAAACTGGCCGAAGGTTCGGGTTTTGCGCGCTGGCTGTTCAACTTTGCGGTGGAAACCGGGTACAGCCAGTTTGAGCTCCAGCAACGTAGAGGGTACCGGCGCTTGTCGCATATTTTGTGGCCGATACTCAAGCGACTGGTGGCCGACAAAGTACTGGGCAAAATGGGTGGACGTTTGCGCATGGTGATGAGCGGCGGCGCCGCTTTGTCCGCTGAAGTTTCACGTATCTTTATCGGCCTTGGATTGCCAGTGTTGCAAGGTTATGGCATGACGGAAAGCAGTCCGGTGGTGTGCGCCAACCGGGTTGAGGATAACGTACCCGCCAGCGTCGGTTTGCCGATTCCCGGTGTGGAAGTCAAGCTGGGTGAGAACAATGCGCTGCTGGTTCGCGGGCCGAACGTAATGCTGGGCTACTGGAACAACCCCGAAGCAACAAAAGCGGCGATTTCCCCGGATGGTTGGTTGAATACCGGCGATATCGCATCGATCGATGAACAGGGGCATGTCACCATTACC
>CAYQZF010000275.1:0-3078 GCA_964421895.1 uncultured Nitrosomonas sp. | reverse complement strand
CGATTGGTATTTCTCACTTTTGATGGGTTGGTTAGAATTTTGACGGCGATCAGAAGAACCTATTTTTGAATCGCGAAAGACTATCTAGCTTACGATAATTTATTTTATCGCTGGTAGTATGTTGATGTATTTAGGGGAAATCCAGAGTGAACATCTGGGATTTTTCACTTTACCTGACTTGAAGCTGGCTGTGTATGGCTAGCCATCCTGAAAAAATTACCCTTCGTGTCGTTTAAGGTTACGGTAAAAGTTTTCGTGGGGCCCGAAAGCCAATAGCTTTAAGCTATCCTTTTCAAGGATACGATATGCCAGCATGCACAGCTGGTTTGATGAACGAAACTTGTAAATCCGGACGCCAAGTAGATCGCCAACTTTTGCTTCACCGCACTCCGGATCCGCTGCAATGGCACGCACAGCTTCATCAAGATCGGCTTTTTGACGTGTATGCAGCTTCTTTACAGCTCGTTCAAATGTTGGTGTAACATATAATCGCATCACTCGAATTGATATTCATTGAGGGACTCTTCCTGGTCAGCGATCAGTATGTCGCGGATCATACTAAATGGTAAATCGGGATTTTCCTCAGCAATTTTACCAATTTGAGACCAGTATTCGATCTGCTTTGGAACCGACCGATGTTGAATTTGTGCATGGCGCTTGGCTTGAGCAACAAGATTTTCCGAAAGCTTTACATTTATTGGCATAGTAATCCCCAAATCAAAGGACCATTTTAGCTTATTTGACTCCAAAATGGATCCTTATTCCATAATAACCGATTGGATTACTAAATATGCACTTGTTACAATTAAAGTCCTTGAATCCAACTTTAATCATAAGCCACAACTATTGAGTAGCTACATAAGTAGCTACATGGAATTAATATTTTTGAAATGCATTAAAAATGAGTGATTCAGAAAATATTATGGTTTACCTTCTGTAATCTGTAACGATATCCAAAATCATCTCAGTAGCACTCATACACTCAATAATTCCTTATAAATATCAGTTAATAACAGGATTTGTTGTTTCTTGTTGTTCCATGCAGCATTATTAAATCTCAATTTAATTGAGTAGCTAATAAAAATTTCTGGGCAAATGTGTGTTTAGCTACTCAAAAAAAGAAGACTCTAGACTAGCAGACAAGATCTGTTGGTCTAGTAAGATGGTAAGAAACAGTAGATTAAGTGATTATTACATTAGAAAAGTAATTCAATGTTTTTGCATTGATATACCTGTCAGAAAAACAGCTGGTAATCCACTCAAAAATTAGAGGAGTAAAGCAGTAGAATTTTCTATCATAGACGAAGAGGAATTTTACTCATGAATAAGCAGCGATTTTCGGAAAGCCAGATCATGCAGATATTGAAGCAGGCTGAGGGGAATACCTATAGCTGATTTATGCCGAGAGCATCTAAAGCTCGATATTGAGCCTGTCCTGAATATTGAAAGCGTCGGAATAGCAGCCAAACCATAATCTCGCATCATTATGCAATTTAAAACCAAACTAATGAAGCAGAGACACAACATTTGATGCCGTTTGAGCAAGCGTTTATATTAGTGGCAAATTGCCCAGTCATACAATCGGTGAATCATGGGCATTGCTGAGGCCGGCATTCAGTGTTTATCAGCATCTCCGGCGAAACTGCAATCAGTCGCTGATAGCTTTACCGAAGAAGGTCTCTAAACAACAAAAAGCTGTTATTTTGTTCTCGGTCATTATTTTTAATAGGCGCTTATACCATGCGAACAGTTCTTTTTTTATTACTATTTGCTTTACCGCTCGCCATTCAGGCCGATTCCACGTCGCAAGCACGTCAGCTGGAAAAAGCATTAGTCCGTCTGCAACAAGAATCGCAATCTGTCCAGCAGCAATTCATGATGATCCAAGAGTTACGCCGCAACGAGATGTCCGAACCTAGCATGGTTGTGCCGCAGCCAAGCACACCTGGGAAAAGCATCCCGATTCCTAATTATGATGACTTAATGCAATTGAAACAGGAAAGGGAGCGGCGGATCGAGAAATATACCGCCGACTTGAACCGGCTGTATGCGCGCTACACCGAATTGGAAAATGAAAAGCAGGCGATCTTGGAACAAATCAATTCACTGGAGCAAAAACCAAAAACGGAGGAATAATTCAGCGAGGTAAGCCCCAGGCAAAGCCGGGGAACTCACAGTAGCTTGACTTATATGGCGATTATTGAAAATCATCTATCCCGGCCAAGAAAAGGATATTCAAGAGGAAAGAGTATCAGAGTCTGATCCACACAAGCTGGGATTATAAATACTCTACCCTGAAAAACCGTATCAACTGCTATATTGAATTGCTATATTGTTAATGACAGTTTCAAAAAACGGGATAAAGCTTCTCTGACTTTCCTTTCCAAGAAGCCGGACTTACTACCACCGAACTGTAGAACAATTGTCACGGACAGTTTACTTTTTTGCTTCGACTCACTTTTGCGCCGGTCAAATCAGCTAAACTACCGTATCTATCCCATATTTCCGCAAAATTCTTATGACAGAAACAGTGATTGATTTGATCCGCCACGGCCAACCCGCCGGGGGGCGCCGCTATCGCGGTCACGGCGTGGATGATCCTCTGAGCGAGAAAGGATGGTCGCAAATGTGGCATGCTGTCGGAAACTATAATGACTGGGATCACATCATCACTTCCCCGCTGCAGCGCTGCCAGGCATTTGCCTTTGCACTCGGTGAACGTCACGGAATCGATGTCGCGATTGAATCGCGTTTCAAGGAAGTCGGATTTGGCGTATGGGAAGGATTGAGTCACAACGACATCAAAATCGGCCGTGTTGCTGAGTATCAGGCTTTCTTGCGCGATCCGGTCAATCAGCGTCCGGACGGCGCGGAGCCGCTCGAGGATTTCATGCAGCGTATCGGTTCTGCATATGAAGAAGTCATCGAACGCCATCGCGGCAGCCATGTTCTGATCGTCGCGCATGCTGGTGTGATGCGCGCGATTATCGCCAGAACCGTGCATGCCTCACCGGCCGGACTGTATCGCATCAAAATCAGCAACGGCGGCATCACGCGCATCCGGGAAACCGCGGAAGG
>CAYQZF010000274.1:0-3157 GCA_964421895.1 uncultured Nitrosomonas sp. | reverse complement strand
GACCGGAAATGCCCGGTTTAGAGTGATTGTTCTTGGCTCATTTGCGGGAAAAATGGCTACAAATGCCCAATTCCCTCACAAATTAATCCAAAGTTACTTTGGAATGAGAAATTTGCGTCGTTTTGCAAAAGTCTCAGTTAATCTACTGCTTAACGACTTATCTTGATTCTTCTTAACCTAAGATGACCAACTTCTAGTTTAAAGTTGGGCATTCATCTTAGTTACAATATCTTCTGCTTTCAGGTGTGTGTAGCGTTTCAGTTGTTGCAGTGTTTTATGGCCGCTGATATGTGCTGTTTCCATGATATTGAAACCTCGTTCAAAAAATCTTGAGCAGGCTTCGTGCCTCAGGTCGTGGAATCTTAAATTTTGAATGGTTGTTTTGCTGAGCATTCTTCGCCAAGCATTTTCAAAGCTATCCGCTCGAAGCCAAGTCCAAAATACCCTTGAGTCATTTAGTTTGCGCGGAATTCCTTTTAGTGTTTCGATTGCTTTTTTGGATAGTGGCACTGTTCTTGAGTCGCCATTCTTGGTAATGGGCAATAGTGCAATTTGTTTTTTTAGGTCTATACTATTCCAGTCTAATGATAGTAATTCGCCCAGTCTCATTCCCGTTTCAAGGGCTAATATGATGATTGGGGCAAGTAGTGGAGATTTACTGTTTTTTGCTGCTTGTAACAGTATATGCTCTTCATCTTCTACAAGCCGTCTATCACGTCCCCTGGATTGTTTGGGTTTGCGTACTAGCATGGCTACATTATTTGTGAGTGGAATGCCCCAGTCTTTAATTGAAATATCAATCAGATGAGATAATGAGCCTATTTCCTTAACAACTGTTGAGCCTTGTTTTCCTTCGGCTAGTCTTTTATCTCGGTAAGTGGCAATATGTTTGCTTTGCAGTTGGCTGACAATGTAATGACCAAAATACTTTTTCAGAAATAACATTCTCTGCTTATCGCTCTTTGCTGAACGTTTTAAGGGGGTTACTTCTTGGATATATCTTTCGATTAATTGACCAACGGTGGTTCTTTCTGCCTCACTTCTATCGATGAAAATGCCTCGATCTATTTCAGATTCAATGAGTCTTGCCCATTTTTGAGCATCTGTTTTGGTTTTGAATGTCTTAATTTGAGTAGCAATTCCGCTCTTTCTGATTAATACTTTGAAGGTGTTGGACTGGGTTTTTGTGATGGATGCCATTATCATTTCTCATTAAAGTGTACCGAATGAGAATTTTTAGACAGCTTATATATCGCAACCCATTGAAATCATTGGTGCTGTTGAGAGGAGTCGAACCTCCGACCTACTGATTACGAATCACATTCTTAAATAATATCAATCAACGCAGAAAAATATGTAACATGACGTAAATCACGAAATAACAATATTTTTTATTACTGCACCATAAATTACTCATTCATTTGTATCCCTATTTGTTGATATAATAATCCTACATAGCCCCTACATGGGAAAGACGAGAATGCGTAAAGATAATTTCACGGCAAGTCGGGTGAATGGCTACAGTTGTAAACCAGGCAAGCAGCAGAGTATCTATTGGGACAATAAGACTCCTGGGCTAGGGCTGCGCGTCACCGCTACAGGCACTAGATCCTATATCTTCGAGACTTCATTACACAACAAAACTATTCGGCTAACCATAGGGAATGTGCGTACTTGGTCGGTAGGCAAAGCACAAGAAGAGGCAACACGCCTCAAAGTGCTAACTGACCAAGGCCTAGATCCACGTAAACTACTTCGTGAGCGCCGGGAAGCCATGGCAGCCGAGAAGGAAGCGCAAACTGCAATCAAGCATAAGGCGGAGTATCGTAAGCATTTAACCTTACGCGCTTTGCTAGAATCCTATACGCGCCTGCTCGACGCCAAAGGAAAAAAAAGGAGTGCTGCATCAACAAGAAGCGCTTTTAAGTGTCATGTTTTTACCGATGAGGTTATTGCCAATACGCCAGCCAACGAGGTTACCCCATATCAGGTGGCCGCATTGATTCGCAAAGTTCAAGAGGCGGGTAAAGTTCGCGCTGCTGGCATTCTGCGGAGTTACATATCGGCTGCCTACAATTCCGCGAAAAAAGCGCCATTCTCTGCAACGCTGCCAGCTGAACTGATTCCGTTTAACATCGAGAGCAACCCGGTTGAAGTAGTTCCTGCCATTGCCGTGACTGCCGGTAATCGCACCCTATCGGCTGATGAAATGAAAGCATACATCACACACTTGGGCGACACCTTGGCCGACAAAGCTCTGCGACTTGCTCTGTTGGCGGGTGGGCAGCGTATTGCTCAATTGCTGCGCGTTACTGTAGCTGATTTCGATCCTGAACTTGGAACACTACGATTATTCGACCCAAAGGGTAAACGTACCGCGCCGCGAGAACACCTTTTACCGCTGGCATCGAAGGCTATCTCACTCGTGACTGAACTTGTGGAACGCGCAAAAGAAGGTAATACAGCCAAGCTGTTCACCTCACACGATGAAACGATGATGGCTCTGGAAACTCCGGGTAAGCGTGTCACTGAAATCTGTACAGTAATGGGCTGCGATCGATTTAACTTGCGTGATATCCGACGCACCTGTGAAACAATGTTGGCTGGCATGAGCATAAGTCGGGACACTCGTGCACAGTTACTGTCGCATGGTATTTCCGGTGTGCAAGCAGCGCATTATGACAGGCATGACTATTTCAAAGAAAAGCAAGCTGCATTAGCCGCATGGGAGGCCCGCCTTGATGAAATAGCAACAGGAAAGAAACGTAGCAACGTGGTGCGTTTACAAGCAGATAGAGGGATTGTGTAGCCAGGCAGCAATGCGATTCGCTCGACGCCCAGAGCCATAAGGCGCTTAATTGAATGCCAGTGCGCGAATACCCACCTGAAACTTCACTTTCTTCAATCCGTGATAACGAGATTTCTTGTTGCAGCGTGCAAAGACGCGCTTATAGGGCGAACGAATTGATGATAGTCAACGATCTTTTTGGCGATTTCTGTCTTTCATGTTGGCTTTTATGATCGTGGCATTATGGCAGCCTTTGCGCTTGAGTGTCATTTTTACCTGGTTCACACAATACTCTCTATCTACGTATACTGCACCATTCGGCACTTTGGCAGAGTGGGTGGAGTGCCCAGCGGGTATTGCAGCTCAGAT
>CAYQZF010000273.1:0-3169 GCA_964421895.1 uncultured Nitrosomonas sp. | reverse complement strand
CTTGGCGTGAAGCTGGTGTCACGAATGATCACTTGGTGCCAGCTTGCGTCTTGTTCGGTGAAGAAGCTGCCACCCCAGTACACACCAAACAGATATACGCCCAGCCACATCATCCAATAGAAGTAGCGTTTCACTTCCAATTTTGGATCGAGATTATCCAGCTGTTCTTTGGTGTCACGGGTTTTCAGTATCCAGCCCCAGGTTACTAACGCAAACAGAGGCATCAGGGTCATGTGAACGCGCCACAATCCCATCCACACTTTGTCAAATTCCGGTTCCATCGAGTCCATACCGTGTGAGTATGCAAACGTTCTTTGGTACCAGATCCAGAATATCGCTACCAACAGCATTGTTAACATGCCCAGTTTGTAGTACTTCGAGTCGTACCACAGGGACATGTCATAGCTTGCGCTTGATGCACTTGACGTGCCATAGGTTGTTGCCATTTTATTTTCCTCCTATTAAATAATGAGCTAGTTAATAGAATTAAGTGTTTAACATGGAAAAACATACTTCCACTAAACACCCCATTAGACAGGTTCTTCTTCGATCAAAGTTCCCGTCAGTTTATGAAATGCAAAATTTGCATTGCTGCATTGCGTAACTGAGTTGTTCTTATTTACGTTCAATGCAATTCATATTTTAAGAACTAATAATCTTAATCTCAAGTAGTTAATTGATGAACACCTCTGTCCCGAATAATTGATTCTGTCATCCAGTCGCAAGAAAAATGTAGCTGTCATAAAACTGTAACATTATTTCTATATAACGGTTGCCACCTTATATGACTCACTTTTTCAACCCTGGATCAAGGACAGATGAAAAAATTATTCAGACTTACCCTGGCAACCACAGCGTTAATCAATTTAGGTCTCATATCCAGTGCTTATGCACTCGATTTATATGTAGACACAAAAACCAAGCAAATTTTTGCAGAACCGGGACCTGGCCGGATTCATATGGGCACATTCGAGAAATCAGAGAAAAATGCAGCAAAAACGAAAACTCCCGAAAAGGTACTGGCTACTCCCGCACAAGCTTCAACCCAGGATGACCGGACAGCCGAGGCAGAGAATAAGCCTGCCGGTGACCGCCTGGTAAGATTACGCGAAAAAGCCGATAAAGAGCAACTCAAGAATCAAGTTTCAGTACTCGAAGAGCGTGTCAAAGAAGTAGAGAAAATACATGGCACATTTGACGATCGTGGTTTGCATTGGGCAACCAAGGATGGAAATTTCTCCGTTGCTCTCAATGGCCGGATACAACCCGCCTCACAATACAATTTCATCAATCAAGCAGACCCTGCAACCGGCACCAACACACCAAACGAACTGGATAGCGGCGCCAATATCCGCCGTGCGCGCCTCGGCGTTGAAGGCACTTTCTTTAAAATTTGGGATTACAAATTTGAATACGACTTCAGCCGCGGCAATGGCACGGTCGGATCCGGAATTACCGATGCTTTCGTGCGGTTGAATCATACCAATGCGCTCTCATACAAAATCGGTTCTTTCAAGGAGCCGTTCAGCTTGGAAGAAGCTGCCAGCAACCGTTTCTTGACGTTTATCGAGCGTCATATGTCGGTCAACTCCTTCGTAGATAACCCTAATACTTATAAAACCGGTATCGGTCTCAATTATGCTGTGCCGCGTTTCCAGACCGGACTTGCCTTTCAAACAGAGCCTATCGGCGCTTGGTCGGCTGCTGCCACATCCGTTAACGCCAACGGCAATCAGAATCGTAATAACGGTTCCGGCGATACCGGTTGGCAAGGTATTGGTCGTGTATCTGGCAGACCGTGGATGGAAGATGAAACCAAGTTCTTGCATGTCGGTGTCTCCGCCGGACACACGGCAGTTAATACGCAATACCGCGCGGATGGCACGATGGTCGGTGAAGGATCGAATGGCGGTGGTGGCGGTATGTCATTCGTTGCTTTCCCGGGCACCAACGTCGATCGTTCCAATATCCTGAATACCGGTAACTTGAGTAACGGTGCGCTGACCGACCCGAATCATCGGCGCATCACCAGCTATGATCGTTTTGGCGCGGAAGGCTGGTTCGTCTATGGACCTTTCTCCGCACAAGCCGAGTTTTTGCGTACCAATATCAATGGCGCCGGCTATAACGGCGAGCATCTGACCGGTTATTATGGCTTTGTCAGTTATTTCCTGACTGGCGAATCCAAGGCCTATCACGTCCGGAACGGCGCGGCAAACCGTATCAAGCCTAAAAAACCGTTTCAATGGAATGGCTCAGGTTGGGGCGCATGGGAAGTCGCCGCTGGTTACGATTTTATCGATATGAATTCCGGTGTCATCAAGGGTGGCCAAGCGGATATGGTCAGAATCGGCTTGAACTGGTATCCCCATTCGAATGTTAAGTTTCAGACCAACGTTGTCCATATGCTGAATATCGATACGGCGGGAACCCCCACCACTAACACCAATGGTTACTCAGGTGGCGCTGGCGCACGCACGCATGGCTGGGATAATGGCAGTATCAGCGCATTCCTGACCCAACTCACCGTTGATTTCTAAAATAATGCGAAAACCCGTAAATAACGGTGTGCATTAGCCGGGAATTCCGCATGAATTCAGGAATTCCCGGCGACCATATCTTTCTTTGACGCGGCACTGTCATGCATAAAAAACATATCGTATGATTCGATGCACAGCAGACCAATTGCTTCGATCACACATGCCGCAGCCATCTCAAACCAATATTGGAGGTTGAAATGCCGCAATTACAGAGCTTTAAATCACTCGCTGCAACAATCGTATTGAGCACAACAATTTTTACCAGCGCTATCGCAAATGCGCAAGCTATCATTAAAATTGACGGTTCCAGCACGGTGTACCCGATCACACACAATGCCGCCAGCCAGTTTCAAGCGGAAAAAAGGAATGCAGTTAATATCACAGTCGAGATTTCCGGCAGCGGCGACGGTTTCAGAAAGTTTTGCCGCGGCGAAATCGATATCGTCAATGCTTCCCGTCCAATCTTGAAAAGCGAAATGAAGGATTGCAAAAAAGCCCAGGTGCAATTTATCGAGATACCGGTCGCATTCGATGCTTTGACGGTGGCCATCAATCCGGAAAATTATTGGGGCGCCAAGATGACAGTGGCACAATTGAAGAAAATCTGGGAACCGGCAGCACAAGGCAAA
>CAYQZF010000272.1:0-3197 GCA_964421895.1 uncultured Nitrosomonas sp. | reverse complement strand
CATTTTCGAGGCATGCCAAATCGCAGAGATCGTCACCGATATAGGCAATGTCTTGCAGAGCGATTCCCTTACGGCTTGCCAGTTCTTTCAACTGCGGAAGTTTGTCGTTGACGCCCGGATAGTATTCTTCGATGCCGAGTTTTTTCATTCTCGCCGCCACGGCCGGGCTTTTTTCGCTGCTCATGAAGCAAACGTCGATGCCATTCTTGCGCAGCAGTTGCAAACCATGCGCATCACGCGTGTTGAATTTCTTCAACGCTTCGCCCTCCGGTCCATAGTACATGCCGCCATCCGTGAAGGTGCCATCGACATCCAGAACCAGCATTTTCACTTGCCCGGCGTATGCGCCGGATTCCATCAGCTTTTGCCGCAGCAATAACTGTTCAACGATGATCCAATCAGTTTCATCGTCAATCTCGATCGCCGTCTCCGGCGCCATCTCATGAATACCGATACGCCCACCAAGCCGGTTGCCGTAATCCTCCAGTATTCTCGTCCGGGTGAAATAAAAAGCGCCATTCTCCATTAGGCAGCCCGAAAAATCCTGGCGCCGCGGACGCTTAAGCGGATCGTAATTGATCGGCGTACCTTCGTCAGTCCAATAAAACCGCTTGGATTGCACCGCCGTTAACAAGGAATCGAGATGTTCATTCAGAAACTTCTGCTTAGCCGCGATGAAATCTTCCGCACGCGTGAGCGGTGAAGTGGCTTGGATCAAACATAAAATATCGAAAGCGGCGCGTTGTTTGAACTCGAGCATGGCACTTTCCGTGCTGGCCATGTCCGTGCACGTTTCGGCGGAACGATCCAGAACCATCACCCCTGCCGGAAACTCCTCCAGCACTTTGTCACGGATTCTTGCAGAATCGCTCGCCACGTAAATTTCGTCGAAACACTGCGAAGCAATCGCCTGTTCCAGGCTCCATGCAAATAATGGCCGCCCTGCGATAGGGCGCACATTTTTATCGACAATGGATTTTGAACTGGCGCGCAGCGGCATAAAAGCAACCCAGCGCATCAGTTGAAGTGTACCCCCTGAACCCGTTTCAGCTTGGCGCGCTGCGGCGCTTCGATGGCCAATATCGGCGCATCTTTGAAGGTCAGTGCTTGGGAAACGGCGCGCACATCCCGCACCAGGCGGCGCATGCCATCCGGCTCCAGTGACGCCGCATGATCGGTCCCTTTCCAGGTGCGATCCAGGGTGAAATGGCGTTCAATCCAGGATGCACCCAACGCTACCGCCGCAATGTCGACTGCAATTCCTAAGTGGTGCCCGGAAAATCCAATTTCCTTGATGCGCGAACCAAACCGCTTATTCAACGTTTGCAGCTCAAGCAAGCACACTTGATCGAATGGAACGGGGTAACCGGAGGTGCAGGCGTACAACACGACACGTTCAGCCGCATGACATTTTTCCATTAACTGCACGATTTGTTCTTGTTCCTCGTACGTGGTCATACCGACGGAAATATGAATATCACCGCGATAATCCCTAGCGAGAAATTCGAGCATCGGGAAATTGAGATTGCACGCGGAAGGTATCTTGATGAACACAGGGTTGAGACTGGCGATTTGCCTTGCCGAAGTCAGATCCCACACGGAGGTTGAGTAACCGATGCCGAACTCTTTGCAATATTGTTGCAGTTGGCGGTGCTGATCGACATCAAACTCAAGAAACTCCCGATGTGCGCCATAGGTATCGCCATAGCTGTTCTGCATATTGGGATGCGGTGCATTGTACTCTTCCGGCGTCAGCAGCTCCTTATTGGAACGCTTCTGAAACTTCACAAAATCGCATTTTGCAAATGTCGCCGCGATTCCGATCATTTCCCTGGCGATTTCCATGTCACCTTTATGATTACAACCGATTTCGGCAATTACCTTAGGCACTTTCATAAAATTCCCAATTATTCCATTATTAATCAATTAACAAACCAAATACCAGCAAAGAATTCGCGCGTTGCACGTTGCATCTATCTTCTGTAAAAAGAAACCGCTCTACATTTATCTTAACTCCAAGGGAGTTGAGTCTAATTGGTAATCCAGGTCGATGATTTATTACCTTTCAAGTAAGCCGAGCGGTGTTGCGGCGACAGCAGATCCAAATCAGGAAACCAAGGCATGTGCAACGCGGAAAAATCCCCGGCAACCCGCACGGCATCGAAAAAATCTCCGTTATAGTATTTCTTGTGATAAATCGCAAAAGTGGTATCAATGGGCGCCGCATACACTTCCAGCCGGTCATGATTGAGCGGTTTATTCCAAAAACGCGACTCCCATTGCGGCACCGTCACGAGTTTATCGAAAGGAACAATATTTCCCAAGCTGGATTTCATACGGCGATCGGTCAAGCTGTACTCAACCTGGTAAGGCAAAGCGAAACCTGCCTTAAAGCATTTGAAGTGATCGCAGACATCCGTTAGCTGCTGAATAAAATCCGCCGGCAAACGCTGGTTAAACAGCAAATCCGGATCGGTATAGCCGAATGTTTCCGGCAAAACATCGTAAACCGGACCTTGGAACCCTACGCGCGCGCCCATGTTAACCGCTGACCGCACGACGAATGCTCTTTTTGCCGCGCTGATCTCAGCAAGAATGGCGAGTGTCCCGGCATCCTTGGAGGCATTGTCGATAATGACCGGTTTGATGGATCGGGCATTGAGCTGCTGCACACAATGATCGACGTAAACGCCGTTGTTATAAGACACGATCAATACCGGCACTGGATCGTCCAGAGAATCAATCGCCGCTTTGATCTGCGCCGCGAGGTTGCGGATCGGTCTTTTATAAAGGTAGCGATGAAAAATTTTTTTCATGACCTAATCCGGCAGTGCTCCATCGCGCTCACTCTTTGACAGTGCGGAAATTTTCACTTAATTCCGCTACAGGCGCGGCTTGTGGCATTTTTCTTATACGTTGGGAATGAATTCTGAAAAGATGCTTAGAGTGTTGCTCGATTTTGATCGAGTCGAAGCGATTCAGAAGCTGGCCGAAGCGGGTGATTTTTTGTTCCAGGTCAGTCACCGAAATTTCCGGAAAACGATGATCGTGATAAGCCAGACGGTTAGGTCCGGGGCGGCGCATATAGAGATTGGTCAATGCCGTTTTAATTTTGACGAATAACCAGCCCTGCGCAAAGGTGCTGAGCGGCCGGGGCGGCGGGCGGTTGTTGCAATAACCGCTGGATTCCAGCACAT
>CAYQZF010000271.1:0-3310 GCA_964421895.1 uncultured Nitrosomonas sp. | reverse complement strand
TTGGCGCGGTAAATCGTGTAAGTCGAGTACTCGGTATGCCGTTCCCAGCGCAGACGAAACTCGCCGCAATCGGCGCTGAAATCATTTTCGTGCGCATTCGGCGGCGTGATACCGTAACGCGTGCACAATTCACCCACTAGCCGCCGCTCCTGATCGACATAATCACGCTCCGATAATAAAACCAAGTGCGATAGCTCGAACGGCGGCGCCAGCAACTCGTACGCCACCGCGTTCAGTTCTGCATACAGATCCTGCCGCTCGGCGTAATCCGGAATGCTCAGTAATTTTTCCTTTGCCAACGCGCCCAGCTCAGCCGCAGCGGCAGTCAATGCAGTGGGAGAATCCATGAAAATAGCCCGCAAATTATCACCAGGGACTAGCATACCTAATTTTCAGGTGCGGTAAGATGAAACTTTTCGCGCAACCATTGCGGAGCGGGTTTAAAACAGTAGAAACCGGGCACTGATGGGTAAAAAAAATCAACGCTCGAAAGAACGTTGACTGACTAACATTCAGGAAGATACGAAAGCAGTCTAGCATGGCAAATGTGAAGGATTTGTGAGAGTAAAAAAATACTAAATAATTGTCTGAACAAGCGATCCACCGCTTTATCTGGCATCCGGGAATCACCTATCTGCATGACTAGCCTTATTTGCCTTTGTATTACCGGCTTTGAGTCTCAACATCCTGCCTTGTTCGACGGATTATTGCTCTTTCTGGATTTAACCTTTCCGCTGTCAGTACAATTTTTGCGGCGATCTGTGTATCATAGGCCCGAATATTCCGGTCTTTCTGAGATTTCCAATTTTCATCACCGATAAACTCAATCAATAAGGAAAAACGATGCAAGCTATTTTCTTTTATATTTTTGTGTACTTCGTTGGATACTATGCTTCGAATGTGCTGAACATGCTGACGGTCCGGCCGCTAATCAACAACCGCTACTTGGCGGCATTAATTCCTGTTTACGGCGTTGCCCTAGCGCATGCCTACATGGTCGTCACCAAACCGCTACCAGCGAAAGCGGACATCACGGTAGAGTATGCACTGCTGGTATTCATCGCGATGCCAGTCGTGGTAGTGACCATGGGTGCGGCTTATTTCATGTGGAATAGCAAAGGTAAGGATGATCATGCGGAAGACCACCGAGAATCTACCGGCGCTGCCGCTGCCGGAGCAGCTACTCTCGATATCGTTGAACAAAAAACGGAAAATACTACTACCGCGGATACAGGCAAAAGTAAAGACGGCAAGAATGTCTAAGGATCATTCTTTCAAATTCCGCAGTTATCTCTCCTACTATTAAAAAGCCCCCTCAAACCGCGGGCCTGAGGGGGCTTCTATCAAGCGGCGCAACCGGAATCCGATTGACTGGGACTCTACTCCCCTCTGCCAACGATCACATGCTCTTTTTGCGCGCTAAGCGTGCCTTGATCAATGATCGCCAAAGTCAGGCGCGAAATCGCCACACGTTTACCGGTCGCCTCCTCGACGATATCCGTCTGCCAAACCTGAGTGCGGCGGCCGGTGTGCAAGGGCGTGCAAATGCCGATCACATGGCCTTGGGTCACGGCGCGGATGTGGTTAATATTCAACTCCAATCCGACTGCGCGGTATTTTTCCGGATCGATGGTCATCCAACCGGATACGCTGCCCAGCGTTTCCGATAGCACGCAACTTGCACCACCGTGCAGGATACCGAACGGTTGCGTGGTACGTTTGTCGACCGGCATGCGCCCTTTGAGAAAATCCGGTCCGAGCTCGGTGAATTGAATGCCGATATGCTCTCCCATGTTGGCATTGCGCAATCCTTCCAGATACTCGACCGTGTAGTCTTTGAACCAAATAGCACTCATGAAACGTTTCCTCTGTATTGTTTTGGCAAGTACGGGATTATAGTGCAAGAAAGATGGCTGGCGCACTTCTGTGGCGGGTAACGGGGTTCTGAAGATCAAGGAAAAGGTACAATATAAACGAAAAATCCGATAACAGCTTTCTGCATCAGTAAGAAAATTAGATTCTGTTATTTTCTTTTCATCAAAGCTTTCATCAGGTAGTCCCTCAGCTCACCCATAGATGAGAATTCACCCGGTTCAATCTGATTGGCTGTTCCTATGCACCAATCGGCGCAGATCAAACCGATAGCCTTGCCATTGAAAACCAGCGGCAGCAGGATAAAGGCATCGATTCGGCAGAATTGCTCTTAGCCATGCCGGTATACTCGCAGAAGATTGCTTTGCAGCGACATCCTGAATAAACACGTCCGCTTTATTAGCGAGCGACAAATGGAACACATCGGCGGCATAAGCTTCGGGAAAGGCCAGGCTGGGTAACACTTCCGGTACTCCGCTGCCAAATCCGACTTTGGCTTTTAACATACCGGCATCGCGGAAAAACGTAATCACACGGTTAAAGCCCATAATGGCGTACAGCGATTCAAGAATCATGCTCAGTGCAATATTAAAGTCGATTCCCCGCGCCAGCGCCATCCTGAGTTCACGCACGCTGACGGCCAGGCGTTCGCGCGAATCATCGGGTTTACCGGAGGATTTTGCACTTTCCGGATTACCGGGAAACTCAGACGCTGTCCGCTGCGCCAAATCAATCGACTCGGTAAGATACGAAGCGGGGATCAGTAGCGATTCACTATAACGCAACACATATTGTTGCAGATCATCCTCATCGCATTGACCGGCCAACAGCGAAGTCACTCCACCGGCAAAATTAGCCATCACCTTAAGCCAATCGGATGAACCCGGTATGCTGATCTCCGAGAAGTTTGCCGGACTGGCCATACAGTGGGATATTTTTTTGGGCAGATGCCAGCTCCTGGCGATTTCCTGGGAAATCTCATCGATTGATGCACCGATAACCTGCTGCGCTGCATCGTTCTCTATCAGCGTATCGTTCTGTGCAATTTTCTGAATCTGCGACCACTCAGCGGGGAAATAAGATACCAGCATCAGATGGCCTAAATGATGCAGCAAAGCACAAACGACCGCTTCTTCTCTATTGACCATATTTAACTTTGCCGAAACATTACGCACGATGCTTCCGGCTAATACCGCTTTTACCAACTCCCTGCGCGCCTCCTCCGAAGCTGGTACGGAAGCTGAAAGGGTATCGACGAAACGGATGCTGAGGGTAATATGCGCAATGGTATCTATATACCCAGCACCATGGCAGCTTGGGTGATGGTGGTAATTTCCCCGCCCATACCGGAATACATGACTGAGTTGGCCAATCGGATCACTTTCTGCGTCAGGGTAAAATCGTTCAGGATTACACGCGTGATATCCGCGATATTTTT
>CAYQZF010000270.1:0-3327 GCA_964421895.1 uncultured Nitrosomonas sp. | reverse complement strand
CGACATCGTGTAATAGGGCAGCCATCAATGTCGGTGCATCCAGATGGAGTTTGCTAAGAATTCTGGCGACTGCGACCGGATGAGAAATATAGGGCTCGCCGGATTTGCGGAATTGCCCGGAATGCGCGCCCTGACCAAAAGTATAAGCAATCCTCAGTTGCGAGATATCTTCCGGTTTGAGGTATTGCGATGTTTCTAAAAAAAGAAGTTCTGTTTTTGGCATGGCGTTTGATCAATCGGATGAGTACCGGCCAAACCGGATCCGGCGCTTGTTCTTTAAGAAAACACTGATTAATCGATTGTACGAGTGAGTCGCTTCGTTGCGCGGTACTCGCTTCTTAGCTTATCTTGTTGATATGTCCCGGTCATTGCGTTCCGTGCGCCTATCACTTCATCTCGCTCACCGAATTAATCAGTAGTTTTCTAAGGAATCTCAAAAAGCTATTGCACCCGGCCATTCAGTGCGTTGAAATCAGATTCAAAGGATTTTTTTACCATTTGTAAACTGTGCTTTTCCAACTAATTCGGCTCTATCTGACCGTTGCTTGTGATCTTTTTAAAGCGTTCTCTGCTCCGGTCCCGGCCGGCAATTGGGCTGACTTTAGAACAGATTACATCATAGGTTCTTGGGGGTGAGTATATCCAAACCTACTTTGCCGTATGCAATTTCGCGCAGTGCGATGACAGTTACCTTATCGCGTCCGGCCTCCACCAGAGGAGCCGATCCGATAGCCAGCTGTCTAGCACGCGTTGTTGCGGCTAATGTCATATCAAATCGATTCGGTATTGCTTTTAAACAATCATCAACAGTAATTCGCGCCATCGTATAATCTCCAGTAATAAGTTATGAGCCGATTTTACAATAAAAAGACCCAAGAATGATGGCAATCACACGCACAGATCGCTCATGACAGTTCACTAATAAGCTTGTGATGTTTCGCAACTTGACGTTCTTTCTTTAAACGCTCCGCTTTAATGACGCAAATTAAATCATTCAGTGCTTCATCGAGTTGATTGTTGATAATAATATAATCGAATTCTGCGATATGACTGATTTCTTCCCGGGCTGCTGCAAGCCTCTTTTGAATAACATCGGGATTATCCTGTGCGCGTGATTTTAAGCGTGTTGCCAGTGTGTCGGCGGATGGTGGGAGAATAAAGATACTGATTGCTTGGGGAAAAATTTTCTGTATTTGCCGTGCGCCCTGACAGTCGATTTCAAACAGTATATCCTGACCAGAAGCAATGGTCTGATTGATCCATTGCTGCGAGGTGCCATAGAAATTTCCGTAAACTTCGGCGCTTTCTATAAATTCACCTTTGAGAAGCATTTGTTTGAAAGTCTCTACAGTTACAAAATGATAATCATAGCCATTGATTTCTCCGGCGCGCGGCGGGCGGGTCGTGTGTGAGATCGACAAGCTGAGATTTAAATTCGATTGCAATAATGCCCTGACCAGACTGGTTTTTCCTGCTCCAGATGGTGCGCTGATGATAAATAAGCAACCCGCCGTTTGCGTCATTTTGTACCCATCATGTTTGAGAAGTCATTATTTTATCTTGAATTGAAAGCTGTCAATGCTTAACCTTTTAGTCCCGATTGCGAATTTTAGGTATGCGGACATCGGAAATCAGCGGATCAAAGTTTCTTCTCAGATAACCTCAAGTGAGCTCCCTTGATTCAACGGAAGGCTGTTTCATTATTTCGGAAACAGCCGTAACAAATATGAATTTTATTACCACAGACAACTCATCCAGCGGATTAAGCCAATATGTTGTTACCTTTCCTTGCGTACTTTTTCGAGCAATGCATCCAAGGTTTTAATGGTATCTTGCGGTGTGCCACCCATTTTACTCTTAGTTAGATACTTGCCGTTGATAACCAGCGCCGGAACACCAGTAAGCTCATACTGGCGTGACATTTGTGTTGATTTCGACACCTGATTTTGCACTCCGAAAGACTGGTAGGTATTTTCAAATTTCTTCCGGTCGATGCCTTGTTTCTCAATCCAATCGAACAAAACAGATTCGTTATTAAGATCAATTTTGTCGCGATGGATGGCATCATATATTTTGTCATGCAGTGAACCGGTTATTCCGAGCGTCTCAATGGCATAAAATAATTTTGCAGCCGGCACCCAATTCGGACGGAATATTGCCGGTACATACTGAAAGCTGACATCGCTGGGGAGATTTGCGAGCCAGCTTTTTAGGTGCGGGTGTAAGCTATAACAATGCGGACAGCCGTACCAGAAAAATTCCAGAACTTCGATTTTATCCCCACCTTCGGCCGGTTGAGGCTTCGTCAGAACCGTATAATCTTTACCTTCAACGATCTCTGCGTTTGCACCGGATAGAGGAATTAGACCAAAACTGAATACCAAGAAGAAAACTGCAAGGGTTTGACGATTCATGCTGACTCCTTAAAAAATATTTAACGGGTTGCGATGATTGATATACATTCAGGGCAAACGTCAGTAGAACGTTGCAATGAAATGTTATTGTATCTTGACGGATTGCGTTTCTATGCCATTTTCCCTTAATGAGGCACTGGTTTGATCGCTATCCGTTTTGCTGTTGAATGGCCCGATGCGAACTCGGTACCAAGTTCCTTTCTCGGCCAGATCGATTGCTTGCACCGATGCGAATACTCCGAGCAATGCGAGTCTTGCTTTCATATTTTCCGCTTCATCATTTTTTTTGAATGATCCTGCTTGGAGAAAGATTTTCTCTTTCGCTGGAGCCGGTGTTTTGGCTTGCGACTGAGGTGTAACCGGCTGTTGCTGTTGCTGCGGAGGCTGTTTCGGTTCGGCTGGAAGCACGCGTGGCTGGATGGCGGCGACTTGCGGCGGTGGAGTGACCGGAGTCACAACGGGGCGGGGCGGAGCAACGGGCTGCGCTGCAGCGGGTGGCGGCGCAACCTCAACCGGCTTGTTATTTTCCGGTGTTTTCGAGGTTACTGGAGGTTGCGTGCGCGGTTCCGCGGCGCGTTTGAATTCACGATTGACTTCAGGTTCCTCAATGCCGGGGAGTATTTTGTAAAAATCAAACCGGGGTTTTTCTTCCGCTACAGCTACCGGTTCTTCCGGTGCGGCTTTTTCCGCTGTTTTGGCTTTTTCTGCAGCAGACTGTGGAGGTGTTTTCTCCGCTGAAGGGGCTACTTTTTCCGCAGGTAAAAACGGACTAGGGACGTAATTAAGATATAACCAGATGCCAATTGCACTCGCTATGCCCAAGGCATAACCGACAAATCCGCCAAAAAAAGCGGAACCGCCCTTTTCGGACGAGGATTTTGCTGGCTTGCGGGTTTTATAATCTCGGCTCATG
>CAYQZF010000269.1:0-3332 GCA_964421895.1 uncultured Nitrosomonas sp. | reverse complement strand
CCCAGGTGCCGTGCATCAACCAGCCGATGTAGGTGGCCAGTTGCTGGGCTTCCGGGCCGGGCAATACCATGGTGTAATTCAAGGCGTGCAAGAACCGCTGCTCGGAGATCCAACGCCGTCTTTCGACCAATTCCTGATGCATCATACTGATTTGCCCCGCCGGGCCGCCGAAGCTGATGAAACCGAGCTTCAACCAATAGAGAAATGCTTCCAGGAAAGATACCGGCTCGGGCGGGTTTAACGTTTGCTGCTCGGCGGATGACATAGTGCTTATGTGATGAGTGCGTTAACGAAATGAGGATTATTGTCCGGCGATTTTTCCAGGTAGATTGCTTTCGGCGGCTTGTTGCAGTATCAAATTCCGTTCATGCTTCGGCAATTTGCCGAGCTTTGTGACGGTGTCGAAAAATCGTTCCATATCTTGGCCTTGCTGCTGCAAAATGCCCTGAAAGGCCGGTAATAACTGAGTATAAATCGAAACTGTCGCCAGCAAGGCATTATTTATGGGTTGAGAGAACCACCGGTCGTAGCTGCCGAGCTCGTTATTTTCGGCTTTCAGCAGCGAGAATTCTGTGCGCAACTGGTGAAAAATACGTGCTTTCCCGGCGCGTTTCTCGCTGTCGCTGAGATCCGACTGGAAGAGCTCTTGCAGTTGTTTGCGATGTTTCAATATTAAGCCGATAAAGAGTGTTTCTCTTTCCTGCCGCGCGGTTAATGCCGCTTGCGCCGGAGTGGCGCCCACCCTGTTAAACCAGCGTTTAATTCCCTCATGCTCGACAGCAGTGGCGAAGGATTCGTTGAAAACCGTGTCATCGGGGACATACATAACCTGATGCGCCAATTCGTGAAAGATCAGACGCGCCAGATCCATTTCCGAGTAGCCGATAAACGTGTTTAGCACCGGATCGCTGAACCAGCCTAATGTGGAATAGGCGCGGATTCCGCCGACATGCACATCGTAACCTTCATCCCTGAGTTCCGCCGCATAACGCTCGGCGCTTTCTTGTGAAAAGAAGCCGCGGTAATTGACGCAGCCGATCTGCACAAAACACCATTCTTTCAGTTGAACGGATAACTCAGGCGCTGCAAAAACATTCCACACCACAAAAGGACGCTCCAGATCGGCATAACTGGTATAGCTCAGATTATCCGGCAGCTTCAATTCATGGCTGGCAAACTCTCGTAGTTGAATCACCTTGGTGAGCGAATGTTTCAGTTTCGGATCGGTATCCGGATTCGCGATCACTTTGCTGATCGGTTGCGCGCGGTGGATAACCTGAAAATGCCCATCGACGGCTTGCGCGTAATAAGAAAGATTGGCGCAAGCGCTGAGCCAAATTATCTGACTCATGGCAATGGCAATTTTTATCGGGTATGGGATTGGCGTAGTCATCTGAGTTGTGAATGTGAATCTTGTCGTATCGTACTGCCACTCATTTTGCTCGACAAAGATCGGCCGTCACGAACTTCATCGAAACGATGGATTACCTTAGTCATCCAGTTTTCTGACTTAATTTTTTCCACTTAATTCCCTGCGCATTTTATACAAATGTCATAAGAATTCTCTATTTTTACTCATTGGAGCCGATATAAAGGCTCTGATTCAAAAGGAAAGATACTTTTTATGGCAAATTCTAGCGGCGGTTCCAGGAAAATTTACCTCGACATGAGGTTTTTTCAGTCCATTCCACAATTGTGGCGAAAGCTGGCGCGGTTCTCGGGTTTGGTTTTTTCTTTACCTCTGTACATATTATGAAAACCGCAACGGAAGTTTATTTGATTTTGGGCGTCACCACTACAGGTCGGCCGTTTCGCCCTAGCGATTGGGCGGAACGTTTATGCGGGGTGCTGGCTGGTTACGACAATACTGGACGCTGGGTCTATTCGGAATATGCGCAACCCGTGATACATCAAGGACAAATCGGTGTTCGAGTGGAGAAAGTGTTACTTGAAATCAATCCGGCCGCTTACCGATTCATGATGCAGTTCGCCTCCAACTATCAGCTAAAAATCCTGCCGGAAGAGGAAATGGTTTGCCTGGAAGAAACGATTGAAGCAAACAAAATAGTGCTACCTGAACGGAAACTGACGTTTGCTGTTTGATGGGATTCGTCAAAAAACAGCTATGCTTTGACCCACTTAAGATTATTCTCGCACTTCGCTTAGAGAGATTTAAGGTATTCAAGTAAATCCAAGCGTTCTTCCTTCGTCAGCGCCGGTAATAGTGTGCCATCGGGTAGCGGTGTGCGGCCGGAAGCATACTCGTGACCGCCGTTATGATTGCCCCAAATGCTGGCGCGGAACAGAAAGCCGTCGTAGCCAGCCGATTTGAATCCCACTTTGTCCGCATCGAATTCGCGCGATCCAACCATAAACTCATCCGGGCGGTATTCGCCTTCCGCTGGGTCATCCGGTTTTTTTTTCGGTAGCAGCAAATCGTATAACGAAGGTACTGAACCATTGTGCAAATACGGCGCGGTGGCCCAGATACCGTTCAGCGGGCGGGCTTTATAAGCCATCGCAGAGGCAAAAGGCTGAACGGTTGTGTCCGGCGTGTAGTTGCCGTATTTCAAGGAAGACTGCATTTCGTTATCGAAAAAAGTATAGGCAAAGTCATATGATCGCTCAATCCAACGCCGCACAAGCCATTTATCATGATCCGGAGTCGTCACCACATTGCGGGTCGCGGCCGTGAGTAACGCCACCGCAGGAGCTTGTTGCTGTAGCAAGATATTACCCGTGCTGACAGCAACATATTGATTGCGCAGGATGCCGCTATAGCCGGTAAATTCGATCGCGTTTTGGGCCATTTTGGAGTCCGTGCCTACCGACGATACCGCAATCATTTTAGCAACGACGCGCCGGTCAGGATCGGTGCGGTCAATTTGGTCGTGACAAACAACACAATAGCGGGAAAATAATTCGGCGCCTCGGGTCATTCGTGTTTTATCGATTTTTGGCAGAATATGCTCCGGCCATTGCGGTGACTTTAATTTGCGCAGATGATTTTCCACCCGGCGCAAATTACGGATATCGATCGATGACTGAAAATCGATATGTTTGGAACCGAATCCCTGACCGCCTAGTACCGAGGCTAGCGTGAAGCCGTATTTTTCCTGCCAATCGAGTGTGCCGAAGACGCCGATCAATTGACCGGCGTTGCGCGCCATCGGCCCCAATCCGCTGTTATCGACCCGGCCGTTCCATTGGATGTAATCATGTTGCGGCACATCCCAGAGAAACGGATAACTAACCGGCGCATCGGCTGGATTATAGATTTTGTTACGTAACTGAATGCTTTGTTTCCCGGTTAAATACTGTTGGGTTCGTTC
>CAYQZF010000268.1:0-3359 GCA_964421895.1 uncultured Nitrosomonas sp. | reverse complement strand
AAAAACGGGCGCTTTTTTGCTCCCCCTCTTGCTAATCGGATAATAACCATATTTTCCCTGTAAGTCGTCTGTAAGTAATTCTGTCAGTCTTGAAAGTATATAAAGCTTGAATTTAAATAACATTTAATTTTACAGTAATTCTTGCGATTCTGACAAGTGATAAAATAGTCGATCATTTGCCGCAATACTCTTTAAATAAGCCTGAATAATTATTAACCGAGTGTCCTCGCTTCTAAGGTTTCGAGTGGAGAAAAAATGCTTTCAAAGCTTTCCAAAGATCTGATTATTGAAGGATCGAATCAATGCGTTTCGTGCGGCTTGTGTTTGCCACATTGTCCAACATATCGTGTGTTGAAATCGGAGGCTGATTCGCCGCGCGGACGTATCGCATTAATGAATGGTGTTGCAAGCGGGAGAATTCCATTGAATGCGCGATTTGTTCAGCATATGGATAGGTGCTTGACCTGCCGCGCTTGTGAAGCGGTTTGTCCCAATCGAGTTTCTTACGGGCAACTGATTGATGAAGCGCGCGCTTTAATTGCAAATCAACCGGAATCAGTGGCAACTATCCGGAAATCAACGATGCGAAGTGCACTGGAAAAGCTGCTGCTTATGCAACCTGCTCGTCTCGATCGATTGCGCCGGTTGTTTTACTTTATGCAAAAGAGAAAAGCGCTACAGTGGTTGCGAAAATCAGGGCTTGTGGAAAAAAGCAGGTTGCTCAAATTCATCGTGCAGCTGCCTTTGGTTAAGTTTCCCTATGCAGCGGCTGCGAAAGGGGAGAGTGCTGCGGTTAATTTTTGGCAGCCGGTTTACCCAGCGCAAGGGGAGGTGCGTGGTGAAGTTGCTTTGTTTTTAGGCTGTATCGCGCGTATCACCGATGTGGCAACCTTGAATGCCAGTATTTATGTGCTGAATCGGCTGGGTTATGCGGTTCGCGTTCCATCGGATCAAGCTTGCTGCGGTGCTATCCATCAGCATAGCGGTAATCCGGAACAGGCGAGTGAGCTGGTGCGGCGGAATCAATCGGCATTTGCTAAATTCAAAACAGTTATTAGCACCGCATCGGGTTGTGGGGTGCAATTGCTTGAATCCGGGATTGCTGGTGATCAAGTAAATATTATGGATATCAGCCGTTTTCTGATGACGGCCGAAGGATGGGAAGGTGTCGATATGGCAGCGTTACCGCAAAAAATTCTGGTGCATGAACCGTGTAGTTTGCGCAATGTGCTGCGTGATCACGCATATCCTTACCAATTGATTGCCCGGATACCCGGTGTGGAAGCTGTGCTTCTGGCTGGTAATGATCAATGTTGCGGAGCTGCGGGGACTTATTTCATCGATCAACCCGAAATTGCGGATATGTTACTGAAAGACAAGCTAAACGCAGTGAAGGAGGGCGCGGCTCAATACCTGGTGACTTCCAATATCGGTTGTGCCATGCATATGGCCAACGGATTGTACGAGCAAGGAATGAATGTTGAGGTGCTGCATCCGGTTACATTGCTGGCCAGACAAATGGGATTGAAATTATAGCCGGGTAAATTTTAGTGTACCTAAATGCGTGCATATCGTCCTATAATGGTGCGTCGATTCTTTTTCAGGGATAAAGTAAAAGACAATGATTACTATCGATAAGCTTATCATTGGGTTTGACAGCGCCCTGCGCACGTTACTGACACCGGCGCAGACATTGCGGCCTGTACCCGGTAATGAATTGCCGGAAGCTGAGATGACGGATGCGGAAAAACGGTTGTCGTGTGCGCTGATGCGGGTCAATCATGTAGGCGAAGTGTGTGCACAGGCATTGTATCAGGGACAAGGGCTAACGGCTCGTAACGAGACGGTGCAGCAAACCCTGATGCAGGCAGCGCGCGAAGAAACGGAGCATTTGGCCTGGACGGAACGCCGTATCGCTGAACTGGGCGGTCACAAAAGCTTGTTGAATCCGCTTTGGTACGGTGGATCCTTTGCCATCGGGGTTGTGGCGGGCATGCTGGGAGACAAATGGAATCTGGGTTTTTTAGCCGAAACGGAGCACCAGGTCGGCGCTCATCTGGCCGGGCACTTGGAGCGCTTGCCCAATCACGACGAGAAAAGCCGTGCCATCGTGACGCAAATGAAAATCGATGAAGCCAGTCATGCAACCATGGCGTTGTCCTACGGTGGCGCAGAGCTGCCATTGCCGGTGAAGGTAACCATGAAACTTGGATCGAAAGTGATGACTCATACCGCATATTGGGTTTGAGCGCGGCATCGTATTCGAGATTTACCGGTTGCGAGAGAAATCAGAATAATCAGGTCATTGATCAGAAAACATTTGCAATGAAAAGTATCAATCTGACACACCATTTTTTAATTGCCATGCCGGCAATGGCAGATTCTGTTTTTTCCAAGACACTGACGTATGTTTGTGAACATAACGAGCAGGGCGCGCTCGGTATCGTCATCAACCGGCCTACCGATTTAACGATAGTCAGCCTTTTCAAACAATTGAATATTCCGCCAGCAGATTCTTTCGTGGAGTCAACGCCGGTACTATTTGGCGGACCGGTGCAACTGGATTGCGGATTCGTGCTGCATCAACCGGTCGGTAAGTGGCAATCCACGCTGGCTGTGAATGAGGAAGTGGGATTGACTACCTCATTGGATATTTTAAAAGCCATCGCTAATGCCGAAGGACCCAATCAAGTTTTGATCGCGATGGGCTATGCGGGTTGGGCTGCGGGGCAAATCGAACACGAACTGGCGCAGAATGCATGGCTAACGGTACCTGCTTCAACTACTGTGATATTCGGCTTGCCTGCGGAAGAGAGATTGCCGGCTGCCATGCAGCTCCTGGGAATTCACGATGCCAATCTTTCCAACGAAGTCGGGCATGCCTAATCATTTGCAGATCAATGAAAACCATTCTTTGGAGCAGCCTCAAGCGGGTGCTGTTTTAGCTTTTGATTTTGGAACGAAACGGATCGGTGTGGCTGTGGGTAATACGACCGTCA
The DNA here is from genome assembly GCA_964421895.1 of uncultured Nitrosomonas sp. Taxonomy (GTDB): domain Bacteria; phylum Pseudomonadota; class Gammaproteobacteria; order Burkholderiales; family Nitrosomonadaceae; genus Nitrosomonas. The sequence continues at coordinate 360 of CAYQZF010000268.1, read as the reverse complement.
AAGTGGCGCATCCTCTGGTAACTGTGGATAGCGAAGTGACGGAGCGGCGTTTCGCGCTGATCGGGCAATTGATCCAAACATGGCAGCCGGTTTTGCTAATAGTGGGGTTGCCGTTGCATAGCGACGGAACGGCGCATGAATTGACACAATTAAGTCAGCGTTTCGCGCGGCGATTGTCCGGCCGCTTTAATATCAAAGTGATTATGAAAGATGAACGTTATACCAGTGAAATTGCTAGCGCAATGTTGCGCGGAGCTGGTGTCACGGGTAGAAAACAAAAAGCGGTGTTGGATCAGATCGCCGCACAACAAATCCTGCAATCATTTTTTGACGAGCAGCATGCCGCTACCTGACGCTGAA
>CAYQZF010000267.1:0-3367 GCA_964421895.1 uncultured Nitrosomonas sp. | reverse complement strand
CTTTGAGGGCATCCTCCTGTAAATCAGATTTTTGATCATCCGTCGATACTCGTGCGTAACCGATCAGCATGGAAAATAAGTTAAGAAACTCATTATATAGTTCATTATTATTTACCTTGATTTCTTTACCGAGTATATTACCTAAAATCTCGCTATTTAGGCAACTAAAAAATGATTTTTCCAGCGAGTAAAACAAACCACCGTTTTATTTACCGATGGTGTTGAATATTTTTTACGGAGAGCCCTATGCCCCGAATGCGTATCCTCAGTGCTAGCGAACAAGAGGCATTTGATAAACCACCCTTGTTCGATTATGAACAGCGCAAGCAATTCTTCAGTTTTCCAAAATCACTACTGAAGACGGCCAACGCCTTACGCACACCCGGTAGCCAAATTGGCTTTCTCTTGCTCTGTGGCTACTTCAAAGCCACAAAACGTTTTTTCCTGCCACAGGATTTTCTCCAGCGTGACATTGAAGCCGTTAGTAAATTGCTTAATCACCATGTCGATACTTTTCTGGTCGACAGTTATGCCAAAACGACACGCCAAAGGCACCAGAAGTTGATACTGGAGTTTTACGGTTTTACTCCTTTTGACAGCAAGACCGAGTCAACCCTTGCCACTGAAATCGCTACAATGGTAAAAACCTATTTGAAGCCCAAACTCATTTTTGACCGCTGTGTTGATTTTCTCATCCAGAAGAAAATACAGGCTCCAGTGGCCTGGGTAGTAACAGAGCTGATCCGATCAGGGCTACAAGAACATAAATCCAGTTTGGTTACTTTGATGGACGCTCACCTTGATAATCAAACCCGTTACTTGCTGGATAATTTATTTACCACACCAGGTGATCAGTATCAGTATCGTCTTACCTTGCTAAAAAAACTATCTCAATCTACAAAACCCTCACGGGTGAAGGAATCCATTGCTGATTTTGAAATCCTCTCTGCATTGCACAGCAAACTGAATAGCATTTTATCCATCCTTGGTCTTGAATATGTAGGTATCCAGTACTATGCAGGAAGCGTCCTGAAATCGGAAATATTCCAAATGCAACGCCGTAAAGCCAATGACCGTTATATCCACTCAGCCGCCTTTGTTGCCCACCAATTTTTTCGGATTCAGGATAATCTGGCCGATATATTCCTCAGTGTGATGGTAACCTTCCAAAACACTGCTATTCGTGAGCATAAAGAGTATTTCTTTGAGCAACGTAAGGTACAAAATCAGCAACTCAAGACGGTAGTCGATGAGCTGGATACCTCGGTATTCGGGTTACTTCGGGAAATACGTAGTTTAGCTGGTGATACCTCCCTGTCTGATACAGATAAAATCATGCAGATTAACACCTTACTGGATCGGGTCAAAACTGAATCCTTTGAGCAATTGAAAGCGGGGCTACAACAAGCCGGACAATCCACCGTTTGGCATGACATTCTGGAACGACATTCTGTGAAGCTGCAGAATCGTCTTAGCCCAATCCTGAAGACTTTAACTTTTGAACCCATCGGTCAGGATGATCAATTAATGAAAGCCATTCATTATTTCAAAAGCAAGTCGGGAACTATTACTGAGAAGGCACCCACTGGCTTTATGGCCTCTGATGAGTGCAAAACAGTGACCGGGGGTGACGGTAGCTTCAAGCCTTCTCTGTACAAAATCTTTCTGTTCCAACATGTGGCTGCCGCTATAAAATCCGGCCACCTCAACCTTCGACAATCCTACAAATACCGGACAATGGATAGCTACATGATCGATAGAGAGCGTTGGGAACGGGACAAAACGAGATTGTTAGAACGTGCCGGATTGACTGAATTCGCTGATCCTGAACCGATTCTCAAAGCACTGGATGCTGCTTTGTTTCTGCAGTATCAGGAAACTAATACTGCAGCCGATAGCAACACGCATCTGACCATCCGAGCTGATGGCACTTTCCATATCAAAACACCGGCACTGGACACCAGTGAAACTGATCCTTTACAGGAACTTTTTCCACAACGGCATGATGTGCCGTTGGCTCAGGTACTCGATACTGTAAACCGGCATTGCAACATGCTCAAAGCATTTGAACACTGGCAACAAACCCATGCCACACAAACTGTTTCCCGACCTGCATTACTAGCGGGAATTATGGGTTTAGGTTGTGGGATCGGGGTTAGAAAGATGGCGCGAATTTCTTCCCGAATGACAGAAAGTGAGTTGGAACATGCCGTGAATTGGCGTTTTTCACTGGAGAATATCCGCGCAGCCAATGATCAGGTGCTGAAGGCGATGGATCAGATGGGCTTGCCCAACCTGTATCGACGTGAGATCGATCAACTCCATACGGCCAGTGATGGCCAGAAATTTGAGGTGCGTGGCGAATCCTTGCATGCTAGCCGTTCCTTCAAGTATTTTGGGCAGGGTCAAGGCGTGAGTGCTTACACTTTTGTAGATGAACGTCATTTTCTGTGGCATTCGCTGATGATCAGTGCCTCCGACCGGGAAAGTACCTATGTCATTGATGGCTTGATGCGTAATGATGTCGTCAAAAGTGACATCCATTCTACCGATACCCACGGCTACACCGAAGCGATTTTCGGCCTCACCCATTTACTGGGATTTTCTTTCGCCCCGCGCATCAAGGGCATCGGCAAGCAAACCCTTTATATTTTCAAACCGAAAAACAGGGTTGAAAAAGATTGGAAGATCCAACCTGACAAGACCATCAATAACACGCTGATCCGCGAAAACTGGGATGAGCTTTTGCGTCTTGTCACTACCATCAAACTCAAGGAGAACACAGCCTCCGATATCTTCCGGCGGCTCAATTCCTATTCCCGCCAGCACGCGCTTTATCAGACGCTCAAAGCCTTCGGTCAGATTGTTAAATCGCTGTTTATCCTGCGCTATATAAATGATGTGGAACTCCGGCAGGCTATCGAAAAGCAGCTCAATAAGGTTGAGCTGGCTAACCGCTTTACCCGTGCGGTGGCTGTTGGTAATCCGCGTGAATATTCTCAGGTTGAAAAGGAAGAACAGGAAATAGCAGAAGGCTGCAACCGACTAATCAAAAACAGCATCATCTGCTGGAATTATTTGTATCTTGAGCGGCAACTGGAAAAGCTCGTTGATATGGATGCCAGAGAAAATTTACTCCGCATGATTACGACTCACTCACCGATGACATGGGCACATATCAATATGTTGGGAGAGTATGATTTTTCTGAGGAAAAGCTCAAGGATTCCGTCGGGATTCTTCCCCTGAAATTAGTGGCTTGAAATAAGAGAGTTTTCGGGGGGCAGAAATCTAGAGGGTCGCCTTATGCTTCAGGGTTTTCAATAAATTCCTGTGGTTCTTTACGTACCTTTGTTGGGATAGGCCCAT
>CAYQZF010000266.1:0-3369 GCA_964421895.1 uncultured Nitrosomonas sp. | reverse complement strand
CATTGATTTTTCTCCTTGGCGCATATACTACACCGCAATCAATTCATTTCCGCGGCTATTTTAATTTTGGAGTAACGAGCTTTGATGTACAGACTCTGGTTGATTTTTGCACAAACGGCGGCAGTTTTGCTGGCTATTTTTTTTGTGATTTCCACGTTACGGCCGGAGTTGCTGCCGTTGAAGCCGCGCGGAGAAATCGTGACCATCCGGGAAGCCGCGCCAGCGGTTGAGGCGGATAGGCCGGACAGTTATTCCAGAGCGGCGGAGGTTGCCATGCCGTCGGTGGTGAATATTTTCACCAGCAAAGAAACCAAAGAGCCTTCTCATCCTTTGCTGGACGATCCCGCGTTCCGGCGGTTTTTTGGCGAGCAATTCGAATCCAAGCCGAAGCGCACGTCAAGCCTGGGTTCCGGCGTGATCGTCAGCGCGAACGGTTATATTCTGACCAATCATCATGTGGTCGAAGCCGCGGACGAGGTTGAAATTGCCCTGCTCGACGGCAGAAAAGCCAAGGCCAAATTGATTGGCTCCGATCCGGAAACCGATCTGGCGGTGCTGAAAACCGATTTGCAGGATTTGCCGGTCATCACATTCGGGCAATCGCAGCAAGTCAAGATTGGCGATGTCGTGCTCGCAGTCGGCAATCCTTTCGGTGTCGGGCAAAGCGTTACCATGGCATTGTCAGCGCTTTGAGCAGAAGCCGGGTCGGTATCAATACCTTTGAAGATTTTATTCAAACCGACGCCGCCATCAATCCCGGTAATTCTGGGGGGGCGTTGACCGATACATCAGGTAACTTGATCGGCATCAACACGGCGATTTATTCGCGCAGCGGCGGCTCGCTCGGCATCGGTTTTGCCATCCCGGTGCATATCGCCAAGCAGATCATGGAACAGATCGTGCAAACCGGCAGCGTGATTCGCGGCTGGCTCGGTGTCAGTATGCAGGATATGACGCAGGAGTTGGCCGAATCTTTCGGTCTTGAAGAGCCGAACGGAGCGCTGATCGCTAGCGTGCTGAAAGACGGTCCGGCGGATAAAGCTGGCATCAAAGCAGGCGATATTTTGGTGGCGATAGCGGGCAAACCACTCAAGAATTCGTCCGAGATGCTGAACGTGGTGGCCGCATTACCACCGGGTGAAACCGTTGCGGTTATGGTCATCCGTAACAAGCGGGAGAAATCGATCCCGGTCAAAGTGGGCGTGCGTCCTAAACAAAAATAGTCGCCCATAAAAATTTCAACCTGATGCCATGCAAAATTCATGAAAAATCTCTTACTCGCTAACGGATTGCTATCCGTCATCGCGCAGTGGTTCAGCGCTAATATTTTGGCGCTCGGACGGGAAATGCGCTTGTCCTATTTGCCGCCGCTGATGGTGTATGTGGCTGCCGGTATTTCCGGTTTGACCGGGATTGTGGGCACGTTTTACGTCAAAGAAAAGCTCGGTCTTTCCGCCGAATTTCTGGCGGCGCTCGGATTCTGGATGATGTTGCCGTGGGCGCTCAAGATGCCGCTTGGGCATCTGGTCGATCTGATATGGCGCTGGAAAAGTTTGCTGGTGTATCTGGGCGCCGGTTTGATCATGCTCAGTCTGCTGATCATGGTCGGCTTGCTGGGGCACACTGAAGCGATGATTGCGATCGCGCCGGTTGAAACTTGGTATGTATCGTCCGCGCTGCTGGCGCCGGTCGGTTACGTGCTGCAGGATGTGGTTGCCGATGCCATGACCGTCGAAGCGGTGCCGCGCGTCGACGAGAACGGCAATAAATTGGACGCGGAAAAACGCAAGCTTATGCATGTCACCATGCAAACCTTGGGACGTGTCGCCATCATTGGCGGTGGCGTGCTGGTCTCCGTTGCCAATGTTTTTTTATTGCGCGATGCCGGATCGATGTCCGAAACAGAGAAAGGTGCGGTGTATTTGCTGGTGTATGAGCTGGCTTTGATCATTCCCGCTGTTTCTATTTTCGGTGTCATGTTTGCGTCGTGGTTGCAGCGGCGCGAGCGCAAACGTTTTCTTGCGCAAGGCCATAGCCGGCAGGAAGTGGATCGATTGCTCGGCATGCACGCGGAAGCGCCCGCGATCAACTGGTGGATTCTCGGCGGCGGATTGGTTTTTACTGTGATGTCACTGGGCGTGGGTGTCAGCGGTGTATCCGGCGGCGAGGAAATCGTGTTTGCCATTTCCATGGCAATCATCGTCTTTCTGATGTGGCGATTGACCGGGGAATTGGAGCCGGAAGCGCGCAACGTCTTGGTCGGAACCGCGTTGATGATTTTTGTTTTTCGTGCGATTCCCAGCCCCGGCGCGGGCTCTACTTGGTGGATGATCGATGTGCTCGGGTTCGATCAGCAATTTCTGGCGGTTTTGTCCTTAATCGGCGCCGTGCTAACGCTGTTCGGCATGTTTATTTTCCGCCGCTTCATGGCGGAACGTTCGATTGCTTATATCATCGCTTTTCTTACCATTGTCAGCAGTTTTTTGTCGTTGCCGATCGTCGGCATGTATTTCGGCTTACATGAGTGGACGGCATCGATCACGGGCGGCGTCGTCGACGCGCGTTTCATCGCGCTGATCGATACCGCGCTGGAGTCGCCGCTTGGGCAAATTGCTATGGTACCGATGCTCGCTTGGATCGCCAACTCCGCGCCGGAGAAACTCAAGGCGACTTTCTTTGCTGTGATGGCTTCGTTCACCAATCTGGCGTTGTCGGCTTCGCAACTGAGCACCAAGTATCTCAATCAGATTTACGAAGTGAAACGGGAAGTGAAAGATATGGCGACCGGTCAGATCACGGTTCCGGCCGACTACAGCGAGCTGGGACATTTATTGATTACCGTTACGATTATCGGTTTCGTATTGCCGCTGATCACCATTCTGTTGGTCAAGCATTCACGTTTTCGCAATGCTTGATTGATTCTCAAGTTCGCTGACGGGATCCTTCATAACTGGCGGATTGGATCTCTCCGGAGGTTTTTTTATTTGTGTAATTACATCGTTTCAATGCCGGTTATGCGATAATCCTCACAATCGGTTATAAAGTATGAATTCATGTATAAAACGATTGAAAATTATGTTGGTAACACACCTCTAGTAAGACTCAAGCATCTACCCGGAAAAACCCAGAATGTTATTCTTGCCAAACTTGAAGGCAATAATCCAGCCGGCTCAGTGAAAGACCGTCCGGCTCTGTCGATGATTTCCCATGCACAGAAGCGCGGTGAGATCAAACCGGGCGACACCCTGATCGAGGCAACCAGCGGCAATACCGGCATCGCGCTGGCGATGGCTGCTGCTATTATGGGGTATCGCATGGTGTTGATCATGCCGGAAAACCTCAGTATCGAGCGGCGCCAATCGATGAGCG
>CAYQZF010000265.1:0-3429 GCA_964421895.1 uncultured Nitrosomonas sp. | reverse complement strand
CCAGCACATGCGCGGCAAATTCGCTTTCCGGATAATAGCGTTTGGATTCGCTGGTTAAATGAATGCCTTTGATCTTCATTTTCATGATTTTTTCAGCGGTATCCGGCACCACTTGCCGCTTCAAATAGACGAACCGGCTATTTTCCCGGTTGAGACGGTCATTGATTTCGGCGCTATTCATCTCGAGCAAACCGGCCAGCTTCTTCAGTTGTTCCGGTTTGATTTCCACCACCTTCGGATCGGCGTAAATCGAGGCAACCGGTGAGCTGATTGCCAGGATATGACCATTACGGTCGGTAATCATGCCGCGGTCGGCGTTCATTTCAACCACGCGGCTATAGCGTGACTCGCCTTTTTCCTGCAGGAAATCATGGTGCATGCCTTGCAAGTACGCCGCGCGCCCCGCCAAACTGATTAATCCCAGCACCAGCAAACCGAACAGTAGCAGCGAACGCCACGTCGATAACTTGATTTGCCGTAATTCGGGTTTGATCATGGTTTTAACCCTTTCGCATCCAACCGGTTCTCGGCCTCATTGATCGATACGATTTGAATGCTGGCCGCGGCCGGCACGGTCATTTTCAGATACTCTTTCGCGATGTGCTCTATGCGGCCATGCATGATCAATGTGCTTTGTTCCAGTTGCAATCTCCCCCATTCCACATCCAGCTTGCGCTCGATTTCCTTTTCATGTTCCCGCGCCATGTGTAATTTGCGCACCATGTGCTGTGAGGTCACCACGCCCAATGCGCAAGCGATCAATATAAAAACCAGAAAAATGTTCAGCTTGAACATCCCATTATCCGTTGAGGGTTACTTTCTCAGCCACACGCATTACCGCACTTCTTGCCCGCGCATTTTCTGCTACTTCCAGTTCGCCCGGACGTATCGCCCGGCCGATCACGCGCAAGGTCTGTTTGCTCAATCTTTGTACATCCTTTTCCCGTAACGGAACACCGCGCGGCAATTCATCCGTACTGGCTGCTTTACGCATAAATTGTTTGACCATGCGATCCTCCAATGAGTGAAAACTGATCACCACCAACCGTCCGCCCGGATTCAGCAACGCCACGCATTGCGGCAGCACCAGCGACAATTCCTCGAGTTCCCGGTTGAGGAAAATCCTGATTGCCTGGAAAGTGCGTGTCGCCGGATGCCGTATGCTCTCGCGCTGACGCGTGCGCACCACCGCCGAGACGATTTCGGCAAGCTGCGAAGTAGTCACAATGGGCTGCCGTGCCCTCGCGATCACAATCGCTCGGGCAATCTGGCGTGCAAACCGTTCCTCGCCGTATTCCTTGATCACCCGTTCCAGCTGATCTTCCGCAACCGCCGCCAGCCACTCCGCCGCTGTTTGTCCGCTTGTGGTATCCATGCGCATATCGAGCGGTCCGCCGGAACGGAAACTGAACCCGCGCGAAACTTCTTCCAGCTGCGGCGACGACACACCCAAATCCAGCAATACGCCATCTATTTTTGCAATCCCAAGCTGCTGCACTATCTGCTGTAGGTGCGCGAAACTACCGTGGCGGATGCAAAATCGCCGGTCGGCAATGGCCTCACCCGCAACTACCGCAGCCGGATCCCGATCCAGCGCCACGAGCCGGCCATGCTCGCTCAATCGTGACAGGATCAGACGGCTATGGCCACCACGGCCGAATGTCGCATCGACATACGCGCCATCCGGTTTGATCGCCAATGCATCGACCGCTTCATGCAACAACACCGGAATGTGCATCTACTGCTTTTTCCGTCTCAATTACAAAGAAAAACCATCCAGCTCGGGCGGCATGTCGCCATCCTTGAATGACAGTGCTTCTTCGATTTGCATGCTCCATTGCCCTTCATCCCACAATTCAAATTTTGATCCTTGACCGACCAGCACTACATCTTTGGACAAACTGGCAAAAATGCGCAGCGGCGGCGGCAGCAAAATACGGCCGGCGGCGTCCATCTCGACATCGCTGGCATTGCCCACCAACAGCCGCTGCAAATTGCGGGTCTTCGAATCAAAACTGGAAAGATTATTGAGTTTTTGTTCTATCGGTTCCCAGGCAGGCTGAGGATAAATCAGCAGACATCGGGAAGGATCAACAGTCACAATTAAGTGCCCTGCGCAAGAAGACGTCAGTTCGCCACGGTATCTTGCCGGTATCGCAAGTCTACCTTTTGCATCCAGACTGAGTTGCGTGACGCCACGAAACATGCTGTCTCCTCAAAATACGGAAAATTCATCGAGGCCCACCAAATTTTCCCACATTCTCCCACTACTTCCCACTTTAATCAAAAAAAACCTGCTAGTCAAGTGAGAAATTGGGTTTTTATAGTTATGCGACAAAGACTTAAAGCCACAGCGGATTGTCACTGGAAAGACGATAAAATGTTTAAATAAATAAGATAGATAGGAGAAAAACGAGAGAAAAGTTGTTAATTCAACGACAGGAATGGAGCGAAACGGGATTGTTTTCGGAAGCAAAAAAATGCAAACTGCGCGGTTTCAATTTCCCACTTTACCCCCTGATGACCCCCGCTTATTGGATACAGGCAACGCAAGAATTGGCCGCGCGCGATGCCGTGATGCAGCAACTGATCGCGCAATTCGCCGATGCCTCGTTGGAATCGCGCGGCTGCGCGTTCACCACGCTGGCGCGCTCGATCGTCGGTCAGCAAATTTCTGTCAAAGCCGCCGAGAGCGTGTGGCAACGGGTCATCGCCACCATTCCCGAAATCACGCCGCACAGCATCGCCGAAGCCGAGCAGGAATTGCTGCGGTCTTGCGGCTTATCGGCGAGAAAAATCATCTACTTGCAAGACTTGTCGCGGCACTTCCGCGAAGGGGGTTTGAGCGAAATAGCGTGGGAAGATATGCATGACGAAGCTATCATCAAGCAACTAATACAGGTGAAAGGTATCGGCCGCTGGACCGCGGAAATGTTCCTGATTTTTCATTTGCAGCGCCCCGATGTGTTGCCACTCGACGACATAGGCCTGCAGCGTGCAATTAGTCAGCATTATTTCGGCAAACAAGACGTCGACAAAAATGCCCTGATCGAAATTGCCAAGCCGTGGCAACCGTGGCGCTCGGTCGCTACCTGGTACTTATGGCGCAGCTTGGATCCGCTGCCAGTGGCGTATTGACACTTTGATGTTGTGGTTTCTAGCTAAGGGGTAAGTCCGCTCAAAATACTTCAGTGGCGGACGATGAGGCGAAAACAGGGGAAATTCGCAGACAAAATGCTGCTCGAAAATGAAAAAGTATGTATTAGATATTTCAAGTGTTTTTTTACAGTATTCTTTTGAATACTGTAAAAAAACTGAGATTTAAAAATCAAATTATTTCAATTGATCTGTTTGAGTGTTAATTGCAACCCTTTATTGTAATGATCCATAGCGAGTTCATGCTTGCCTAATTTCTCGTTCAATTGCGCT
>CAYQZF010000264.1:0-3529 GCA_964421895.1 uncultured Nitrosomonas sp. | reverse complement strand
ACATTGTGAGTGTGCGATGAAAAAAAATTTCTTGTGCTGGATCGTATGCATTTTTCTCAGTTGTGTGATGACTGCCGCCTTGGCAGCGGATGTTTACTACGATCGTCTGATTGACCAGGAAAAATTCAAGCGTCTGGATAAATCCGCAGTCAGCCGGATGCAGCGCAATCTTGCGCTGATTTATCAAGGCGACCGTGAGTGGAACCGGGATGCCGCGCTGAGCCAGCATCCGTTGACGGACGGCGCAATGGGGCCGGTGACGTTGTATTGGTTGCAGCGTTTTATCCATGACTTCAAGATAGAACCTATCGGTCCTTATGTGAACGAAACCAAGAACCGGCTGGAACGCATCGCATCCTTCGCCAATATGTTCCCGGAAGAAACCAAAGTGCTGATCAGCTCCGATTTTGCGAAATGGAACGACGATCAGCCGGAATTGGAAAAAAACGGCAATTATGCGGTCCGGCGCAAAGGCACGGATCAAGCGCTGCTGGACCTCGTCTACCGCTATTTGCAAGTGGCTTATGCACCGCCCGGATCACTGGCTGCCAAGGATCAGCCTGTGATTGATTACTATGAACTCACGGCGGAAGATTTCAAGATGTTGCAGGGTAGAAGCCAGCTCTATGTGCAGTTGTCCAAATTGGTCAATAAAAAATTTGACAATGTGGCAGCGCTGAAAGAAGCGGTGGCCGGTGCGCTGAAGGATCATCCGGAACTCGTTGATAAATTGTTGCCGGTCATCGAACAATATTACCGCTACGCGAATCCGGTTATCAGCCAAAGTTTTCTGGAGATCCTGGCGGGTGATCCTTTTTTCAGTTCCCTGAATGGCGTGCTTGTCACTTTATTGGAGAAAACGCTGAAAGGCGTGGCTTATCCCAGTAAACATCTATTCGATCAAGCGGCAAAATCCAAGATACTTGCAGGCATTGGCGCTTGCCAGGATAAGAATAAGCAGAATGCCTACTTAACCGGTTTGAAAATCAGCGATGAGGATTTTAAAAAACTGAGCGAGGATTTGCTGACCGGCCCCTATGAGGGAATGCGCGATTTTTCCCATCAATTGGAGGAAATCAGCTTATTGCGGCAGCACCCGAAAGCGGATTGTGAAGCGCAAGATCTGGCGCTGATCGATGAATTCGCAACCGGTTTGTACGAACATGCCGTTCAACCCGCCATTGGGCAATTGAATAAGAAAAGTCCAGTTTATCGCGCCGCATCGGCTGTGCAGTGGGATGGCGCCGGTTGCGGTTGCGTCATCGATGATTTGTCCGGGACCGTATACGGTTTTTATCCATTCTGGCTGGCTGGCGAAAAGCAGTCGGTAAATTTCAGCGTGTTATCGAGAGTTGCCTATTACGGACTTTCATTTGACGATGATGGCGTCATTAAACAAGCCAATAATCTTCACAACGAAAGCACGGTATTGTTCCGGGACAATGCGGATTGGAATGCGCAAACCGCATTTATCCAGACTGCCCGCAAACACAACAGCAAAGTCGATTGGGTCATCCATAACGATAAATCTTACTGGGATCGCTGGAAGAAACTTCCTTATTCATCCCGGGCAACCGTTCTTGAAACATTGACCGGGAATATCGTCAGTTTCTTGACCAGCCCGGTGAACGATCCGATTGCAAAAATTAAGCAAAATATGACTTTGGGTATCGTGACCCCCCCGGTTCTGGGCGATGGCGTCACGCTCTATTTTGACGACTTTCCCGATGACCGTGAATCCGTTGAATTGTTTAACCGGTTTTTTACCGCCTTGCAAAAACGATTGATGGTCGAGAAAAATGATTATTACGTCAATATCATGGTACCTCAATCCGCGTTGGGTACCGGCATATACCGGTACTCTAATCTAGTCTCCAATCTAGTGAAATGGATTGATAATACAAAATTTTCCAGCACCGATGCATCGCTGGTAACCAACTTGCATATTTCGGATATCAAAACCAATATTCTGGTTTTGATTGAAGAGCCGACCACGGATTACAAGAAAAAATTACGGCTGGACATCGAAAACGGCGAACTGCATGGCATAGAGCGCGGTATCCTGAAATGGCAAATTATTCCGGTGATTGAATTCGATGGCAGGAACTGGAAACAACTGGAAGATGATGTACTTTATTTTAATGATAATTTTGGTGGAATCGGATTTTGGCCTTTGCAGGTAAACGAACCGGCAGTGGTTGAAGAAATGCCGTTCAGCTGCGAAGCGATTCAATCCGTCAGCGGCTGCCTGATAAGATATTTTCAAAATACAGGCTGGTACGGAGAGCCGGATTCGTTTTTGGAAAAATTCGTTTGCGAGAATCGCGTTTATTTCCGCATTGCGGTTGGATTGTTAACGATGCTATGCCTTGTCTATACCGGGCTTTACTATTATTCCTGCCGCATTCACAACGAAATCAAGAATTTTTATGTGATTTATTTGCTGCTGTTCGTCGTCCCGACGCTCATCGCCGCATTGCTGCTGTTAACCTACGATCCGCAGCTGGAGTCGCTATCAAAAGGAAATTTGCCATTGATTCTGGTGGTTTTCGGCGGAATCACGCTGAGCATCATTGTTTATCAGCGCAAGAAAAAACAAATGCGTAAACCTTCCCGGACCAGGGTGGCGTTTACCGCAAACGATGAGCTTGAGAGTTGATGGGCAATTGATTGCGAGATAAATCCATGGATCTGATCGAGAAAGCAACCATCATGCACTATCACCGCCACCGCATTGCCGAATTTCAACACGGTACGGTCGAATCGTTAGGCTGGCGCAATGCGCACAGCCAGCAAGCGCGGTACCGGACATTGATCAAAGTGGGTGATTTGAACGGCGCGACGGTGCTGGATGTCGGTTGCGGCTATGGCGATTTAAAAGCATTTCTGGATCGGCATTTTTCCGGTTTCTATTACATCGGCATTGATCAAATGCCGGAATTCATCGCCGAAGCCCGGAAGCGCTATGAAGGCATCGAACGGACAACTTTTTATCAAACGGATTTCAGCATCGCAGAATTACCGCAGGTCGATTATGTTTTTGCCAGCGGCGTGCTCGGTTATCGCTGTAAAGACGACGGTTTTTATACCGCGATAATCGGCAAACTGTATAACAGCGCCCGGATTGCATTGGCTTTCAACATGCTGGATAAAAACCATTTCCCGCAACACGATTTGCTGGTCGGACACGACCGGGAAGAAATTCTGACACTTTGCCAGGTGCTGTCGCCACGCGTAGAATATTTCGATGATTATTTGGAAGATGATTTTACGGTGTTGATGTATCGGGATGATCCCGTAATGGCTCACATAAGAGAGTGATATGAAACAATCGAAAGCAGCTGAATCCGAGCGCCAGCAAAACAGCATGCAACAACATAAGCCAACCGGTACTTCCGGCAGTCAGGCTTTTGTCGACAATCGCGAATCAACCCAACAGATGCGCCAATTGATGGCGGCAATGAAGAATTCTCCGCAAGCCATCGCGCAACGCAAGCTCAGCGAGCAAATCCGCAATAGCCCGCGCATG
>CAYQZF010000263.1:0-3538 GCA_964421895.1 uncultured Nitrosomonas sp. | reverse complement strand
CTCATGCTGCCGCCTTCGGCCATGCCATTCGTGGTGATGCCTTTTTCCCGGTGATCATGGATCAGCCAATCACCTTCGCCGTAACTGTGTTTGCCGTCATTGATGGTTTCCAATTTCAAATCGAGGCGTTGTGCTGGTGCCATATCGAATACGTCGCGCATGATCTGGGCAACCGGATTATGCTCCACACCGTCATAATGCGTGATCGTGGCATGATGTCCATGCGTATGCACGGCGATCGATTCGCCACCGCTATTGAGTAAGCGCAATTTAATTTTTTGATCGGGTTCAACGATAATCAGTGATTCCCTTAACGTATAAGGAAATGACAGACCGTTCAGCGTGTAATAATCCTCGGTTGAATCGGTGATGTCGTAGCGTTGATTCATGTCGCGCGCGATAAGCCGCGGATCGTTGTATTTTTGTGTGATCTCACTCAGCTCTTTATCCATCGCGTGATAGTGCAGATCGTATTCCTGATCGAAATTTTCGCGCACTGCAACGGAGGAATGGCGAACATGACCTGCACCGATATTCAGGGTCTGCAGCCAGTTGTTCGGCCGGTTTTCTTCCACGACGATCATACCCGCCAACCCCATGGCCAGATGGGTATGCGTTTGCACGTGGCAGTGATAGAACATGGTGCCGGGTTGTCTAGCTTGGAATTCATATACGCGGCGTCCGCCCGGCATCAATTCAACTTCACTAGTTTGCGGTACGCCATCCTGACCGGCGTGATCACCGTGAGAAAAAGGATGATCTACGCCATGTAAGTGAATGCTGTGAGGAAAATAATGTGTGTTTTCCAGCACGATTTGCACGATATCACCGACTTCGACGCGGATGACCGGCGAAGGAAGTCTCAATAACGGATTCGCCCGGACGCTTTCAAAATTTTCGGTCGACATGCCGCTGGTTTTCGGTGCGAACACCCAAGCACCTGGCTGAATCCCGGGTGCAATGTCGAATGTCGGTACTAGACCCGGAAAATCAGGTGATTTGCCATTCAATTCCATGATTTCCAGTTTGATGATAATCCGATCAGGATCACCGTCACCATCCAGGTCATCGGTTTTGATGATGGCATCCGGCGAAAGGCCCGTTTTCATCAAAGTTTCCATCGAAATTTGGTTGGTTCCTTTAACCGCTGCAGCAATCCAAGCCGGATTGTCCGGGCTGCAACCGGGTGATGCTGCAATTTTGATTCCTTCAATTTCCTGAGCTTCGCGCCATGCCGGAGAGATCTTTGGATCACACATCGGCTCAGCCGTTAATGCAACCGGATCGACTTTTACCGTTTCGGGCAGCTTTAGCGATGCATGAACCGCTGCTGACGACAGCATAAAGAAAGTCAATAAGGCGATAAAAAAGTGAATAGGCATATCAACGCACCTTTAAAATTTATCAAGTATTAATAAATATGGCTGATCAGATCGAAAGTTTTTACAAAACTGTGTTTAATAGCCAGTATCTATCTGATATGACAGAACTGTAGGCATAATCATTGAGCGGTGTATTGGCTGGCAGGTAAAATTATGAGGTACATCTATCTTCATCTATGCAATACTTCTACATAATCCGTCAAGTTATCATCGAGGGTTATTATACAGAACCCAATTCTGCTTTTGTGGTTTTTGCACAGTGTGATTGAGATTGCGATTTTTTAATTTTTTAGTATCTATCCGAGTGACAATTCCTGATTTTTTCGCAAAATTAAGCCATCGTAATTTGAAACTTCCGCAAACTATCGAATACTTGAAGAAGGTATGTGGCGTTTCATTTTGTTGCGGTTTTTCCGGGTTTTTATTAATCGCTTGCGGCAGTAAAGCGCCTGCACAACCGGCGCCGCGCATGGATCAAGCGATACCGGTAGCGGTTATCGCCGTTCAGCCGGTGAAAATGACGGTTAGTCTGGAAACGATCGCGCAAACCGAGGGCGCCAAGGAAATCGAAATCCGTCCGCGTGTGGGCGGCATTTTGCTGAAGCGATTGTATACCGAGGGGATGGCAGTAGAAGCTGGGCGGCCGTTGTTTTTGATTGATCCAGAGCCGTTTCAGAATGCGCTGGCGGAAGCCAGGGCGGCTCATAATGAGCAACACGTCCGTGTTTTGCGCGCTAAAAGCGACGAAGACCGGCAGCGGCAGTTGCTAGTGGAAAATTTTGTCAGTCAGCGCGCATATGATTTGGCGAAAGCGGATCTAGCGATTGCCGAGGCAGCATTGCAAGCGGCGAAAGTCCGTGTGCAGCAAGCCGAACTCAATCTGTCCTATACCACCGTCAGAGCGCCAGAAAAAGGAGTGACCGGCCGCTCGCAATTCTCCGAAGGAACCTTGGTGTCGGCCAATAGCAGCTTACTGACGACATTGACGCAATTGTCTCCGATTTGGGTGCGCTTTAGTTTCTCGGATAATGAAGTCGCGCCGGTAGGCGGACATTTGAGCGAGAAAAACGTGCACAGTGTGAAAATGATTTTGCCGGATGGATCGGAGTATCAGCAGGAAGGTAAAATCAATTTTGCCGCAAGTAAAATCGACCCGCTGCTGGGTACGCAACAACTGCGCGCAACATTTGATAATACTGAGCAGCGCATATTGCCTGGGAAATTTGTCCGTATCCGTGTGACTGCCGGTAAGCCGCGCACGGTATTCATCGTGCCGCAGATTGCTGTGTTGACATCCGATATGGGCCGTTTTGTGTATGTAGTCAATGACCGGAATGAGGCGGTACAACGCCCAGTGGTGGTCGATAATTGGATCGGCAAGGACTGGATTATTCTAGAAGGATTAAACGCAGGTGATCACGTGGTGGTCAACAATCTCATCAAACTGATGCCCGGTAAGGTTGTCGAGCCGCAATTGCGTGACGATTCTTCGGTCGCGCAAAAGGGCGCAGTTTCCACTCAGTAGTAGTAATTGCATTCATGGCCAGATTTTTTATCACCCGCCCGATTTTTGCATCGGTATTGTCGATCATCATCGTGTTGGCCGGATTGGCCGCCGCATTGCAATTGCCGATCGAACAGTATCCGAAGATAACGCCACCGACCGTCGTCGTGACCGCGACATTTCCGGGTGCGAACGCCGATACGATGATCAAAACGGTGGCTGCCCCGATCGAGGAAAAGCTCAGTGCCATTGAGGGATTGCTGTACTTTAATTCCAGCGCGGATTCCAGTGGCCGCTTGACGATTACCATCACATTCGAGATCGGCACGGACATCGATCGCGCCACGTTCAATGTCAGCAATGAAATCAATACCGCTTTGGCACGCTTGCCGGATGAAGTCAGGCGTTCGGGCATTACCGTGCAGAAGCGTTCGAACGATCTGCTGCTGGTTTTTGCGGTGACCTCGAAAGATCCCAATCACACCACGCTGTTTCTCAGCAATTTCATTACCAATAATCTCCTGGATGACTTGAGGCGTGCATCGGGTGTCGGTGAAGCGCGGATTTTCGGCGCACAGGATTACTCCATGCGCATTTGGCTGCGCCCCGACCGGATGGCGCAATTGGGAATCACCACCACCGATATCGCCAA
>CAYQZF010000262.1:0-3614 GCA_964421895.1 uncultured Nitrosomonas sp. | reverse complement strand
CGCCGATGCGAATTCCGGAACGGCTGGCGATACCCGGCTGCATGTCTTCGACCAGTAAGCCATTGGCTATCTCCAGCTGTTTCTGCTGTTCTTCGGTGATTTCGCTTAACGCCAACCCCAGGCGATTCGACGCACTCTGTTTTTTACCCGGTTTGTTTTTGCGGTTTTCGGCTACATCATCGGAAGGTGTTTCTCCGACTTCAACTTTAACTGTTTTCAAAGCACCGTCTCGCCAAACTTCAATAGATACTTTGGATTTGGGTTTGGTATTGCCGACGATGCGCGGCAAATCTGAAGAGGTGGCAACCTCTTTTTCATCAAACTTCAGAATAATATCACGCGCTTTGATCCCTGCTTGATCGGCAGGACCACCTTTCTCCACTGACACGACCAGTGCGCCGTTGCTGTCGGACAAACCGAAGGATTCCGCAAGCTCTTTGGTTACTTCCTGAATCATGACACCGATTCTTCCGCGGCTTACTTTGCCGTTAGCCTTCAGCTGATCTGCAATTTCGGTCGCAACATTAATCGGTATGGCAAACGACAATCCCATAAATCCGCCCGTCCTGCTGTAAATCTGAGAATTGATTCCGACCACTTCTCCGCGCATATTGAATAACGGGCCACCGGAGTTTCCCGGATTGATCGCTACATCGGTTTGTATAAACGGAACATAATTTTCCTGCGCCAAGGAACGGCCTTTTGCGCTCACGATACCGGCCGTCACGCTATGTTCGAAACCGAACGGCGAGCCGATCGCCACCACCCATTCACCGACTTTGAGATTTTCCGGATTTCCCTGTGTGACTTTGGGTAAACCGGTGGCATTGATTTTAATTAAGGCAATGTCGGTTTTCCGGTCGGTGCCGACAATCTCGGCGGCAAACTCACGTTTGTCATTCAGCTTTACCGTAATCTCATCCGCCGTTTCAACAACGTGCGCATTGGTTAGAATATAACCATCCGAACTGATGATAAAACCGGAGCCCAAAGATTTAGGCTCGGATTTCCTCGGTGCCGGGAAAGGCTGCATATGCCGCTTGAAAAAATCATAAAATGGCGAATTTTCCGGAATACCCGGCATTTCGGGTAGTGTTTGGCTGCTCACCGTATTTGCATTCTGTACAGCACTGATATTCACTACCGCAGCGCCATGTTTCTCCACAAGCCCGGTAAAATCCGGTAACTGACCGGTTTGTGCGAGCGCCGATGGGGTGTACAAAAACAATAAAATTACTATCAATCGAAGCATGATTTTGTCCTTACTTTACGTTGTGCAGCGGTATGCATAGCTCTTTCTATCTGCGAACCGGGGAAATGTTCAATTCTTGCTGGTAAGTAAATTTGGAAAGCCGGGGAATTTTGCAAGTTTAGTATGCTTTAACTTGCGGAAATTAATTTTTTTTAACAACAGAGTCGCCTATCAATTTAATTGTTTCCAACGGAACTTCACCGATCGTTGTGATTTTATTATTATCAAAAGTACGAACATAAATATTAATAGCACCACGACTGGTAAAAAAACCAGGGACCGGCGATGGCGCATCCTTACCAATCGGTTCGATAAAAACAGAAACTGTGGCAAACCCATCAGATATGGCAATATGATCAACCAGCGCGGCTTTCTCTGCCAAGTTACGCTTCATTTCAACCAATTTCCTGAAACCGGTTGGCAGATTCTTGATCTGCCACTGTAATTCACCTTCACTTAAAATGGAAGTCAACAAGTTTGTCGTCTTCCAGTCATCCGCAATCAATGTTTGACTGGGCTTTAACTGATCGGAATCAATCTGTCTATCGATTTCCAGTTGTGCGAAAGCAAATTGCTCAATGATTTGATGGCCATTAACGACAGCCGCTTTGACGGATACTCCGGTTTCAGTATCGATCCAAAATTTGTGACCATACCGCAATGAGTCTCTTGGAATCAGAGACAAGACTTGACATTCATGATCGGCAATCCGTTCGCGCCCCAATTCTCTGACGGAGTAATTTTGGTCAACATTATCAAGTGGCAAGGGAAGAATATCCGGAAAGAATTTACGAAGCCAGCGCTTTTCAGTGTATATTCTTTTACTCTCAGGTACATAACATTGCATCTCATCGTTATTGCGAAAAACAATGCGTGGTGATCCGTCTAATACCTCAATCTTTTCACGTTCACCGGCCTGATCAATCTTATGTACAATACGCGATGTTTCGATATGGCCGTCGGCATAATAAACGATCGTTCCGGAGTAATTATGGCGACGCGGTGCATCCGCCATTTTTTTTAACCAATCAAGCGCGTTTTCCGTTGAGCGAGATAATTCTTGTGCACATGCTGCTTGAAAACTGATTAATGCCAATAAAAACAGCGAAAACAGGGCGGAAATTCTACGACTCATCATCTCCCATATCTTTCGTGGTATTCAGTCACATTATTGACATTGGTGACTTGTCCATTCATTGTGATTCCCGGAGAAAACTCACGGTGAACAAACAGGTAGTCATTCATTTCAATGGGAGGGTGAGAATAATTATGGATCAAGGGAGGGGAAGTAACTACAGCGGGGGAGGCGGTTAGAGTATTGTCACGTTTGGATTGCTCCGCCACAATTATCTGCTGCGGTTTATATAAATTATGCATAATTACCCAACCCGAAATCATCGCGATTATTGAAGCAGCCATCGAAAACGCCAGGACTTTGTGTTTTTGTTTTTTTTCTGTAGTGCGGGATGTATTGGGAGAAAGGATAGTTGGTTCGGCTTTTAACTTCTGATTAACACCGGAAGAAATATTCATTGATAATCGTGAAGATTGCCGCAACGCATCGCCGATCAAATGATACGTTTTCCACTCATCACGCAAATCATTATCTTTTTTTATCGCTTCGATAATACTTGAAACATCTTGTTGATCGAGTTCACCATCCATTAATGCAGATACTTTACTTTTCACATTACCACCTCTTGTCTTTACTTGTCCCTAGCAAAGGACGCAACTGTTCGGATATCGCTTCACGTGCGCGAAATATACGTGAACGCACGGTCCCTATGGGACAATTCATAATATTGGCAATTTCTTCATAACTTAATCCATCAATTTCCCTCAAAACAATCGCTGTTCGCAACTCTTCAGGCAATGAATCCAATGTCTCATTAACCGTTTGAGCAATTTCTTGACTCATCAGTTCACTTTCAGGCGTATTCATTTCCTTCAGCAAACCGCTATCTTCAAAATCTTCAGCATCCTCATTGTCGAATCCTTGCAATGTCGGAAGCTTGCGTCCTTGAGATACTAGAAAATTCTTTGCTGTATTAATACCAATCCGGTACAGCCATGTATAAAAAGCACTATCTCCACGAAATGAAGGTAAAGCCCTATACGCCTTGATAAAGGCTTCTTGCGTCACATCCTCAACTTCGGCCGCGTCGCGTATGAACTGCGATAACAAGCGCGCTAACTTTCGTTGATACTTAATGACTAGTAGATCAAATGCATGCTTATCTCCGCCTTGAACTCGTTCTACTAACTGTTGATCGATTTCCCGATCCCCCATACAACTTGGCCCCTGAGCATTTTGAATAAATTTAAATTTACTCTTGTTCTGTTATTAAATGTTGCATAATGG
>CAYQZF010000261.1:0-3643 GCA_964421895.1 uncultured Nitrosomonas sp. | reverse complement strand
GGCGCTTGCCGTCCCGTGTGGAAAAATAAGCATGAATTTGCTTTCGGAACCTTCCTCCCGGCAGCGCTACCGGGAAGTGCGTAAAGTCACCGTGATTGGATCGGTGGTGGATTTCGTTTTGGGTGTAGCTAAAATCGTCACGGGCTGGTTCGCCAATTCACAAGCATTAATCGCCGACGGCATTCATTCACTGTCCGATTTGCTGACCGGTTTTATCGTACTGTACGCCGCCAAACATTCGCACAAGAGTGCCGATGAGATCCATCCTTACGGTTATGGGCGGATTGAAACGCTGGCCACGGTCAGCCTCGGTATCGTGCTGATCAGTGTGGCGATCGGGATTGCCTACGAGGCGGTTAAACGATTGAATGATCCGGCGGTGGCGCTCAACTTTACCACGGTGGCATTGTTGATCGCGCTGCTGTCGGTGATTTCCAAAGAATGGGTTTATCGCTATACGATGGCGGCCGCACAACGTCTGCGTTCGGATTTGCTGACAGCCAGCGCCTGGCATAGCCGTTCCGATGCCTTTTCGTCGATTGTGGTGCTGATCGGCATCAGCGGCGTGATGTTCGGTTATGGGTATTGGGATGCAGTGGCAGCCGTGGCCGTGGCGGCCATGATCGCCAAGATCGGTTCCGGCTTGGTGCGTTCCAGCGCGCTCGAGTTGATCGATGTGGCGTTGGATCCCAGCAAAGTCAGCGCGATCCGGCGGCATATCCATGCGGTCAAGGGTGTGCGCTCAGTGCATACGCTCAGAACGCGAAAAAGCGCTGGTAGTGCTTTTGTCGATGTGCATATCCAGGTTGATCCCCGCCTCAGTGTATCGGAAGGCCATCAGATCGGAGATAGTGTGCGACGACTACTATTGCAGCAAGTGGATGAAGTCACCGATGTGACCGTGCATATCGATCCGGAAAATGATGAGAGCGATTCATCGTGTCATGATCTGCCTTTGCGCGAACAGGTCATCGTCGAACTTAAACAGCACTGGCCGCAATTGCCAGTGAGCGCGATCGATGCGGTGACGTTGCACTATTTATCCGGCGCAATCGACGTAGAACTGGATTTGCCGTTCGAAATTTTACAGAGCATCGATGAAGCAAAGTATCTGGTGCAGCAACTCAAACAAGCGGTTTCTGTATTGCCGTACATCAGCACTGTGCATGTGCGGTTTAAGATCTAACCGGCTTGGATATTGATTAATACGATAACGCATTTATCATTTCGGCTATACGACAGATCAACATCAATTTTCTTAGGGCTCTTGCAAAGAGCCTCTCTTTATGAAACTACTTAGCTGGAATATTCAATGGGGCCGCGGCATCGATGGCTGTGTTGATCTTGCACGGATCGTCCGGACAATACACCAACTCGGTGATTTCGATGTTGTCTGTCTGCAAGAAGTCGCTGTCAATTTTCCCGGTTTGCCGGGTACCCACGGGGAAAATCAGGTCACCGAGCTAGCGAAATTGCTACCCGGTTACACTGCGCTATATGGTATTGCAACCGATGTACCAGATGGGCATGGTGGACGCAGTCAATTTGGCAACGCTATCTTTACCCGTTTGCCGGTCGGTCAAGTGTGGCGGCATTTACTGCCATGGAAACCGGAACCGACAACACCCAGCATGCAACGGGTATTGGTGGAGGCTGTCGTGACGGCCGATACCGGGCCACTGCGCATCTTGACCACACATCTCGAATACTATTCACAATGTCAGCGGGAAGCTCAAATCGAGGCAATCCGGAACCTGCACCGGGAAGCATGCGCTATGTCTCAGCGTCAGCTTCTCGATAAAGAACAAGGTGGAACGTTTGAAGTATTTCCCAGACCTGCAGAAGCATTATTATGTGGAGATCTCAACTTTCCCGCCACAGCATCGGAGCGCGCACAAATTCTTACGCCTTTCAATGATGGCACATTGAATTTTCATGACGCGTGGCCAGTGATACATCCCGGTATACCACATACACCGACCGTCGGGATTCATTCCCTAGAGTTTGTAGAGGGCCCGGAATGTTTTGACTTTGTTTTTATTACTGATGGATTGGTAAATCGTCTTCGTGCATACGGCACTGACACTGAAACAAAAGCTTCGGATCATCAACCGGTATGGGTTGAGTTCGAATGAAGAAATTGAAAAACTAAGAACTGAGCTTTAGAAAATACGCGTGCCAAAGCTTTCAAAGTAATGCTGGCCAATCTCATCACGGGAGAATTGATGGTTCTGTCCACCGCGCTGGGCAATTTTTAGGGAGCCCATCAACGAACCAAGCTGCCCCGCCGCTTGCCAGTCGAAATCATTGACGATGCCATAGAGCAAACCCGCCCGGTATGCATCACCGCAACCGGTTGGATCGACGATTGCCTTCGGTTTGACGCAGGGAATCTCATATTTTTTTCCACCGGCATAAATCAGGGAACCTTGCGCTCCCAAGGTTATAATCAGTGCTTTGGCATTGTTCGCCAACGACTCCAGGTTACGGCCGGTACGGTCTTGCAGCATTTCTCCTTCATAGTCGTTGACCGCAATGTAATCGGCTTTATCGATGAAATCGAGCAATTCCTCGCCGTTATACATCGGTAATCCTTGTCCCGGATCGAACACGAACGGAATCCCTGCTTCATGAAACTCGCGCGCATGCTGCATCATGCCATCGCGTCCGTCCGGGGCGATAATACCCAAACGAACATCGCGTGTATCTTTCACTGAATTTAGATGAGAGAAGTTCATTGCTCCCGGATGAAATGCGGTGATCTGATTATCGGCCAGATCGGTCGTGATGAAAGCTTGCGCGGTGAAGGTATCAGAAATCTGCTTAACATGCTCCTGAGTGAGGCGCAATTGCTCAAACCGCGCTGCATAAGGCGCATAGTCGTCGCCAACCGTAGCCATCATCACCGGCTCTCCGCCCAGCATCTTGAGATTGTAAGCGATATTACCGGCGCACCCACCGAATTCACGACGCATTTCCGGAACCAGAAATGCGACATTCAATACGTGAATTTTATCCGGCAGAATGTGATTCTTAAAATAATCCGAGAAGACCATAATATTGTCATAAGCGATCGAACCACAAATCAAAGTGCGCATAAATTCAGCTACCGGTGTTTAATGATGAAAAACAATCAGCAAATTCTCTACGCGCTTGGCTTCCACGCCAAATCCAGTTCGCGCGCAGCTTTGACATCGTCCAGCTTGCGTACCGACATAGTATGCGGCGCGCCTTTGACCATATCCGGTTGCGACTCGATCTCTTGCAGGATTTCCTTCATCGATACGACAAATGCATCCAGCGTCTCCTTCGACTCCGTTTCCGCAGGTTCGATCAGCAAGCATTCCGGCACCAGCAGCGGAAAATACGTCGTCGGCGCGTGATAACCTTTATCGAGCAGGCGCTTGGCCAGATTCATCGCCGTCACACCGGTTTTATCCTTGATGTCTTTCATCGTGACGATAAACTCGTGACTGGCGCGACGGTTCGGATAGGCGATTTCAAAGCCCGCCTTGCGCAACTCGGCCATCAGGTAATTCGCATTCAGCGTGGCAAACTCGGAGATGCGATGCATTCCTTGCATGCCGAGCAGGCGCACATAAATATAAGCGCGCAGCAACACACCAGCGTTACCCATATGCGC
>CAYQZF010000260.1:0-3658 GCA_964421895.1 uncultured Nitrosomonas sp. | reverse complement strand
AAATATTCAGCAAGTACAGCTGAATGCCTTCCCGGTCATAATCATCGCCCTTGGCAAAGGTTTTCAGCAGATCTTCCCTATTATCTTTTAGCCACTGCCAAATATCCGGGAAACTCTTTTTTGCATTGGTATCGACATAAATTTGATCACCGCCGCCAATGACGAAATGCGCACCGGTATCGGTCAGTTTCTCATGAAAATGCGGCCAGGCGCCTACATCGCCGTTAGCGCTGATATGATCGTGGCAGCTATAAAAACCGAAAGTGAGTTCCGCGGGTAACTCGGGCATGGTGCGGAACCACAGCGGTTTGTCGCCGCCCAGTTCGGTGCGGCGCGGTACTTTAGCGGCATCCAGCTCGCCGGAGATCATGGCGTAGTAATAAATGGTGTCGGCGTCTAAACCGGTAATATCGAAGGTATGCGTCAGGTTCGTTTGCTGGGTGAAGTCATGCGATTGCGTATCGGCGATCTCAATGCCCATATCCGCCATGAATTGCGCAATGGGTTTTTCTTGCAGCCGGACCAGATCGCCTTGCAAGGGTGTCTTGGCAATCACCAGTGTCCAATGGCCTTCCGCATATGTGCGTATCCATATGCGCGAACTGCTGGATGTGGTGGCGCCGATAATTGCTGCGCTAAATAGCTTGTCTTTCTTCAGCTCGTTCGAGGTCGGATCAAGTAATGGCATATAGAACTCCTTAGTAAAGTTAGAAAAAAAACATCAACGAGCTGCATCGACTACGCTTTATTTCAGGTAACCGCTATAAAAGCCATTGTGCCATAGCACTGGCATTATTGTATTAATATAAATAATGATCTGATTTTTTGCGATGTGATTGGCAGGCTAAGGTGCCTGAAGGCACTTGAGTAAAAAAAGAACTCCGAATGAATGCGCTCAACTTAAGTGACAATAAATGAAAATATGGATTGATGCGGATGCTTGCCCTGGTGTAATCAAAGAAATTCTTTTTCGTGCAGCGGAAAGAACGAAACGGCATTTGATATTGATCGCCAATCATCCCCTGTATGTTCCGCCATCGCCCTTTATCCGCATGCAGCAGGTCGAATCCGGATTCGATGTGGCCGATAATGAAATCGTCAAAAGAATGGAAAGCGGCGATCTCGTGATTACCAGCGATATACCGCTGGCAGCGCAAGTCATCAAAAAAGAAGGCTTCGTGCTGAGTCCGCGCGGCGAACTGTATACCCGGGAAAATATCGGCGCGCGCTTGAGCATGCGGAATTTCATGGAAGACTTGCGCGTCAGCGGCGTCGATACTGGCGGCCTGTCCGCCTTGAGTCAAAATGACCGCAAAACATTTGCCAATCAATTGGACAAATTGCTGGCGCAATAGCATTCGCGGATCCGTTATGCCGTGATTGCTTCCGCTCATTGCCGCAATTCACCGGTATAAATCCTCTGCCTTGCTGCGCCCGGGCCATTTCTTTTTTCCGCTGTATCAAAAACAACAATTTCTAACTCGCTGATCGCAATTGATCTTGGTTGGAAATGGCTGCGTATTTTCTTTCCTGAACAGAAAAATTGTTAAAAATTTTCTGCACAAAAAATAATTTGTATTGTACCATTAGTGCCATAGCATTATCCATTAACCACTAGATATTGTGGTTTTTTTGAAAGTAACGTTATTCCATTGAATCAATAGAAATTTGTATTTTCTTTGATGAATTATCAGTCAGGAGGGATCACCGATGCAGCTCGCGACAGAACATACTCACCTCAAACCTGTTTCCGGAAGTCAAAGTTTTATGGATATACCTACGCAAAATTCCCTTTTTTCCAACCATAAAGTCATTCGCCGCAACGGTGCGGTGGTGTCGTTCGAGCCGGGCAAGATTTCGGTGGCGATGACCAAGGCGTTTATCGCCGTTGATGGCGGGCAGGGTGCGGCATCGGTACGGGTACGCGAAGTCGTGGCGGGGTTGACCAACGATGTGGTGAATGCCTTGCTGCGCCGCCAGCCGGACGGCGGTACGTTCCATATCGAAGACATTCAGGATCAAGTCGAACTGGCGCTGATGCGCTCCGGCGAGCACGATGTGGCGCGCGCGTATGTGCTGTACCGCGAAGCGCGGGCGCGTGAACGCGCCAAGCTGAAGCAAAGCGTCGAAGCGGTGGCGGAGACCTTGACCGTAACCGACAACGGCCAGCGCGTGCCGCTCGATGTCGCCAAATTATCCGCATTGATCGAATCCTCCTGCGCCGGTTTGGGTAATACCGTCGATCCGTCGTTGATTCTGAAAGCGACGCTGAAAGATTTGTACGACGGTGTGTCGCTCGACGAAGTGCGTAAATCCGTCGTGCTGTCGGCGCGCGTACTGATCGAAAAAGATCCGGCGTACAGCTACGTCACCGCGCGTTTGCTGCTGAACAATATCCGCTATGAAGTGCTGGGCGAGGAAGTGTCGCAGCAGGCGATGCAGGCGCACTACAAAGATTATTTCCCGGTGTTCATCAAACGTGGCATCGAAGCCGAGCTGCTCGATCCGCGCCTGGCGCAATTCGATCTGAAGCGTTTATCCGACGCGCTGGACGCCGAGCGCGATTTGCAATTCGATTATCTCGGCTTGCAAACGCTGTACGACCGTTATTTCCTGCATATCAAGGAACGCCGCATCGAGTTGCCGCAGGCATTTTTCATGCGTGTTGCGATGGGATTGGCGTTGAACGAGATCGACCGCGAAGCACGCGCCATTGAGTTTTATCACGTGCTGTCGAGTTTCGATTTCATGAGTTCGACACCGACCTTGTTCAATTCCGGCACATGCCGCTCGCAATTATCGTCGTGCTATCTGACCACCGTGCCGGATGATCTCGACGGCATTTACGAAGCCATCAAGGAAAACGCCTTGCTGGCTAAATACGCTGGTGGCTTGGGCAACGACTGGACGCCGGTGCGGGCGATGGGTGCGCGCATCAAGGGTACCAACGGTAAATCGCAAGGCGTGGTGCCGTTCCTGAAAGTGGTGTCCGACACCGCCGTGGCGGTCAATCAGGGCGGCAAGCGCAAAGGCGCGGTGTGCGCGTACCTGGAATGCTGGCATCTGGATGTCGAAGAGTTCCTGGAGTTGCGCAAAAACACCGGCGACGACCGCCGCCGCACGCACGACATGAATACCGCGACGTGGATTCCCGATCTGTTCATGAAGCGCGTCATGGACGGCAGCGACTGGACGTTGTTCTCGCCATCGGACACACCCGATTTGCACGAAAAATTCGGCCAGCAATTCGAACAAGCGTATCTGGCTTACGAAGCGAAAATCGAACGCGGCGAACTGACGCTGTACAAAAAAATCCCGGCGGTGCAATTGTGGCGCAAGATGCTGAGCATGTTGTTTGAAACCGGACATCCGTGGATCACGTTCAAGGATCCGTGCAACGTGCGTTCGCCGCAGAACCATATCGGCGTGGTGCACAGTTCCAATCTGTGCACCGAAATCACGCTGAACACCAACGACAAGGAAATCGCCGTGTGCAACCTCGGTTCGGTCAATCTGGTCGCGCATCTGAAAGACGGCGCGCTCGATCTGGACAAGCTGAAGCGCACCGTGCGCATTGCCATGCGCATGCTCGACAACGTCATTGACATCAATTTCTACGCCGTGGCGAAAGCGCGCAATGCCAACCTGAAACACCGTC
>CAYQZF010000259.1:0-3668 GCA_964421895.1 uncultured Nitrosomonas sp. | reverse complement strand
AAAGTAATTGTATCAACTGAACCATGAATTGGGGTTGAAATCGTGCAAAGGTCTCCGGTCATATGAAATCCTTTCGTTTTTTACAAGAATCTCATATTCCTTATTTCGTGACTACACTATCTAGCAAGCTAGGAGTGATCTTTAATTTTTTGATCACAGCCATTATGTATCGTTTGAAAATAGGTAACACTCGCTCAACTCGAGAATGTTTCACCTGATAGCCAAAGAGGAATCCAAAACTCACAGCATCGCCTACTCTTTTCGCTATCCCGCAAGCACCCAAAATACTTGTAATCCCCCCTTGATTGGTTTAACGTCTCAGCTGGTCATCGATTAATCTGCTGAACTCGACGGCAAGGGCGAAACGCTATGTTCAACTTAGGTTCCATGCTCAATCTGGGCTCGACCGAGCCGGTCATCGGACGGGCGCACACCATCGTGTCCTGTTCGGCTGCGGAGCTTTTCCAGTTTATTGGCGTGGGTTTATTCGAGAACTATCCGAAATGGTCTCCGGAAGTGAAAGAATTGGAGCAAATTACGCCCGGCCCTGTCCAGCTTGGAACGGAAGGACGGCAAGTGCGGGTTGATCAGGGACGGCGTTCCGAATCGAAGTTCAAAATTTCCGCATTTGAGCCAGGGCAGCGCATCACATTGGTTGGCGTATCCGACCCTTTCCGCTGTACTTATGAATTACAGGAAATCAGCCCGGCGCAATCCACTCAATTGACATTTTCTTTTGAGTTGCTGGAAATTCTCGCGATTATGCGGCCTTTTGAAGGATTGGTGCGAGTTGCCATCAAAGACGGCGCGAGCAGGACGGTACAAAACATCAAGCGCTTGGTTGAAGCGAAGCCATCATGACAATTCCCGTTCGTACGCAACCGTTTCGGCTGATGATTTGCACCGCAATCGCTTAATGTCCAAGGAGAACTGATGACACAACATACCTCTTCCAATATTCAAATACCACGCGTCGATGATCGTCCGGTATGGGATGTGGTGTTTGCGGTTTACGGTTATCCTGCCTTATTGTTGGCGCACCGGCTCAAAGTCTTTGCCTTGCTGGAGGATAATCCGCGCACGTTGACGGAAATCTGCGATGCGCTCAATCTCAAGCCGCGCCCGGCGGAAGCGATCCTGACTGTCGCTACCGCGCTGGGTTTCTTGTCGCTGCAGCAGGATCGTTATGCGCTCACTGCGGTAACGGAAGAATACTTATTGCTGAAAAGCCCCAATTACTTCGGTTTTCTCTGGGATCTGATGATCGATAATTATCAGGTATGCTCGTTCACCAGCCTGGAAAAATCCATTCTGACCGATTCACCGCAGACTTACGGCGGCGGCGACATTTATCAATCACACGAAGAGCAGCTCGAATTACTGCATCGCTTTACCAGCGGTATGCACAGCATGAGCATGGCTTCCGCGTTGGTTTGGCCGGGAGTACTGGATTTTTCCCGGCACCGGGTGATGTTGGATATCGGCGGCAGCTCCGGCGCGCATTCGATCGGCGCGGTCTTGCGATTGCCTGATCTGCAAGCGATTGTTCTGGATTTCCCACAGGTATGCGAAGTGGCCGAAGGATACATTGTTGAATATCGTCTACAAGAGCGCATTAAAACCTGCGGCGCTAACATCTGGAACGATCATTGGCCATCGGCCGATCTGCATTTCTTTTCCAACATGTATCATGACTGGCCGCCGGAGAAATGCCATTTTCTGACCGCAAAAAGTTTCAGGTACTTGGAATCCGGTGGGCGTATCGTGATTCATGAAATGCTGTGCAACGACGATAAAACAGGTCCGTTCGCACCGGCTGCTTTCGGCATGATGATGATGGGCTGGACGGAAGGAAAGCAATACTCCGGCTTGGAACTCTCAACCATGCTGAAGGAAATCGGCTTTGAAGATATTCAGGTCCATAAAGCTTCGGGTTATTACAGTATCGTAACCGGACGAAAACCCTAATTTCCGCTGATTTCACTCTCACTTAGCGGCGTTGCGCTACCGGCCTGAGCGGCAAGGTTCTTAGCCAGATCCATAAGTATTTCCGCATCCTCCAATCCGTCGATAAAGCGTTGCGGAATCCCGGACAAACCTACCTGTGCACCAACCAGAGCACCAGTCAGAATGGCGCGCGCCAAGTTTTGCCCGCCACCATTGACAGCATGCAGCACCGCGAATTCAAAATCGTTGCAGAAACGGGCGGCAAGATAATAGGCGGCGGGAAGCTGATGATAAATAGCGCAGGGCATGCCATATACAATCGATACTTTCCATGCCGGCTCGATGCGGATAGCTTCATCCTCAGCGGCTTGCGCCATGTAAGACGGAGTCAGCAGCGCATCCGGTGAGGCAAATCGTCCGGCGCGCGGTGGATCGGGGTCGCCGGGATGCGGCGGTTGCATATCGGCAAAGGTGACAACATGAAAGGGCAGTTCTCCGGTATGCGCCAATTGCATCAATTTTCCCGACAGCGCCGCGTCCAAAGCGTGCCCTTGCACCAGCATGCTCAATACGGCGGCATAGGCCACCGTCATGGAAATCACCGCATCGTCGATTTGTGTCAGGCGGGTATTGTTTGCCACCGCGGTTGCGAGTTGCGCCGGTTGCAATGCATAACGAACGGCGATGGCCAGTGTGCGCTCGATGGCTTCGGTGGTGTCGGCATGCCCGCCGGTTTTGCCCCAAGGCAGTTTTTGCTCCACCCGGCAGCGCCAGGCATGACGTATTGATTGACTGGTGTATCCGCCCGGTCCGTTCATGGGGGTGCCATCGAGTAGCGGAAACAGCTCTTCGTCCAACCGGCAGCAGAAATCAGCTTCGTCGTAGCCATTGCGTTCAACGAGGGAGCGTAGCATCAGAGTCAGAATGATGCCTGCCTGCGAGAGTTGCCCGGCCTTGCATCCGCTATGGTAGCGCCCCGGTTTAGGGTCGCTGTAGGTAGTGATCCATTCGCCGTAATCGCGCCGCAATTCGGTAAGATCGTAATACCAATGGGGGCCAAGCGCCAAAGCATCGCCGATAAAGGCCCCCATGATGGCACCGGCGGCGCGTTCCTGAATGATCGTTTGTGACATGACGCACCTCCTGAGTTAATCAAATGTGTTAGTCAGGATGTTGCCGGAAGTGAGCTTAAGGAAGCTCTGAAAAACTATTGCACTCGTTCAAGCTGCGTTGAAATCAGGTTCAAAATGCTCATTTACTCAATGTAAATTGTGCTTTTTCACCTGATTTCACCTTGCCTGATCATCGCTCGCTATCTTTTTCAGAGCTTCCTTACATTGTTTTCCCAGTTACTTGGTTATCTGTGGCGGCAGGCGGCAAGAAAATTTCAAAAGCTGCGCTCTACTCCAGCGATATTCCTGAGGATCGGGTTTTATCATTTTTTATCAGCGCATAAGCCGAGTGGTTATGGATCGATTCGAAGTTTTCCGACTCAACCACGTAGGCGTCGATGCGGTCGTCGTGATTGAGCGTCTCGGCGATGTCTCTGACGATGTCTTCGACAAACTTGGGATTGTCATAGGCGCGCTCGGTCACATACTTTTCGTCGGGTCGTTTCAACAAACCATAGAGTTCGCAGGAAGCATTCGTTTCAGCAATCCGGATGACATCCTCGATCCACACAAAACTGTTGGTGCGCACGGAAATCGTCACGTGCGAAC
>CAYQZF010000258.1:0-3684 GCA_964421895.1 uncultured Nitrosomonas sp. | reverse complement strand
AAGCATTCGTCGATGTGCTGCCTGCCGGCAAGCATCCGGAAACCCGCTCCGTGCGAGGCTCCAACCTGTGCCGTATCGCCGTGCATCAACCGCAAAACAGCGACACGGTCGTGGTACTCTCAGTCACCGATAATCTAGTCAAAGGCGCAGCCGGTCAGGCGATACAGAATTTGAACATCATGTTCGGCTTACCGGAGACTCTCGGTATCCATCAGGTTCCGCTGCTGCCTTGAGCATACGCTCTACGCTGGTTGACGGCTCGGATAGACCGAGGTAGCGCACAGTGATGAAGCTTTTTCAGAAAAAACCCCAGATTCTGTCCCCGCGCGTCGTTATCCGCCCACACCGCTCATGGCAGTTTCGTTTGTTCACTACTGTTACGATCTGCTCCTTGCTGACGCTGCTCTCATGGAGCATGTACGAGGCCGGTAAGCAATCGGCAAACGACCACCATGAGACGATCGAGGAAAAATCAACATATCTATTCAACCCGGGCAGTTGCCAGCAAACCAAGAAACAGCAATTGTGCATTCAGATCGGCGATCTGACTCAGCAATTGCAAATCAGCACAACCACCAATCAAAATCTCGCTGAGGAAGTAAAATTGCTGGCTAGCGAAAATGATCAGTTGAAAGAAAAGTTGGCATTTTTCCAGCATCTGGTTGCCAGCAACACAAAAAGCGGGATTTCCATTTATCAATTCAGTTTGAAAGAAACGGAAACGCCAGGAAAATACCGTTACGCGCTTACCCTCATTCAAGGCGGGGAAAGGCCGAGTGATTTCAAGGGAAATTTACAGTTTAAGGTAAAACTGACGCAGAACGGCAAAAGTAAAGCTATCCCCCTTACCAACAAGAACGCCAAGCAGGATTTCCCTGTTCATTTCAAGTTTTTCCATCGGCTGGAAGAAAACTTCCAAGTCGCTCCGGATACCACGGTAGAAAATATTCAAGTGCAGATTTATAAAAATGGCGACAAAAAGCCTTTGGTAACTGAAACTGTCCAACCGGCATCGTGAAGGAGAAAAAATGTTCGGCCGAAAAAAGAAAAATCAGCTCCACCATCATATCGACACCTTGATCGGCGCAAACACAAGTATTACCGGCGATATTCACTTCACCGGCGGTTTGCGGGTCGATGGACATGTTACGGGTAACATCGTGTCAGTAGATGACGAGCAAAGTACACTCGTACTGAGTAACGAAGGCAGCATCAAAGGTCAAATAAAGGCCGCCAACGTCGTCATCAACGGTACTGTCATCGGCCCAATAGATGCATCAGGATATTTGGAACTACAGGAAAAAGCCAAGGTCTTTGGTGATATACAGTACGGTTCGATCGAAATCCAACTCGGTGCTTCCGTCGACGGAAAAATGATCCACCACAATAAACTAGACACTGGAAATGCGCAGCAAACCGAGAAAATGATAACATTATTGCCACATTCGGCAGAGCAACCGCACCTCTCTAGCGAAAAGGAAGCATGATAAGATCAGCTTCGCGGCTGCTATGCAATACTACTAATTTTGATAACAGAAACACTATGAGCACAGAAAATAACATCCCGATTTTATTTACCGCAAATGCGGCCGCAAAAGTTAAACAACTGATTGAAGAAGAAGACAATCAAAATCTCAAACTTCGCGTCTTTGTCAGCGGTGGCGGCTGTTCTGGCTTTCAGTATGGTTTTACTTTCGATGAGGCCATCAACGAGGATGACACTGTTACGGAAAAAGATGGCGTCAAGCTGCTGGTCGACCCCATGAGTTTCCAATATCTGATCGGCGCTGAAATTGACTATCAGGAAAGCATACAGGGCGCTCAATTCGTCATCAAAAACCCGGGAGCATCCAGTACTTGCGGCTGCGGTTCGTCGTTCTCGGTATAAATTCGCACGGTACTTCTGACCAGACCACAAACTCAAGCGGGATAGATCGCACCTAAGATTCTGCTGCCTCTGGCGCCGGTGACTTCCGCCAGATTGCCCGTTTTCCGCATGAGTGTCCGCTGCGCCAGCCAGGCGAATGCGAAAGCTTCCACCCAATTCGCCGCTACGCCCAGCTGATCGGTCAGTGCCACACTCCTTTCCGGCAAGCTGTCGGTCAATTGATTCAGCAACACCTTGTTGTGCGCTCCGCCGCCACAGAGATAAACCTCTCCAGCGGTTGAGCAATACATCTGTATCGCCCGCGCGATCGTGGTGGCTGTGAATTGCAGTAAAGTCGCCTGCACATCCTGCGGCGCTTCAACACCGCGCAACTTACTTTCCAGCCAATGAATATTGAATAAATCGCGACCGGTACTTTTGGGCGGCTGGCGGGCAAAAAATTCCTCAACCAGTAAATCCTCCAGCAAAGCGGAAATAACCTCACCAGTGACAGCCCATTGCCCGTCTTCGTCGTAGGCTTTGCCGGTATGACGCAAGCACCAAGCATCCATCAACAGATTTCCCGGGCCGCAATCGAAGCCAATGACCGGATTGGCGGGATCGAGACTGGTGATATTTGCGATGCCGCCAATATTGACGATGACCCGATGATGAGTTGCGTGTTTAAAAACTGCATCGTGAAATGCCGGAACCAAGGGAGCGCCCTGCCCTCCTGCCGCAATATCGCGGCTTCTGAAATCCGCAATGACGGTAATCCGCGTCAATTCCGCCAGCAAGGCTGCATTGTTAAGCTGGATGGTGTAGTGTTTTCCTGCCTCGGGGCAATGGCGGATCGTTTGACCATGGCATCCGATAGCGGTTACCTGCTGCGCCGGTACACCGGCCTTTTCCAGCAAATCCATCACTGCTTGCGCGTAAAGCCGAGACAACCGGTTGCTCAATAGCGCGGCACGATCCAATTCATCGTGGCCGGGATGGTGCAACGCCAGTAATTGCTCGCGCAATCCGGCGTCATAAGGACTAAAGTGGGTTTGCAGCAGATTCGGAGTAGTCTGACCGAAATCAATCAGAACAGCATCCACGCCATCCAAACTGGTACCTGACATGATGCCGATAACGTAAACCGGTTTCAATGATTGTTATGACTTTAACAAGCGTGTGTTAATGCTATGAAGAAGTCACCAAGGATTCATGCAGATAAACCGCTTGGTGACTAAAGCAGCCTCATTATTCCAATGAAGCGAGATGAATATTGCGCATGATGTTTAAACGCGCCACCAGAGCGTGCGTTTCTTTTTGGAAGTTGTTCAAATCGCGTTTTGCAATCGGCGGAGCGGACGGCAGAACAACTTTGGCTGGGTCGCGTTGTACGCCGTCAACACGCAATTCGTAATGCAGATGCGGACCAGTCGCCATACCCGTCGAACCAACATAACCGATCACATCGCCTTGATTCACGCGCTTTCCTTTACTCATTCCACTGGCAAAGCGCGACAAATGGCCATACGCCGATTCGAACTTACCATTATGTTTCAGTAACAGCAGATTACCGTATCCTTTCTGTGAACCTGAGAATGTGATAATACCGTTAGCTGTTGCTCTGACCGGGGTACCGGTAGGTGCGGCATAATCGATACCTTTGTGCGCACGCCATTCTTTCAGGATAGGGTGATAACGCGCATGGGTGAAACCTGAAGTGACACGGGAAAATGCGAGTGGTGACAGCAGGAATGCCTTGCGCAAACTTTCCCCTTCCGGCGTGTAGTAGCCATCCGCGCCATTCGATGCTTTGAAGT
>CAYQZF010000257.1:0-3696 GCA_964421895.1 uncultured Nitrosomonas sp. | reverse complement strand
ACGGTAGCTTTCTTTTCGGGGCGAAAATCTTCGGTATTCATGAACAATCCTAAATATTAATAATAGAGTCTGATTTATTTTTGAAAAGGGTGATTTTAACAAGTGAATGCAGAGTTTACTATAAGCAAAGATATACTCGATAAATTATCTTTATGGATAAGTTAAGGAAGCTCTGAAAAACGACTACGCTCAGCCATGCCGTGTCAGCCATGCCGTGTTGAAATCAGACTCAAAATACACATTTTTACCATTTGCATTTGTAAACCAAACCGCGCTTTTTCGCCTGATTTCCTCTTGCCTGGAATTTGCTTTCCCCGCAAAGCGCGATTACAATGCCTCTCGTTACTTATTTTCTAAAGTGCCAATTGAACGATTGACGGCATAGCAGCTCAAAAAGTGGTAACGCAATGGGAAACTAGGGTTCCGGTCGGTTTAGTCAGCGGCGTCAGGTCCGAGAGTTTCCGGTCTCGTGATAACGAGGCTCCACGGAGGGATAAAAGCCCGGGAGGTCAGGTAATGTACTCTTTAGTGCATTACAATCCCGAAAATCCTTTGGTATGGAGACTGGTTATGTCAGGTTCAACAAAACAAATCTCTGCTTCGAAAAATGTCCCTATGACAAGCGATACGCTTAGCCGCAGCATGAGCGTATGGCATAGTTTTACGCTCGGTTTTGCGGTGGTTTCACCGGTGGCCGGACTATATGCCATCATCGGTGTGCAGACGGTGGTCGCTGGTGGCGGCTGGTTTGCGGCACTGGCGGTCTGCTTGATCATGCAGTTGCTGGTAGCAGCTGTTTACGCCGAATTGTCTTCACAATTTCCGATCGCGGGTGGTGCTTATAAGTGGGCGCGGCAGCTCGGCGGCGCGATAGCCGGGCAATATGCCGGGGTGATTTACATTTGCTCCACCATCGCGATGGTCACGACAACCGCTTATACCGGCGGTTTCTGGCTGGCTATCTTCAGCGGACTGCCGCATGATGGCGGCGGCATGATGGTACTTTGGGGAGCGCTATTTCTGTTGCTTTGTACACTGCTCAATCTTGCCCCGGTCAGCATTTTCAACCTGGTGATCAAACTGGGCGTTTACGCGGAAGTCGCCGGATCGTTCGGCGTAGCGCTCTTGCTGTTTCTTTTTTTCCGCCAACACCCTGTCATGGAATTGTTCCTGCATATGGGTACCGGCACAGCCCCCAGTGAAATGGCTGCATTCCTGGCCGCGCTGGCCATTTCCGGCTGGGCTTTTATCGGCTTTGATGCCTGCTCCACTACCGCCGAAGAAACCCATCAACCGAAGCGCATGGTTCCCCGCGCCATTTTCATGTCACTGCTGGTTGTCGGCACGGTAGTTTTATTCAACTCAGCCGCACTGATTCTGGCTTTTGAGCATGACACCTTGAGAAATTCCAGCCATACCGCCGATCCGGTCACGCCCTTGATCGCCAGTAGCATCGGCGATTGGTT
This sequence comes from uncultured Nitrosomonas sp., assembly GCA_964421895.1. Lineage (GTDB taxonomy): Bacteria > Pseudomonadota > Gammaproteobacteria > Burkholderiales > Nitrosomonadaceae > Nitrosomonas. The sequence goes on along the minus strand of CAYQZF010000257.1, from coordinate 2,230 downwards.
TGAAAAACCGTTTCTGGCCATCGTGATGACGGCTTTCTTGGCCTGCGGCGCGTCGATGGTCAAATACACCTCACGCATTGTTTTTTCCATGGCGCGCGAAGGCAATATGCCAGCGGTATTGAGTCAAGTCACGGCGAGCAAAACGCCGCGTAACGCGGTTCTCTTTACCGTTCTGCTCGCGGGTTGCGGATTGATCTTCGGACTCAATGACGATGCCGTGGCCACCATCATCGCTTTCGGCACCGGCGGTTTATACGCCATGTTCACGTTCACCACCGGCTTCGCCTTGTTCGCCCGCCTCACGGGCCGCTGGAATCCCGCGCTGGGCGAATTAAAGCTGGGCGCGTGGGGATTAATCATCAATATTTTGGCATTTATCTGGTCGCTCTTTGAACTCATCAATATCGCCTGGCCGCGCCCCTATGCGATTTCTGCGGATGCGCCGTGGTGGCAGCTATGGGCGACCCCGCTGGTGCTGGGCAGTATCCTGACCACCACAACACTCTACATACTGTACAAAAAATGGCTGCAAAAAAAGCAGACCCTTCATTTTGATAAGGAATTCATCATGAATCAGCAACATAACGTAATCTGGCAGCAACTCATTCCGGGCGGATGCCACTGGTCCGGCATCGTACGCCGCGGCACCACGCTGCGTCTCACCGATGTCAATGGTGGCGCCAACGCCGCCGTGCTATTCTTCAATCAGGAAGAAAAGCTCGAGCGCTACAACATGGCGGACACCCTGAAATCGCAGCATACTTTCCGCCTCACCAAAGGCCATGCGTGCCATTCGGATATGGGACGGATGTTTTGTTGCATCACAGCGGATACCACCGGTTGGAACGATACCGTATGCGGTCTGAGCGACGCCGATCTGATCCAGCAAAAATATGGCGCCGCGCGCTATCAGGAGCACCGCAACGAAATGTTCCGCAGCGGCCTGGATGGCATGCTGATCGAGCTGGGCAAATGGGGATTGGGTATGCGCGATGTCGTCGCCAATATCAATTTTTTCAGCAAAGTTACCGCCGATTCCGCGGGTGATTTGAAATATCACGCCGATCACAGCAAAGCAGGCGATTATGTCGATCTCAGCTTTGTCATGAATACTTTGGTGATATTGTCCGCTGCACCGCACCCGCTCGATCCGAAAAAATCCTATCAGCCCGGCGCGATTAATCTGGAATTATTCGATACACCACCGGAAGCCATCAACGAATGTTTGCATATCGCCGAAAACCGGCGTGCATTGCAGAATGCGCAACACTTTTATTGTGAGGGTGCAAAATGAATACATCGACTCTAGTTATCAGCCAGCTCGATCCCGGTCAAGCGGTTACCGATGAAATCTGCGCTGCCGGAGAACCTTGGGTGCATTTGATCAAATGCGGACAAACCTTCCGCATCGTCGATCTGGAAGGCAATCAGGCTGTGGATACGCTGTTTTACAATGCGCACGACGCATTGGAGCGCTATAGCGCAACCGACACCATCAATCGCCAAAAAAAACTGTATTTGACGACCGGCAGTGAACTGTATTCCAATTCCGGCAACGTCATGCTGACCATCTCCGCCGATACCTGCGGGCGGCACGACACGCTTGGCGGCGCTTGCGCGGCGGAAAGTAATACCGTGCGTTATGCTTTGGAAAAATTCCCGATGCACAGCTGTCGCGACAATTTTCTGCACGCCCTGGCGCACGATCCATTGTGCCAGCAACTGGGCATGAGCAAGCGCGATCTGCCCAGCAACATCAATTTCTTCATGAACGTACCGGTCACGGAATCCGGTGGATTGGAGTTTGCCGATGGCGTCTCGGCGCCGGGCAAGTATGTCGAAATGCGCGCACAAATGGATGTCGTGGTGCTGATCTCGAATTGTCCGCAGCTGAACAATCCGTGCAATGCCTACAATCCGACACCGATACGTTTGCTGATCTGGGATTAATCCGCTAATGGAGGAACCGTATGTTCACCAAAGTACTGATCGCCAACCGCGGCGAGATCGCCTGCCGCATCATGCGCACCTTGCGCCGCCTGAACGTCGCCAGCGTGGCGGTATACACCGAAGCCGATGCCTTATCGCGCCATGTCGGCGATGCAGATGAAGCTTACTGCATCGGCGATGGCATTGCTTCCGAGAGCTATCTGCGCACCGATAAGATTCTCAAAATCGCGCAAAAAACCGGCGCGCAGGCCATTCACCCCGGCTACGGATTCCTGAGCGA
>CAYQZF010000256.1:0-3744 GCA_964421895.1 uncultured Nitrosomonas sp. | reverse complement strand
CCGGCAAAATGGATAACCGCTTCGGCTTTGCTGTGCCGTAATGCCGCCGTCAGGGCTGACCGGTCACGGCAATCACCGGTAATTAACTCAGGTTTTCTGCCGGTGATTTTCCGGATTCGCCCCAGCACTTTCGGATTGCTGTTACAGAAATTATCGAAAACCGTAATGTCAAACCCCGCATTCAGCAATTCAACGCAAGTGTGCGACCCGATATATCCAGCACCGCCTGTAACAAGAATCATGATAATTAACCCGATAAAGAGTGATAGTTTTATTCGAACGCTTTACAATTTTTCCAGCGCACAATAGTAGTGTGTCATGAAAACGGTTAAAAAATGATTTAATGAACTGGGTAACTAATGAATCCAGTCAAAGACTTTGATGCGGTACGCTCATTATCCGCATCGCCGTCAATCGCGTCACGTTGATGCATAAAATGAGATTTATCAGACAGAGCGCTATTAACTGAGCACACCAGCATGCATCAGATAATGGATGATATGTTCCACTGCCTGCTCAGGTGTTTGAATTGCCTTATCGATGCGAATTTCCGGATTCTCCGGTGCTTCGTAGCGCGAATCGAAACCGGTGAAATTTTTCAGTTCACCGTTGCGTGCACTTTTATACAACCCTTTGGGATCTCGCGCTTCCGCTGCTTGAATCGGCGCATCGACAAATACCTCAAAAAACTCACCCTGCGCCACCAATTCACGCGCCATTTTGCGCTCGGCAGAAAACGGTGAAATCAGAGAAACCAGCACGATTTGTCCGGCATCGACCATCAACTTGGCTACTTCCGCAGTGCGTCGGATATTTTCAATCCGACCGTCATCGGTAAAACCGAGATCTTTATTCAAGCCACGGCGAATATAGTCTCCGTCCAGCAGATAAGTATGCTTGCCTGACGAATACAGCTTTTTCTCGAGCAAAATAGCGATGGTTGACTTGCCGCTGCCGGACAATCCAGTAAACCAAATGATGAACGGCTTTTGTCCCTTAAGGGCGGCGCGCGCTTGTTTATTCACATTGACCGTTTGCCACCCAGCACGGCTGTACGATTGCTGTACGGCCGAATGCAGCATGCCCGCTCCTACCGTATTGTTGGTCAAACGATCGATCAAGATAAAGCCGCCCGTATCGCGATCTTCGCTATACGGATCGAATGCGATCAGTTGATCGGTAGCGAGATTGCAGATGCCGATTTCATTGAGCTCCAATTGCGTCGCTGCAATATGTTCGAGCGTGTTCACATTGACCTTATGCTTCAACTCGGAAATAGTGGCGGTTACGGTTTTTGTACCGATCTTCATCAAGTATGGCCTGCCGGGAAGCAGCGGTTCATCGATCATCCAAACCACGGTCGCCTCGAATTGATTCGCCACACCAGGTGGCGAATCGGTGGTTGCCAGAACATCGCCCCGGCTGATATCGATTTCATCCGTCAATGTCAGCGTAATCGATTGACCATTAACCGCCTTGTCAAGATCTCCATCCTGAGTAACGATTCTCGCCACCCGGCTTTGTTTTCCGGATGGTAGAACACAAATCGGATCTCCCGGTTTGACACTGCCACGCACTACGATGCCCGAGTAACCGCGAAAATCCAGATTGGGACGATTCACCCATTGCACCGGCATGCGAAAAACACCGGATTGCTCAGCGGCATCCTCAACTTGCACGGTTTCCAAATATCCCATCAATGTGTCGCCGCAATACCATGGTGTATTCCTGCTCAACTCAATAATATTGTCACCCTTCAAGGCCGACATCGGAATGGTGATAATATTCCGCAGCCCGACTTTCTTGGCAAACACACGGTAATCGTGATCGATGCGGTTATAAACTTCTTCGGAATACCCCACCATGTCGAGCTTATTGATCGCCAGCACGACATGGCGGATGCCGATTAACGAAACCAAATAACTGTGCCGCCGCGTTTGCGTCAAAACTCCCTTGCGCGCATCGATCAGAATAATAGCTACATCTGCGGTTGATGCACCGGTAATCATGTTTCGGGTATATTGCTCATGCCCCGGTGTATCGGCAACGATAAACTTACGTCTGTCGGTAGAAAAAAAACGGTATGCGACATCGATGGTAATGCCTTGCTCGCGCTCTGCCGCAAGCCCATCGACCAGGAGCGCAAAATCCAAATCGCCCGCTTGCGTACCGACTTTCTTCGAATCAACTTCCAGCTGCGTCAACTGATCCTCGAATATCATTTTCGATTCGTAGAGTAATCGGCCGATCAGGGTGCTTTTCCCATCGTCGACACTGCCGCAGGTAATAAAACGAAGCAAGCTCTTATTTTCATGCGTTTTCAAATACAGCTCGATATCTTCGGCGATTAAATCAGATACATGCGCCATCAGAAATAGCCCTCCTGCTTTTTCTTCTCCATTGAACCGGTCGAATCATGATCGATCAACCGGCCTTGCCGTTCGGAGGTTTTTGTCAATAACATTTCTTGGATGATTGCCGTCAAAGTACTGGCTTCGCTTTCGATCGCGCCGGTTAGCGGATAACATCCCAATGTGCGGAATCTCACTCTTTTCATTATCGGCTGTTCTCCTTCCCGCATAGGCAGTCGTTCGTCATCCACCATGATTAATGTGCCGTCACGCTCGACTACGGGGCGCTCCTTGGCGAAGTACAATGGCACAATGGGAATATCGTTCAGATAGATATACTGCCAGATATCAAGTTCGGTCCAGTTAGAAAGCGGAAACACCCGGATACTCTCATCTTTATTCTTACGCGCATTATATAACCGCCAAAGCTCGGGCCGTTGCAGCTTGGGATCCCAGCGATGCTGCGCCGAGCGAATGGAAAAAATGCGTTCCTTCGCACGGGATTTCTCTTCATCCCGGCGCGCGCCGCCGAAAGCGACATCGAAACCGTATTTGTCCAACGCTTGCTTCAATCCCTCGGTCTTCCAGATATCCGTATGGACCGCCGAACCGTGCGTAAATGGATTAATTCCCTTTTCCACACCGCGCGGATTGATATGAACCAGCAACTCAAGTCCGAGTTTTTTCGCCATGACATCACGAAATTCAATCATTTCCCTGAATTTCCATGTCGTATCGACATGGAGCAGCGGAAACGGTGGCTTAGAAGGGTAAAATGCCTTTACTGCCAGATGCAGCATAACAGCGCTATCCTTGCCAATGGAATAAAGCATCACCGGATGTTCGCATTCCGCGACGACTTCCCGCATGATCTGAATACTCTCTGCTTCTAAGCGCTGCAAATGTGTCAGCATTATCAGTTACTTCCCTTAATAACAAAATAGAATTGATCAAAAATTGGTTTGACTAAACTAATTTATGAATCTTTAATTCTTAATAAAAATACAAGCCAGACTACTGCTTCCCATAGTCTTAAGACGCCACTTGGCTTCAATAACACATGCTGATTTTGGCAGAATAAATACCGGTATGAATTTGATTTGATAGCGATAGGAAAGATTTTATTTTTATGGCATTGAAATTTACAGTAAATTTCGCAATAATTCTGCAAACATTTATGTATGCATTTTATCCAATTCCAGCAATATTGTCAGTGTACAAAGCACGATAAACACAACTTATAACACAATAACAAAAATTCAATCTAATAAACCCATTTCTATCGGTAATTGATTCAGGTATAATGCTGCGCTTTGGGTCGTTAGCTCAGCCGGTAGAGCAGCGGACTTTTAATCCGTTGGTCGGCAGTTCGAATCTGCCACGACCTACCAAA
>CAYQZF010000255.1:0-3749 GCA_964421895.1 uncultured Nitrosomonas sp. | reverse complement strand
CTATAGTGCAGTCGGCTTCTGACGTTCAGTGCAGCCGTCTTCTGAAAACGACAATAGGCTTACGCTGAAATTGTCTTGAACTGTCGCGGGTTTTAGGACTTGAGCGACAAACAAAAAGTGGCGTAATTCCGGTCTGTGGCTTGTCGCTTGTTTTAGTCTCATAATGCACCTGTAAGAGACTAAAACCAGAGACAACGCCATGAGAAACCAGGATGACCCCGGAACCCTCGACCTGATAACTGGCCGCCTGCTGTTGGGCTATGCCCGAGTGAGCACCGACGACCAGGACTTAACCCACCAACGGGCCGAGCTGCACGCGGCTGGCTGCACCCGCATTTACGCCGAGAAGATCACCGGCACCCGGCGCGACCGCCCGGAGCTGGCCCGCCTGCTCGATCACCTGCGACCCGGCGACGTTGTGACCGTGACCAGGCTCGACCGGCTGGCCCGGAGTACCCGCGACCTGCTGGACATTGCCGAGCGCATCCAGGCGGCCGGCGCTGGCCTGCGCAGCCTGGCCGAGCCGTGGGCCGACACCACGACCCCAGCCGGCCGCATGGTGCTGACCGTGTTCGCCGGCATTGCCGAGTTCGAGCGAACCCTAATCATCGACCGCACCAGGAGAGGCCGCGAGGCTGCCAAGCGGCGCGGGGTCAAGTTTGGCCCCCGCCCTACCCTCACCCCGGCGCAGATCGAGCACGCCCGCGAGCTGATCGAGCAGGAGGGCCGCACCGTCAAGGAGGTGGCCTCCCTGCTGGGTGTGCATCGCTCGACCATGTACCGCGTACTAAACAAGGAGACCACCCAATGACCCACCACGACGACGAGCCGGCTTTCCTGGACGACGAAGGCCCATCCAACGACCTGCCCGCGTTCATCTCCACCACCAACGCCCGCGAGCTGTACGGGCTACGCGAAGGCGAGACCGTGGCCGAAGCCATCACCCGCCACCAGGACGAAGGGGCCGCCGTGCGCCGACTGACACCTGACGAAATGGCCGAGCTACGGCGAGACATGGCCGAGTCATCGGCCTGGGCGCGTGGCGAGCTGGCCCGCCGGCGGAAGGAGCGCAAATAAGCAAAAACACCTTTACTCATTTGTATTTTGTGTTATGATGTTTTGAGTAAATTAACAAAGACGCAAGGGGCACATCATGCACGTTATCGCTGTTTTGAACCAGAAAGGCGGGTCAGGAAAAACGACCATTGCCACTCACCTTGCCCGCGCCCTGCAACTGGACGGGGCCGATGTTCTGCTGGTCGATTCTGACCCGCAGGGCAGCGCCCGCGACTGGGCCGCCGTGCGCGAGGATCAACCCCTGACAGTGGTCGGCATCGACCGCCCTACCATTGACCGGGACTTGAAGAACGTCGCCCGCAAAGACTTTGTGGTGATCGACGGCGCACCCCAGGCGGCAGACCTGGCCGTGTCGGCCATCAAGGCGGCCGACTTCGTTCTGATTCCCGTTCAGCCTAGCCCCTATGACATTTGGGCGACCGCTGACCTGGTGGAGCTGGTCAAGCAGCGGATCGAGGTCACAGACGGCCGCTTACAGGCCGCCTTTGTGGTGTCGCGTGCCATCAAGGGCACCAAGATCGGCGCAGAGGTGGCCGAGGCGCTGGCCGGCTATGGCCTGCCTGTTCTGGAGTCGCGCATTACCCAGCGCGTGGTTTACCCAGGCACCGCGGCCAATGGTACGACCGTCATGGAGGCCGAACCGGCCGGCGATGCCGCCGCCGAAGTCCGCGCCCTGGCGGCTGAACTGAAACACAAACTTATTTGAGCTTTTGAGGATTAATGCAAATGAGCAAGCCCGGAACCTTGAGCGCAGGCCGCCCGAGCGCGACCAGGAACAAAGCCGCCACCCTCGCCAGCCTGGCCGACGAGGCCAGCATGAAACGGGTCAACTTCCAGCTTTCCGCCGCCCTGCACACCAAGTTGAAGGTCTATGCCGCCAGTCACGGCAAGACCATTACCGAGATTCTGACCGATTACGTCGAGCAACTACCGGAGGCGTAGAAGAGTAAAGGCGCTTTTACTCAGTTACGTTTTAGCAGCTAAAGGAGAATAGCCCATGACCAAACGCCCCCAAGGGCCGCAGCCCATCGGCAGCGTTGTCGGTGACGACCTGATAGACCGGGTTCAGAAGATACGCGAGCGCAGCAACCAGCGCCGCATCGAGGCCGAAGCGCGCCCCGGTGAGTCATGGGCAGACGCGGCCGCCAGGTTGAGGAAAGAAGGACAGGATAAGAAAAGCACTCGTGACCGCAGCCTAGAGGAAGATTTGCTTGATAGGAGTTGGGCAGATGGGTCTGTGCAGCAGACGCAAGCAGAAACACGCTCAAATATCCGTAAGCCACCGGCCGCTGACTGCCAGCCTGATTTTTTCGTGCCAACACTCTATGACGTAGGCACCCGCGACAGTCGCAGCGTTATGGACGTGGCCGTGTTCCGCCTGTCCAAGCGAGACAAGCGAGCCGGTGAGGTGATCCGCTATGACCTGCCAGACGGTTACGTTGAAGTTACGGCAGGGCCTTACGGCATGGCCAGTGTGTGGGATTACGATCTGGTGCTGATGATGGTCTCGCACATGACGGAGGCCATGAACCGCTATCGGGAAGGGAAGGGCGACAAACCGGGCCGCATCTACCGGCCCCATATAAGCGACATTCTCAAGTTCTGCCGGCGTGGTGATGGTGGCAAGCAAGCCAGCGAAATCGAAGGTGCCCTTGATCGACTCAAGGGCACATCCATCAAGAACGTGCGTGAGCGGCCATCCCCCAACGGTAAGCGAATGATGCGTGAGGTTGAGGCGGAAGGGCTGATAAGCGGTTACAAGGTCTTGTCCCGCACCGACAACGGCAAGATTGCATCTGTCGAGATCGAAGCCCCGAGGTGGATTCACCAGGAGGTCACGGAAGGCAAGAACCCGGACGTTCTCGCCGTGCATCCCGATTACTTCCTGATCGAACCCGGCATTGGCCGGTACATCTACCGGCAAGCCCGGAGGGCAGCCGGCAAGGATCAAGCCGTGTGGGCGTTCCAGACCCTCTATGAGCGCAGCGGCAGCGCCGGAACGCTCAAGAAATTTGCCTTTACGCTGCGGAAGCTGATCGAGGCCAATGACCTGCCCGAATATCACCTGGAGGAACAGAAGGGGCAAAACGGGCCGCTTCTGGTGATGACGAATCGGGCATGGCTGGCTGATCTGGAAGGACTGGGCGCGTTGGAGTACCGGCAGCAGCTGATCGACAACGGCATGGAGCCTTCGGCCGCCAACAAGGAGGCACTGTCTTACGCTCGAAAACAGCGGAAGGCCGGGGAGGCGGGTTCCTAATGTACGGAGGAAACCGGCTCAGACCATTAGGGCAATATGCCCTAAGCGGCTTTCCGATCCTTTGCACCCCTCAGCCTGTGGATAGACCGTACATTAGGAACCGTTCTCCGTACATTAGGAACCATTCTCCGTACATTAGGAACCATTCTCCGTACATTAGGAACCGGGCACATTTGTAAGCCTTTGTTTTTAAATAAAAAAAGACGGTTTTTTTGCTCTAAAACTTATTAAAACTAAATAAAAACTTTATTAAAACCCCTCAGCCTGTGAGCAAGCCCCAGCCCTGGCAACAAAATCGACCGCCGAAAAGTGCCTATCGGCACGCCTGCCCTTCGGTCGCTTCGCTCCCTTCGCCCCGCCGCTTCGCGTCGGCCTATCGCGGCCGGTGGCCGCTCAAAAATGCCTGGCCTGC
>CAYQZF010000254.1:0-3775 GCA_964421895.1 uncultured Nitrosomonas sp. | reverse complement strand
CGCGCTTACTACATCGGTGAGCAAGATTTCTATCTGCCGAAAGATGCTAGCGGAAAATTCAAATCCTACGCTTCACCAGCTGAAGGCATGGCCGACATGTTGGAAGTTGCTAAAGGACTTATTCCAACACACGTAGTATTTAACGGCGCAGTTGGTGCTCTGACCGGTGACAATGCACTGAAAGCTAAAGTAGGTGAGAAAGTTCTGTTCATTCATTCGCAAGCTAACCGTCCTTCTTATCCGCACTTGATTGGTGGACACGGTGATCTGTACTGGGTAGGTGGTTCATTTGGTGATGCGCCTCTGACTAACCAAGAAACCTGGTTCGTTCCAGCTGGCTCCGCAGTTGCTGCAGCGTATGAGTTCCATCAACCTGGTTTACATGTATATCTCAGTCATAACCTGATTGAAGCTGTACTGCTGGGTGCTGCTGCTCACATGAATGTTGAAGGCACTTGGAATGATGACATCATGACCCAACTGAAAAAGCCAGCCAGCTTTGATGCAAAAGCTGGAATGGATCACTAAGAATAGACTTAGTGTAATTTGAGTTAGTGATCAAAAGGCCTCAACCTGAAAAAGGTTGGGGCCTTTTTGATTTTTTATGCCTATTTGACTCAGCTATTTTATTCACTACTGATTATCGTGCGATCATGTCGATTAAATCCCATATTCGGACCGTTCCGCATTACCCGCATCACGGCATTATGTTTCGTGATATCACGACACTGTTAAAAGATCCTGCCGGGTTGCGGACAACCATACAGGAAATTTCAAACCGCTACAGTAACATCAAAATTGATAAGGTGGCTGGAATCGAGTCGCGCGGTTTCATTATCGGTGCTCCGGTGGCTTATCAACTGGGTAAAGGGTTCGTGCCGATTCGTAAGCAAAATAAACTGCCGGCTGAAACGATCGGCAGAGATTATCAATTGGAATATGGCAGCGACCGGATTGAGATTCACGTGGATGCGATTCAACCCGGAGAGCGGGTGCTTCTGATCGACGATCTGATTGCAACCGGCGGGACTGCCGAGGCTGCCGTAGGTTTGATCCGGGATATGGGCGGCGAGGTCGTGGAATGCTGCTTTGTGATTGATCTGCCGGATGTAGGCGGCAAAGTGCGGTTGGAAAATCTGGACTGTAAGGTGTTTGCGCTATGTGAATTTGAGGGCGGTTAGGCATGCTGGTTGTGCATGTTTTCTTGAGCTGGATGGTCCAACGTAGCTATCTCTTCAGCGTCGATAAAATTTTCTCATGAATGCCGCCGAATCCGCCATTGCTCATGATCAGGATATGATCACCGGGTTTGGCGATATCGCAGATTGCCTGCACCAATTGGTTCATATCGTCAAAGCAATTCGCTTTTTCAGCTAATGGCATCAGCGCGATTTTTGCCCATTGCGCATCGCGGGTAAAGCAGAGCACATGATTGGCCTCTTGCAGACTATCCGCCAGAAAGTCTTTCCAAACTCCCATTTTCATCGTATTCGAGCGCGGTTCCAGAACTGCAATAATTTTTTTCGCGCTAACATGCGTTCGAAGACCGTTGATTGTGGTTTGAATGGCGGTCGGATGATGGGCGAAGTCGTCATAAACGGTGATGCCTTTCACAATACCTCGTTTCTCCATGCGCCGTTTGACATTCTTGAATTGCGCCAAGGCTTCGATTGCTGCTTTGACCGGTACTCCGGCATGCCGTGCGGCGATGAGCGCTGCCAGTGCATTCATACGGTTATGCTCGCCCAATAAATCCCATTGCAACCGTCCTTGATGCATGTCGTGACAATAGATATCAATCGCCTGATTATCCTGCAATTTTGTGTGCCAGCCATTTTCTATGCCGAATGCCTCGACGGGCGTCCAGCAGCCTTGCTGCAGAACCTGTTTTAAATTTTGATCTTTGCCATTTGCCACTATTAGGCCGTTGTTGGGAACAATCCGCACAAAATGATGGAATTGCCGCTCAATGGCGGGAAGATCGGCAAAAATATCTGCATGATCGAATTCGAGATTGTTCAGGATGGCTGTTCTGGGGTGGTAATGAACGAATTTGGAGCGTTTATCAAAAAAAGCCGTGTCATACTCATCCGCCTCAATGACAAAAAAAGGTGAAGAATCTCCAATCCGTGCTGAAATACCGAAATTCTCGGGGATTCCGCCGATCAGAAAGCCTGGATTCAATCCGGCATATTCCAGTATCCAAGCCAACATCGAACTGGTCGTCGTTTTTCCGTGTGTGCCGGCGACGGCAAGCACCCAGCGGTTTCGCAGGATGTTTTCCGATAACCACTGCGGGCCGGAAATATAGGGTAAATTGCGATTGAGGATTTCTTCCATCAGCGGATTGCCGCGCGTAACGACGTTACCGATGACGAATATATCCGGCTGCAACCGGATCTGCTCAGGCGAATAACCCGGTATCAATTGAATGCCTTGCGATTCAAGCTGCGTACTCATCGGCGGATAGACATCTTGGTCGCAGCCGGTCACGGTGTGACCGGACTCACGTGCAATGGCGGCTATTCCGCCCATGAAGGTGCCGCAAATTCCCAGTATATGGATATGCATGTTTGACTTAAAATTCGTGATTTAAAGCAGCAGGAAAACGATTATGATTAAAAGATGGCGGGCATTATAAAGGATAAGGCCGCTCCATACCGGAGCTTGTTTGCAGTTTGCTCGTCGTTTTCATTCAATCAATGTGTTAATTTTGCAGTGGAAAACGATCCATTCGCTGTTTTAGATTATCGCGGACGGTTTGCACCGTCTCCCACCGGTCCTTTACATTTCGGCTCGCTGGTTGCGGCGGTCGGCAGCTATGCCGATGCGAAATCCCATCACGGTAAGTGGCTGGTTAGAATCGAGGATGTTGATGTGCAGCGTACCGTACCCGGCGCTGCACACCATATTCTCGATACGCTCGAGAAACTGGGGATGGAATGGGATGAAGATATCCTTTACCAAAGCCGTCGTTGCAAAATCTACCAGGAAGCCTTGGAGGTTCTGAATCAACAAGGCTTGCTTTATCCCTGCACCTGTTCACGAAGAGAAATTGCGGATTCCAGTATCTCCGGTTTATACGGTTTTATTTATCCGGGAACCTGTTTGAACAAGCCCGCTTCGACCAAGAATGCACATGCGCTTCGCATTCAAACTCCCAATGAGATGATTCGGTTCCAGGATATTCTGAAAGGGCTTTATACGCAAAGACTGCATCGCGATATTGGTGATTTTGTGTTGCGCCGCGCTGATGGGATTTATGCGTATCAATTAGCAGTTGTGGTTGACGATGCGGCGCAAAATATCACGCATATCGTGCGCGGTGCTGATTTGCTCGATTCCACGCCGCGGCAAATATTTCTGCAGCGGTTATTGGGTTACGCAACGCCGCATTACCTTCACTTACCCGTGGTAACCAATGCCGCCGGTGAGAAACTCAGCAAACAAACCCATGCCGCACCGATCGATACGGTCAACGCTTTGCGTGAATTGGTTGCGGCATTGCGCTTTCTAGGTCAAGAACCGCCCGAAGAGATTCTGGACGGTGATATTTCTTCATTTTGGCGCTGGGCAATACAAAATTGGCGTGTAAACCGGATTCCCGGTGGGGGTGATAAAAAACCATGAAAGCGGTTATTATGCTAGGCTGTAAATAGATCAACCGGCTGGCAGAATGTTGTCGTGAATTGGCCGGTACGAACGATTCAAGTTGCTCATAGATATTAGGTAAGGGGTTAGCGTGGCTTTTTTGCCATTCAATATTACAAGACAA
>CAYQZF010000253.1:0-3805 GCA_964421895.1 uncultured Nitrosomonas sp. | reverse complement strand
TCAGTTTGCCTTCGGTCCAAGCGATATAGAACGGATGCTTGAGCAAATGTTTTTCGCTGATAATGGCGCTGATTTTTTGTTTGAGCAAAGTATTGGTGGTCATGGTTACTCCTTATAAACCGTGGTGGATAAAGTGCTGCATATCATCGCTAAATAACACCGGCAAGTCAAATTTAGGAAAGTTCTGGAAACGGCCATGTTTAGCTTATACGGCATCCAAGCGGACGGCCAACTGCCGGCTGGCGGCGATCATGTTACTGAGCGCCGGTTTTACTTCGTCCCAGTTACGCGTTTTCAGTCCGCAATCCGGATTCACCCACAGCCGCTCGGGCGGTATACGCTGCGCGGCTTTTTTTATCGACTGCATAATCGAGTCGACGGACGGAATATTGGGTGAGTGAATATCATACACGCCCGGACCGATTTCATTTGGATACTGAAATTGATCGAAAGCATCGAGCAGTTCCATATCCGAGCGCGATGTCTCGATCGTGATCACATCCGCATCCATGCTCGCGATCGCTTCCATGATGTCGTTGAATTCCGAATAACACATATGCGTATGAATTTGCGTTTCGTCTCTGACACCGTTTGCGGTGATGCGAAAGGCGCGGGTAGCCCAGTCCAGGTAACTCCGCCACTGCGACTTTCTCAGCGGCAATCCTTCGCGTAATGCCGCTTCGTCGATCTGAATCATGCGGATGCCCGCTTGCTCCAGCGCCAACACTTCATCGCGAATCGCCAGCGCCAGTTGCAAGCAAGTTTCCGAGCGCGACTGGTCGTCGCGCACAAACGACCAGTTCAGCATGGTCACCGGCCCCGTCAGCATCCCTTTCACCGGTTTGCTGGTCAATGACTGCGCATAGCGGATCCATTCCGTAGTAATTGGCTGCGCATGCGCCACATCGCCATAAATCAGCGGCGGTTTGACGCAACGCGAGCCGTACGATTGCACCCAGCCGGATTGGGTAAATGCAAAACCGTCCAAATGCTCACCGAAATATTCCACCATGTCGTTGCGCTCCGGCTCGCCGTGCACCAGCACGTCCAATCCCAGCGCCTCCTGTTCGCGCACGCAGTGCTCGATTTCCTTTTGCATCACCCGGCGGTAATCCGCCTCGGACAACTGCCCGGCACGATAATCGCGGCGCATTTGCCGGATATGCTGCGTCTGTGGAAACGAGCCGATCGTCGTGGTGGGAAACAGCGGCAGACGGAATCGATCCCGCTGCACGATCGCCCGCTGATGGTACGGCGAGCGGCGGTTACTCATAGCATCGCCGATTCTCAGCAAGCGCGCTTCGACGTCCGCCCGATGTACGCACTGCGATTGTTTGCGGCTGGCGATGGCCGCCTGATTTTCCCGGAGCGCTGCGGCAACGCTGGCCCGGCTGTGATTCAAGGCCTTCGCGAGGATGGCGATTTCATCGAGTTTCTGCGCGGCAAACGCCAGCCACGAGCGGATATCCGCATCGAGCTTTTGTTCGCTATCCAGATCAACCGGCACGTGCAACAACGAGCAGGACGGCGCCAGCCACAACCGATCCTGCAAACGCGCGTGCACCGGTCCGAGCCAATCCAGCGCCGCGGTCAAATCGGTTTTCCAGATATTGCGGCCATTGACGACACCGAGCGAGAGGATTTTGTGCGTAGGTAGCCAGTCGATCACCTTGTCGACCTCATCCGGCGCGCTGACGGCATCCAGATGAAAACCCGCCACCGGCAGTTCGCACGCCAATTGCAAATTGTCTTGCAGCTGACCGAAATACGCCGTCAGCAGCAGTTTCACCGGCGCTACCTGCAATTGATAATACGCCGTGCGTAGCGCATGCCGCCACGGTTGCGATAACTCCATGACCAGCACCGGCTCGTCGATTTGCACCCACTCAACACCGGCATTTTTGAGCGCGCTCAGCAATTGCGCGTAAACCGCCAGCAGATCGTCGAGCAAATCGAGTTTTTCGCTACCGTCCTTGGATTTTCCCAGCCACAAATAGGTCACCGGACCGAGAATAACCGGTTTGACGCGCGTATGGATTTGCTGCACTTGCCGGATCTGCTCGAGCAAGCGATTCGCATTCAACGAGAATTTCGTGTCGCGAGCAAACTCGGGCACGATGTAATGGTAATTGGTATCGAACCACTTGGTCATTTCGCCGGCATGCACGCAACTGCACGCGGATTTGTCCACAGCCGAGCGCCCACGGGCGACACGGAAGTAACTGTCCAGCTCGCTGCCCGTCAACGCGCTGACCCGCTCGGGGATATTTCCCAGCAGGAAGCTGGTATCCAGCACATGATCGTACAACGAAAAATCGCCGGCTGGAATCCAATCCAGTTGCGCCTGATCCTGCCAATGCTGCAAGCGCAGCGAGTCCGCCGTATCCAGCAAAGTCTGTTCAGAAATTTCACCTTTCCAGTATTTTTCCAAAGCAAATTTCAATTCCCGGTTTTTGCCGATGCGCGGGAATCCAAGATTGTGTGTCGTTACCATAAATCACCACTCCAAGATTAATCAAAGTGGCGCTATTGTATGAAGGATGAATAATAAATAATAATGATAAGTTTTAACAATCCAATAAGGTTTCCTCATACATGATCGAACACAGCCACCTGAAAATCATCCAAGCGCTGCACGCCAACGGCACCTTAACCGGAGCCGCCAACGCGCTCTGCCTGAGCCAGCCCGCGCTATCGCATCAAATCGGTTATCTGGAAAAGAAACTCGGCGTCGCGCTGTGGGAACGCGACGGCCGCAGTCTGCGCCTGACCCAGGCGGGCAAGCTGCTATTGGAAGCCGCCAATCAAGTGCTACCGGTTCTGGCGCAAGCGGAACAAACCCTCCAAGCTTATGGCGAAGGCCGCCAAGGCATTTTGCGCATCGGCGTGGAATGCTACCCCTGCTTCGAATGGCTCACCGGCATGATCGGCCAATACATGCGGCAAATGCCCGGCATTGATGTCGACATCGTGCAGAAATTTCAATTCTCGGGCTTGGAAGGCTTGCTGAATCATCACATTGACGTACTCATCACCCCCGATCTGGTGCGAAAAGATAGCATCGAATACGAAATCCTTGCCGAATATCAGTTGGTCTTGCTGACGGCAGGCGATCACCCGTTGGCGGATTTGCAGCAAATCACACCGGAACTATTAAGCAAGGAAACGCTGCTGACCTTCCCGGTATCGCTGGAACGGCTCGACATCCTCACGCACTTCCTGACCCCCGCGCACCTCGAACCGGAAAAACTGAAACCCATCGAATCGCTCGACATCATGCTGCAAATGACCGCCCTCAATCGCGGCGTGTGCGTGCTGCCGGAATGGCTTGCCGATATCAAAAACAAGGATTTGAATCTCAAGAAAATGCAAATCGGCGAACAAGGGCTTTTTCAGAAATTGTATTTGGCGATGCAGGAAGCGGATAAGGCGATTCCATATATCCAATTTTTCATCACTTCGAGGCAGCCACGCACCGGAAAATCATCCGTTTAAACCCGGTACTTTCCGGCATATCACAAAATATCCCTAATTTTACAAGTGACTACCTTCCATTCTTACTGTTTATATATACAATACCAATGTCAGCAAAAGCTGACAGACATTCAATACAACAAGCATCATTTATTTTTAATCACAAAGGAACAATAACAATGAAGAAAATACTTCTTGCCGTTGCACTGTTGGTAGTGTCCCCCCCCCCTCTTAGCCACCTCTAATTTCACCAGCAGCAACGGTATTTTGGTCATACCGGATGTTTCGGTCGATGGCACAACGAATTATGAGAGTGTTACCTTGCAACTCA
>CAYQZF010000252.1:0-3810 GCA_964421895.1 uncultured Nitrosomonas sp. | reverse complement strand
CGCATCTTCCAGCAGATCATGCTTAGCCAAGTATCCAATCAGGTTTTTATATAAAACTCTTCGCTGGCTGGCTTTGTGTTTTAGTTTGGGATCATAGTGAAATTTACCAATGACGATCTCGGTTGCATTCATCACTGAATACACGCCACACAATCCATCAATACTGCCTTGCCGGATGGGCATGATATGTTCCTCATCATCCATACCGGCTACCAGATTTGGCTGACCGCATTGTTTTGAAACAACTGACTGTCACGGATATAGCGCTGCAACATCAGATCCGACTTATGCGCAGTTTGCTGACGGATTTTCCAGGAACTGACACCGGCTTGCGCCGCACTGGTAACCAATCCCGCCCGTAGACTATGACCTGAATACTGTTCCGGATTCAAACCAGCATCACGCACGCGCTGTTTGACGATCAAAGCCACCGATGCCGCGCATAATCCATAGTCAGTGACTTGATCGAAGCGGTTCATGCGGCGAAACAATGCGCCGGTTTTGATGCCTGATTTTTCCAGCCATGTTTTTAAAACACGCACTGGGCAATGACGGCCTTTGATAAAAGGGATCGCCACTTTTCGGCCTACACCGTTTTGATCCGTCTTGCTACGCCGGACATGGATCAGTACGCCTTCCGTCACAAATCGTACATCCTCCACCTGTAATGCCACCAATTCGGATCGGCGGAATGCACCGGCAAAGCCAGTCAATAATAATGCTTTGTCTCGGATACCAATCAATCCAGTGAGTCTTTTCGTAATCTTCATCAGATCAGATTTTAGCAACGGCATGACTTGCCGTTGCTTGCTGCCATTGATACGCCGGATACCGCGCAAGGTATCAGTTACCAATGCGGATCGAGTCGGTGATTTCAGTCCTTTATCTTTATGGGCATGATTGATGGCTACCACGCGCCGGTTCAATGTCGCCAGTGACAATGTATTGGCATGAACCGCCAGATAGGATGCAACGCATCGCGGGGTTGCCGGAATTTTGCCGCCGCTTTTCAGAAAGTGGGCAATATCGTATTGGTAGGCCAGTTGCGTATTCTTGGCCTGGGTGGCAGCCAGATATTCTCTGACTTTCTTGCGGGTATGGTTGCTTGAGAGCGTTAGTTTGTTTTTCATCCCAGACTCCTACTGGACATCGACATAGCGCATACACACGCTTAATAAATGCTCATAATCGCTGGCTGTGGCTTCACGCATGAATTCTTCAGCCAATTCTGGGTGATTGCTATGCAGGATGCCACGCCGTACTTGCCCCAGAATAAAGAAAGCGTTGCCATCTTTGCCGGTCAATTCCACCACGGCATCAGTTAACGGTGTAACCGGTTTCTCAATCAATTTCATAAATAACTCCTAAGTAATTGATAACAGATTCATCGTGGTCGTCATAATGATCAGTTATCGTAAGTTGAACACAAATAAAAAAGCCCGCCAGCATTGGGTTTGCGGGCAGGCAAGTCGTTGGGTGTTTTCATTTATTTTGCTCCCATAACACCCGAAAAGAGCTTGTTGTCGATCCGAAAGCTAGAACATAGAAAACCGTTTCAATATTCCTCGGGTAACAGCAAAGTGGTGACACTGCGATCCGCTTCGGTAATGATCCATAAATTCTGATCATCGCTAATGGCGTAACTCGATAGGATGCGCCAGCCGTTTTCAATCGAACGCAGGTTTTCTTCTGCATCACAGGGTGGCACATTGCCCCAATCACCGGATTGATGACGTTTAATTAGATCAGCCGCATTGATGGCATACTGATCCAGTAGCGCCAATGCGCCGGGCGTTGCGACGATCTGGCCTAATGGAAACAGCGCAATAGATCGCTGCTCCCTTGTTGATTTGGGATTACACATTTCTTTTCTCCTTTTTAGGGCGAGCAAAAGCTGACGGGCACAAAAATGTGCCAATCCTGATTGCTACGTTTAAATGGGATTTATCTGAGGTGCTGCTGAGGTGCTACCTGTTACTTTGGTACGGATTGGTATTGCGAGGAAAGCTGCTTGAGTGAAACAGCTTTTTTGTTATGCAGTGTGCAGATAATAGAATTAAAGCGATCTGCGCATGCAATTGCAATACAGCTACATTTTAAAAGGTTATTGTATGTTCTCAAAATGGCAATGATATTTCTATCAACTACTTATGACATAAGTTATAGGACTATTCCAATTCGATACCTCAATATAGTCCTAAGTAACACTCACAGTAAAGTATTCAGCAACACTATTCAGCAACACTGGACTTTAATAATTTGACAACCAGCTTAATTCACTTTACTCTTGATTAAAGGGAGAAATTATCCAAGCATAAAATACAATCAGCAGCAAAAGTTTGTAAAGTGGAATCAGTGTTCTCGCGTTCTAAAAGGACTGCAAGTTATGACGCATGATCATCATGAACCTGAGCAGCATGACGATGAACATCATTTGCGCCACACGCTTATGGCAATTGATCCTGTCTGCGGCATGCATGTCGATACGTCTACAGCAAAATACCGCGCTGAACATGACGAGAAATCTTATTATTTCTGCTCGGCTCATTGCCACGGCAAATTCGTGGTAGAACCCAATACCTATTTAACCGGCAAATCCCCAACCGGGGAATCCCTGCCCGGCGCTATTTATACCTGCCCCATGCACCCGGAAATCCGGCAAACCGGGCCGGGAAGCTGTCCGATTTGCGGCATGGCATTAGAACCGACGGAAGTATCACTCAGTACCGGACCGAGTGCGGAACTCACGGACATGAGCCGCCGCTTCTGGATTGGCCTCATATTGACCGCGCCAGTCTTTATCCTGGAAATGGGAGGTCATCTGATCGGATTAGCGCATATAGTACCCCCCCAAACTTCCAATTGGCTGCAACTGTTGCTGGCAACACCAGTCGTCTGGTGGGCAGGATGGCCGTTCTTTGTACGCGGCTGGCAATCGATAACAAACCGCGCACTCAATATGTTCACACTCATTGCAATGGGCACCGGTGTGGCGTGGGTCTATAGCATCGTCGCAACCGTTGTACCTGATCTCTTTCCCGATGCCTTCCGTAGCAGTGATGGATCGGTCGCAGTTTATTTCGAGGCTGCGGCAGTCATCACCGTGCTAGTGTTATTGGGTCAAGTACTGGAATTACGCGCACGCGAACGCACTTCCGGTGCGATCAAAGCCTTGCTCAATTTGTCACCAACCACAGCCCGCCGTCTTGACGATGGCGATGTTGAAGAGGAAATCAACTTGGATCAGGTGGTCGTTGGCAATCGCCTGAGAGTCCGCCCCGGCGACCGCATACCTGTCGATGGCAAAGTGATCGAAGGTAGCTCCAATATTGATGAATCGATGGTGACAGGCGAATCCATGCCAGTTCGCAAGCAATCCGGAGATCAGGTGATTGGCGGCACCATCAATGGACAAGGCAGTTTTGTGATGCGCGCTGAGAAAGTTGGGCGTGACACCATGCTGGCACAAATCGTCCGTATGGTATCGGAAGCACAACGATCACGCGCACCGATTCAGCGCTTGGTGGACATCGTTGCCAGCTGGTTTGTCCCGGCAGTCATTGTGACCGCTATCCTGGCTTATACCGCTTGGTCGATCTGGGGGCCTCCACCCGCCATGACCTATGCACTGATCGCTGCCGTCAGCGTACTGATCATTGCCTGTCCATGTGCACTGGGTCTGGCGACACCGATGTCGATCATGGTGGGGGTCGGACGTGGCGCGACCGCAGGTGTCTTGATCAAGAACGCCGAAGCATTGGAGCGAATGGAAAAGATCGATACGGTCGTGATTGACAAGACCGGTACGCT
>CAYQZF010000251.1:0-3835 GCA_964421895.1 uncultured Nitrosomonas sp. | reverse complement strand
GCAGTAACCGGGCGACTCTGGGTGAGAAGGAATGGCCGCTTGATTTCTTGGCCATTGGCTTGTTCATTAAACTCATGGGTAACTCGGTAGTAAATCGGTGGATTTGACGGATACGCCGGATTATATAAGAGAATGTGCAGTAATTTCTTCAATGCTGCGAAATGCATTTTGTTACGATGTTGTGGCCGGCGGGTAACAGTGCGCTTTTAGCTGTTTAGGGATTGTAAAAAGCGCTTTATAAAAAACTTAAATGGTATTTGCGGATCTTGAGCGCGACAAGATAGCAGCTACCGGTGATTTTTCTTTATTGGCAATCTGCGGCAGAGTGGAAACCTGGTTTCCACCATTACGTTTTGAGATAAAAAGTGCGTCTTCTGCGCGCTTACATAATATCAACTTATCATCGGTTTCATCTAGCATCGCAATGCCGATGCTGATCATGACTTTATTTTCGATATTTTTATCCAATTGGGCAGAAACTTTTTTACGTACGGATTCGCACACTTTTTTCGCTTCGAACAAATCCGTTTCGGGAAATAGAATAGCGAAAACGTTGATATCAATGCGGTAAAACAAATCGGTGATTCTGATATTGGTTTTGATTTCTTGCGAGATTTGTTTTATTGAATCATTGTTGTTTTTGTAATCAAAGTCATCGCTGAATAGCTTGAGCAGATCGATATCGATGATTGCGACGGAAAAACTCCGGTGATAGCGCCGCGAACGCAGAATCTCGAAATCCAGTTCAGTTTCGAAGGCTTGCCTGTTCTTGTATCCGGTTACCGGATCGATCAGCATCTGCGTCATCAAATTGAACATGTCGTTGTTCGTTTTTTTGATCTTGATGACCATCAATGCGGAGCAGATTGTGAGTAAGAGGACCAAGCCCCGGTTAAACAGTACGACATCCGTCGGCATTACCATACCGGGAGACAGATAAAAACCGGCGATGGTGAGAATAAACGATGAAATGGCGATGAAATAAGTAAATCGAATTCCGCTTACCCACAGGCTGGCAAAGATGACCAATACATACGGCACCGCAGCGGCCACACCCAACGGCGTGTTTAAGTCGATGGCAAAAATGCAAAGCATTAACGCTATGATGATAAGCATATTTGCTTGAATCGTACATTCCCTGAACAGAAGTTTCAAAGCTGCGGTTGCTGAGAGTATTGGATTGCGCATCGGTCCGTGTGTTTAAAAGAGTTGTGATGCTTACATTCTGCAGGTTCTAGGATTATTTTTTATGAGTAAATATTTTGGATAACTAGATAACAATCAATTCATTGTACATTCTTTTTAAAATGAAATTGTAGAATTTTTTATAAATTTTTGTGGACAATAAATGCCTGTTCCCGGATATCGTTACTATTTGAAATTCTGGCCAATAGTCAACTCTCAAGTTTTATAATGCGAGTTCCAGCTAGCCGGTCATGAAGATATTGATGATCGGGATCGAACAAAGCCCAAATAAATCCGGAGCCGAAAATTACACTACTGATCAGTGCGAGTTGATGATAGGAGGCAAAATTGATTGGGAAGATATAATTTACGGCAACTAAAAAGAAAGCTCCTGTCAAAGAAAAAAGGTAGCGGGTAATGGCTTGTTTTTTCGTCAAACCGCAGCCATCGGCTGAGACAATCCGCATCTTCCAGGTTTGCATTGCCAATGTTTGCCCGCCATGCGTCCAGAACCAGGTGAAGTAGTACCCCATAATCATAAATAGATAGAATTGAAAGAGCGGTTTGAAATAGGTCGCTTGCGTATCGCTAAAAATAAAATGAAAAATAAAGCTAGCGATAAACAAAATAGCCAATATCAGAAGAAAGTCATAAATCAGACAAATGGTGCGCCGCCAGAATCCGGGAGTGGAATAAGTCATGTTTGGTTTTATTTAGTAAATAAAAAGTAATGAAATTGTCAATGTGTCAATGGCGAATGAGTTGCTGGTAAATCAGTTGCTGGTAAATCGATAAACCGCTCATTGTATGTTGAAATAGAATTTAATATAAGCTTCAGTTATTGATAATTATTATCGTTTCCGTTATTATATGTAAGGTGAATTGGCTTATTTTGAAATCGAATGTATTTTACTGTGATGCAGGACGGTTTCAGGATTTAGCAGGTGTGAGGAAAAATAAAATTGCTGATGTCCGGTGTATTTTAGATCAAGTAAGTGAGAAGTCCATCTGATTTGTTCATTCTGTAATGCACTCATTATCCCGCAAAAATATCGAGTATCTGGAGCAACGGCAGCGTTTTATCTCATTACCTGGATTGTTGTTTGTACTCGTTGTGCATGCCGCGTTATTTTATTTTTTGTGGAATCAGCGCTTGATTCCACATCCCGAGCAGGCAATGACATTGTTTGCCGAATTGATTACGCCGCCCGCGCCGGTTACACCGCCTAAAGCATCACCAGAATCAGCACCAGTTAAACTGCAACCGGCGAAGAAGCTTGTCTCCAAACCAAAACAAGAGCAGCTTACGGCGAAATCCCCGGCTCCAGCAGAAAAGAAACGTGCTGAGCCTGCACCGGAACCGCCGAAACCGGCCGAACAAGCAAAAGAACCGGCGTCTGCGCCTGTAGCTGAGACGCCGCCTAAATCAATGCAAACTGCGCCCGTAGCGTTATCATCCGAGCTGGCGGTATCTTGTCCCAAATTGACACCTCCCGAATATCCAGCGATTTCGCGGCGTATGGGCGAAGAAGGGAAGTTGGTGCTGCGCGTGGAATTGGATGAAAACGGGCGCATCGATAAAGCAAAAGTTCTTAACAGCAGCGGCTATGAACGGCTTGATGCTGCCGCGCTGACCGCGGTGAAGAGCTGGCAATGCAATCCGTCGCTGCGCGATGGTCAGCCGGTGCGGGCGGTGGCCTTACAACCCTTTAATTTTGTACTGCAAGGAAATTAATTCATGGAACAAGGGCTTGGTTTTTCTCATTTTCTCGATCAGATCGACGGCGTGGGCATGAGTGTGCTGGTGTTGCTGCTATCACTCTCTGTTGCGAGCTGGTATCTGATCATTGCAAAAAGTGTTGCGAATCTGATCGCGAAGCGCCGCGCCGAAGCATTTTTAAAGCACTTTTGGAGCTTCGATTCGCTCCAAGCGGTTCAAACCGAGTTCAAAAATGCGGCACCGGATAATGCATTTGCGGAACTCGCCAAACTGGGGATCGATGCGGCAGCCGATTCCAAACTGCACAGCTCGCACAAATTGGCCGCCGCCGGGGGCACCAGTGAATTCCTGACGCGTACCCTGCGTAACGGTATCGATCAGGAAACGACGCGTGTGGAAAATGGCCTTACGCTGATTGCTACTGCGGGCTCGGCAGCGCCTTATATCGGTTTGTTTGGAACCGTATGGGGCATTTATCACGCGCTGATTCAGATCGGGCTTTCCGGTCAAGGCACTTTGGATAAAGTGGCTGGTCCTGTCGGCGAAGCCTTGATCATGACGGCATTAGGATTGGCGGTGGCCATTCCAGCGGTGCTGGCCTATAACGCATTTGTCCGCCGCAACCGCATCTGGCTCGCGCGCCTGGAAGCGTTTGCGCACGATCTGTTCATTCTGATCACGGTTGGCGATAACAATGAATCACCGGCTGACGAATCGCAATCGCAGGTTGAAGCCACAACCGGAGTTGCCAATGTTGCGATGGAAAGGGGGCAATAATGGCATTTGGCAGCATGCAGGATAGCGGGCGTCAGGCGCCCATGTCGGAGATCAATGTAGTGCCGCTGGTGGACGTCATGCTGGTGCTACTGATCATCTTCATCATCACGGCTCCGCTGTTGACGCATTCCGTCAAGGTCGATCTGCCCAAAG
>CAYQZF010000250.1:0-3839 GCA_964421895.1 uncultured Nitrosomonas sp. | reverse complement strand
TGTCGATCGGTAAAAGCCGCGCCAAGGTTTTTGTCGAGAAAGAAACCAAGGTTACCTTTGATGATGTAGCGGGTGTGGATGAAGCCAAAGAGGAATTGGTCGAGATCATCAATTTCCTGAAAAATCCTGCGGATTACGGCCGTTTGGGCGGGCGTGCGCCTAAAGGAATTTTGCTGGTTGGTCCGCCGGGAACGGGAAAAACCTTGCTCGCGCGCGCGGTGGCTGGAGAAGCCGGTGTGCCGTTCTTTTCCATTTCCGGCTCGGAATTCGTGGAAATGTTTGTCGGTGTTGGCGCGGCGCGTGTGCGCGACTTGTTCGAACAAGCGCGGCAAATGGCGCCCGCAATTATTTTTATCGATGAGTTGGATGCGTTGGGCCGTGCGCGCGGCGCTTATGGCGGTTTCGGCGGCGGTCATGATGAAAAAGAGCAAACCTTGAATCAATTGCTATCCGAGCTGGATGGTTTTGATCCGAGCAGCGGTATTGTGCTGTTGGCGGCGACTAACCGGCCGGAGATTCTTGATCCGGCATTGCTCCGGGCCGGGCGCTTTGACCGGCAAGTGCTGGTGGATCGCCCTGATAAGCTGGGGCGCGAGCAAATCCTGGCGGTGCATGTGAAAAAAGTGAAATTGCATCAGGATGTCAAACTGGATCAAGTTGCCGCGCTTACACCCGGATTCAGCGGAGCGGATCTGGCGAATCTGATCAATGAAGCGGCTTTGCTGGCGACGCGCCGCGCAGGCGATGCGGTGACGATGGCGGATGTAACCAATGCCATCGAACGTATCGTGGCGGGTCTAGAGAAACGGAATCGCTTATTGAATCAGGACGAGCGGCGGGTCGTGGCTTTTCACGAACTGGGCCATGCCTTGGTGGCGTTGGCCTTGCCCGGCACCGATGAAGTGCACAAAGTATCGATTATTCCGCGAGGCGTCGGTGCATTGGGTTACACCATCCAGCGTCCGACCGAAGACCGCTTTTTGATGACGCGCGTGGAATTACTCAACAAAATGGCGATTTTGCTCGGCGGGCGGGCAGCCGAGCAGGTAGTGTTTCAAGAAGTATCCACCGGTGCAGCGGACGATCTGGTGCGCGCCACCGATATTGCGCGTGCTATGGTATTGCGCTACGGCATGAGCGAAGCGCTGGGCAATGTCGCATATGACCGGGAACAATCGGCTTTCCTGCAACCTAATCTGGGATTGCCGCAAAATCGCAATTACAGTGAAGAAACCGCGAACAAAATCGATACCGCCGTGCGTGTACTGGTCGATCAAGCCTTGGAGCGCGCTGTTAATATTCTGCAAAATAACCGCAAATTATTGGATAAAACAGCGGAGCAACTGCTTAAAACCGAAACGCTAAATCAACCGGAAATAGCCCAATTGAAACAGGCAATCATTGCCGATACGTATCACCCTCAGAGATGATGAGAAAAGCGGGAGAAACGTTGCCGCTTAAACTTTCAATTTTGTCCGGTTTAGTTATGGAAACGCTGATTAATTCGGCGAACGGGATGAAGTACGAGGCGTACGGAACACAACAACCGGGCCTATCAAAAGATAGGCTAGAGAGCGAGTACCGTGCAACAAAGTATTCGTTCTCGTAGTCAATTAGTCGGCGTTTCCTTATAAGTTGCTGGCATTCTGCAACGCATCAATATTCAATGCCGGTGGAATCAGTATACGAATCGGCTGTTGGCTCACACTGAATTCGATGATGCTGTCAGCTTCGATATCGCGATTGCGGAAATAATCGCCGTCGACTTGCAACGGATAAGCTTTATCATGCAAGGTGCAAGCGATATGTTTGCCGGAAAAATATTGCATCGGCAGGTTGGCGGGTTTGCGTTGCAGAATGCGCATGGCTTTAACCAACTCATGTTGAGGCTGCGCGCCCGGTAAGAATCCCACTACTAGTTCACTTTTTGACGGATTGGCGCTGGGAACGAGTTGCAGGTTCTTCGCGTATGCGGAGGTGTTGGCCACGATGATATAACCGGATTCGTGATCGATGACTTGCTGGCCGTCAACGCTCACCGATACGGTTGGGTGATGCAAAGCGCATAACGCTTTCAAGCCGTGCCACAGATAAATCGAATCATTCAACGGACCTTTTCTTTTGCCGATATTTTTGACGGTTAGTGAATCTAATCCCATCGATGCCATATGGAAAAATGGTTTCTCACCCCGGATTCCGTTGCCGCCGATCAAACCATAAAATTGCTGCACGCAGATGCCGGCAGCGATGGCTTGCAGTAATTCGTCAGCATCCGCACTCATGGCGTAAGAGCGGGCAAATAGCGACTCGTTTCCACCTGGGATGGCGTATACTGGCGTAGCCGTTTTGTTGAGCAGATCCAATAATTTGCGGATTGTGCCATCACCACCCACCACGACCACGAGCTCACTGGTTGCAATCTTGTCTTCGATGCGCGTGTAGCCTTTCATTTTCTTCTCGGAAGGGCACACTTCGACATTTTTACCGTGAGCGGCGAGCACCGCTTGCAGTTTGCGCGCGAGTAATTCCGTATTACCAGCGCTGGATATCGGGTTATAGATGATGAGGATTTTTTCCGGCGAAGGTATTTTGATAATTAACTGATTGGATTGAAATAAAAGATTGTCCATCATGGATGAAATTAAATGTCCTGTTCAAACTTAAGATAACTCAACCGGGATAACTTTAACTTCGGACCAGATTTGGTTGCACCAGGATTGTTCAACCGGTGGCATGCCGTTTTTTATCCATTCGACGAGATGCTTGGCGGTATTCGGGAAAGTAACGCGCAGTGCTTTGGTTTCGTACAGCCATTGCTCGATACGCGCGGCATCGACCGTTTGCATCATATGTCCGTAACCCAATGTGCTTAGTGCGATGGCATTGGAGGCTTGCTCCATTTGCGCATGCACCGGTTTTACCAGGATTTTCTTGCCTAACTGCAACGCTTCGCTGGCCAATTCAAAACCGGCATTGCAGATAATACCCGCGCAATCCGACAAATCTTGCTGAAATCCAAGGAGCGATAATGGTTTGCAGTGAATATGAGGAAAAACCGACGATGTTGCTTCCGGCGAATAGATATGGAGCTCGAAATCCTGGAACGGTGAGAGCAGTAGAATAATGTGCTGCTGATTCTCGAACGGCAGGTAAACGACAATTTTATTTTTTTGTATTTGCTCGGAAAAAAAAGGCGTTTCGATTACGGGCGGTAAAATGGGTTGATCGAAATGATGCCAATGCAAGCCAATACTGATGTCGACCGGAGCGAAATTCTTCAAGACGGCTTCCGATATGGGATCGCCTCCGGCGCGCGGTATCTTATGATGGAAAGCGCATTGATGGTTAATGCCGATAGTCTTTATCTTTTGCCGCCGCGCCGCCCAGGCGGTGACCGGCTCAAAGTCGCAAATCACCAAATCGTAGCTGCTTAAATCCAGCTGCCGGATGTCTTTTAAAAAACGTAGTGGCTTTGACTGCAATACCGTTTGGATGTGATTGATTTTGCCGTTTTGGGTGCTGAACGTCAGCCCCTCGCGCCATTGATGGCCGTTGAACACTTCCATGTCGAAAAACTTATCGTGCGGCCGGCCGGTAAACTGATACGTGACTTCTAGACCCGCTGCGCGCAGCTCCCGTGCCATGATACGGCCGCGCGTGATATGCCCGTTGCCGGTTCCTTGTATACCGTAAAATATTTTCATCGTGCTGTAGTTGTCGTGTCATAACTTGAAGAAAACGGGCAGAGTCTAGCAAGCCGGTATGACAGAAAAATGACAGTCCGATGTATTTTCTTGTGAAAACACATTATCGGCATACACGTTGGTTGTCAGTTTGTT
>CAYQZF010000249.1:0-3863 GCA_964421895.1 uncultured Nitrosomonas sp. | reverse complement strand
CCGGAATTCGGCACTGTCTCAAGACCGGATTTGGTGAGCGCAGCCAGAGAAGCCGCCGATGCGGGCTTTGATGTGCTGATCGCCTGTGCCTTTAACTATGACGCGCATTCCACGGAATTCGACAAATTGGGTCGCATTCCTGTCCTGAAGGCCAGAATGAATGCCGATTTGCACATGGCCGACGACCTGAAGAACACAGGCAAAGGCAACCTATTCGTTATCTTTGGCGAGCCTGACATTAATGTGATTGATGCCGAAGACGGAAAAATTCAGATCAAGATCAATGGTGTGGATGTATTCCACCCGAATACGGGCGAAGTGCGTAGCGATGGTGCGGAAGGTATTGCTTGCTGGTTTATTGACACTGACTATAACGAAGAAAGTTTCTTTGTTCGTCATGCCTATTTCCTTGGCGCAAACGATCCATACAAATCGCTGAAAACAACACTCAAGGCTGAAATCAATCAGGAGGCATGGGATACGTTGAACAGCGATATATCTCGGCCTTTTGACAAGCCAAAAAATGGGCGCATCGCTGTGAAGGTCATTAACCACTTGGGCGATGAAGTGATGAAAGTTTATAGGGTGTAATACATGGAATTCCGTATATCCGATTCATTCACAAGCAGCCTCGCCAAATTGACTGGCGATGAACAAAAAGCTGTTAAAACCACGGCCTTTGACTTGCAAATGAATCCAGATGCGCCAGGAAACAGCTTTCATAAGCTGGATCGCGCTCAGGATAAGAATTTCTGGTCGGTGCGGGTAAATCTGGATATTCGTATTATCGTTCATCGCTCCAAATCCAGCTTGCTGCTTTGCTATGTTGCTCACCATGACGATGCGTATAAATGGGCAGAGAAGCGCAAACTGGAAACTCACCCGGCAACAGGCGCAGCGCAGCTCGTAGAAATTCGGGAACGTGTCGAAGAAATCAGAGTTCCTTACTATGTTAACGTCGAAGTGCCAGCGCCACCAAAGCCGTTGCTCTTTGCCAAATTTCAGGATGAGGAATTGCTGAAATATGGCGTACCGCCAGAATGGCTAGCAGACGTAAAGAACTCAACTGAAGATTCCATTTTGGAATTGGCAAATCACCTTCCGGCAGAAGCAGCGGAAGCGGTTCTTGAAATTGCAGTGGGCGGCACGCCTAGACTGCCAGTAGCTATCCCTCAGCCAGTCAATCCGTTTGACCACCCGGATGCTCGGCGCCGTTTCCGCATGATAAGCGATGTGGAAGCGCTTGAACGGGCGCTGGATTCTCCGTGGGAGAAGTGGACAGTATTCCTTCATCCAGACCAGCAAGAGCTGGTTGAAAAGGACTTCAATGGCCCAGCCCGTGTATCTGGTTCGGCTGGCACGGGCAAAACCATTGTTGCACTACACCGCGCTGCACATCTTACAAGAAAAAATCCTGAATCGCGCGTACTGTTAACGACATTTACGAATGCTTTAGCGAATGCTCTCAAGGAGAAGCTTAAGCACTTGATCGGCGATACACCCAGACTGGCAGAGCGCCTTGAGATTTATTCCATGGATGCCGTTGCGTTGCGGCTTCATCGCTTCAATGTGGAAAAGAAAACGTTGCTAGAAAGGGGTGATCTATTCAAACTTGTCTCAAAATTCGCAGAACAAGCGGATGGGTTGAAGTATTCAAAAGCCTTTATTTTTGAAGAATGGTCGCAAGTAGTCGATGCGTGGCAGATCACCTCATGGGAGGAATACCGCGACGTTCGCCGACTTGGGCGGAAAACAAAGCTCACGGAATCTCAGCGCCAGACACTCTGGGTGATATTTGGGGAAGCGAACGCTGAGTTGAAGCGAATGAATGCCGTCTCGATGGCTGGCATTTATCTGGATTTAACGAATTCTCTCAGCACTAAAAATAACAGTCCCTACGATTTTGTGGTTGTCGATGAGGCTCAGGACATAAGCATTCCGCAGCTTAGGTTCTTGGCCGCGCTCGGGAGCGATAAGCCCAATGCGTTGTTCTTCGCTGGAGACTTGGGGCAGCGGATTTTCCAACAGGCATTCTCTTGGAAATCCCTTGGCGTTGAAGTGCGCGGTCGATCCAAAACCCTGCGCGTCAATTACCGCACGTCTCACCAAATTCGTATGCAGGCAGATCGTTTGCTTGGCTCGAGCGTTGCTGACGTTGATGGATATGAAGACGACCGCACCAGCACGATTTCCGTTTTTAACGGCCCGCTGCCCCTCATAAGAAACTTCGACACGCCGGAAGAAGAAATTGCGTTCGTATCTGAATGGATTTGCAACCTGCTCAACGAAGGATACGAGCCGCACGAAATCGGCGTCATTGTTCGCTCGGAGAATGAACTGGATCGCGCTACGGTTGCCGTTGAGAAAGCAGGCATGCCATACAAAATTTTGGACAGCTATATCCAACTTGCTCATGGAAGCGCTGCAATCTGCACTATGCATCTTGCCAAGGGGCTGGAGTTCAGGGCCGTTGTTGTGATGGCTTGCGATGATGAAATTATTCCATCGCAAGGACGCATAGAGTTAGTGGCCGACAATGCCGACTTGGAAGAAGTCTATGACACGGAAAGGCACTTGCTTTACGTCGCGTGCACCAGGGCGCGGGATCGGTTGTTGATTACCAGCGGAGAGCTCCCTTCTGAGTTTCTTGAGGATATGTCATCGCAATGATTTTAACTGGAAAGATAATAGGATAATCGCGATTTCCCAAATTGTTGCCGGGATCAAATAGAGGTTGAAGTCGCTAGGTCACGGACATGTTTCTGCTAACACGCCCAAAGTTTTCAGCTCCAACTCGCTAAACCACAACCGATATTTCTCCTTGATACGGTTCCAGCGCTTGCCATACTCGCACCAGTATTCTTTACGCGGTGGCAACCATTCATGCGGTGCCTGATCGCCTTTAGATTGATTGACAGCATCATCAACGACCAAAAGATTCTCGAAATCATTGGCAAACACACGCCGCTGATCCCGTGTCCATTTATCAGCGCCGTGCCGATGCGCATGAGCTAAGGGTACGATGTGATCAATATCGACATCCGAAGCTTTGGTGAATGTCTTGCCGGTATACACACCGAACCATTCACCGGAAACTACCTTACACTGCCTGGAATCTTTGAACTTAACCGGCACCCGGCTGGTAGCGATCAACATTTCTTGCCGTGTGTTCTGACAATCCCCATCGGCATCAATCCAATGTGGCCAATCTTTGCGATTGTAGGGGCTGATTTGTGCAGGGGCGGTAATTGATTCTTGCTGAACTGGCACAACCCGCTTTTCTACCGCACAACCGGAAATTGCCGCCAAGATTGAAACTAACAGGATTAGAGCGATATTCTTCAATGTTTATACTTCATATTAAATTCTGTGTGAAGATAATCCGGGCATGAACAGTTCCCCGCCATACCCGGAAGTTGAATATTAAATTAGCAATACACAGTAAAATTAGTGAAGTTAAAAATTTATTGTTACGTTGTAAATGGGGCTACCCGCCGACTAAGCTAAGCAGAATAGCCCCACACGAACACATTACACCTTTACACTTGGCACATATTTGTTTGATTCCAAGAACTTCAGCGATTCCAACCCCGGTTTGATCGTTAATTTGCTAAGTTTAAAGGGATCAAATGCATACTGTTTAAGTTGACGCAAATAGCGCCTCCGATCATTTATATGCAACTGGCTCAGCGCAGCATTCAGACCATCAGCTTGCACCGCAACTAGGAAATCATCATCGAAATACGCATCGGCCAGGAAGTCATCGCGATAGAAACTGAGCTTCTTGAATTGATTCTTAAGCTTGTCCCGAATTTCGGCCATAGCGAAACCCAGATCACGATTCACAATTTCAAGCCTGACCC
>CAYQZF010000248.1:0-3880 GCA_964421895.1 uncultured Nitrosomonas sp. | reverse complement strand
AACCCGACTTCCGCTTCACGGAAACGGTAAATCGATTGCATCGGATCGCCGACGGCAAAAAAACTGCGTCCGTCCCCTGCTTCCCAGCCGGTGATGAGTTTCTCGATCAAGGTGAACTGGCTGATGGAAATATCCTGAAACTCATCGATCATCAAATGCTTGATGCGGTAATCCAGTGCCAATGCAAGATCGGTCGGAGATTCGGAATCACCCAATGCAAGCAATGCACGCTGCGCCACTTCCGAGAAATCGACTTTGCCACTTGCCTGGAATATAACTCTGAGTTGCGCTACCGCGTAAGGTAGCAAGCGCGTGATCGCACCCAATACTTCCCATTGCCGGTCGGAATAGTGCGGCGGCGGCAGTTGGCGCGTATCGTACAACGCCTGGCACAGTGTTTCATGCGGCGCGAGTATCTCCAGCAAATTTCCCAAGCGGTTTTTCCACGCTTTTGCTTCATCCTTTTCAGTCTTGCTACCGCCGGCCGGAAAGCCCTCTTTTTCGGAAATTCTTTTACGCCAATCACCCTTTTGCGTCAGCAGCAATTCCGCAATACCCTGCCACTGCGCAACATCGGTGGCCGATAGCGTATCTAAATGGCTGCAAAGCGTAACGGCTGATGATTTCCCGGCAGCGGTCAAATTCGCAGCGGCGTAACGCAGCAATGCCAGCAGCTCGTTATGCAGTTCTGCTGGAAGCAACCGGAACGCAAATTGCAGCGCATCACGACGCGAATTTTGCAATGCTGCCTCCAATTCTTCCCGCGTTCTGACATGCAGATGACGTAACCAATGATCGCGCCGCACCAGCATGCTGGTCAACAATGCTTCAACGCGCGCCCTGTCGTTATCCAGATGTTCAAGCAATAAAATAATATCCCGTGCTATCGCAGAATTTTGTTCGATCGAGTCCAGCGTGGCCTGCGCCGCTTGCAGATAAAAATCCGTAGCGTCCTCGACCGTTTCAGGCTGCGCGCCGAATTTTGACAACACCGGCATTTGCCGCGTCAATGCCGCACATAAGGAATCAATCGTTTGTATCCGCAAGCGCTCCGGATTCTTGGCGATATGCCAGCCGGCTTGCCGGTCGCGCTGTAACACCGCTGCCGACAATTCACGATTAAGTTTCTCATGAGCCGTTTCAGCACCGGCAGGTTGATCCCCCATTTCCAGCGCGGCCAAAACACGCGTGCGCATTTCTGCAGCGGCTTTACGGGTAAACGTAATCGCCACGATCTCTTCCGGCGCATCGACATAAGCCAGCAATCGGAGATAGCGTTGAATCAGCAATGCCGTCTTGCCCGAACCGGCCGGTGCTTGCACGATAAAGGAGTGTGCAGGATCGAGCGCTTGAAGGCGCTCATCGGCATCGGGAATCTGCGCGTAGTCAGTCATTCTCGTTGTCCCGCGCTACCGCACGCGCGCTCATCCGTTCATGAATCCGGCAAAATAATTGCATATCGCAGTATTCGCACGTTTGCGGGAAATTCTTCGGATCGGCTTGAGCGTCGCCCCTGCAAAAACCCGCCGCCAAATTGGTCAAATATTGCCGCCACGCGGCAACCAGATCTTCCCATGTACTATATTGCCTGCACTCGTTGATTTGCGAAAAGGCCTTGATACCCGGTAGCAGGTCGGCGTCGCGCACAATCGCTGCAAACCCCATGTCACCTCGCTTCACAGCGGCGAACGCCACACCTGCCGCTTGTTGCTGCGCTTCCATCATCACCAGATATATCGGCAATTGCGGCTCATCCGGGCGCTCGCCGGTCATCGTTTGAACCGACTGCTTCCGAGTCTTGTAATCGATAATGAGCCGTTGCCCGCCAGCCAATTCATCGATCCGGTCCAAACGGGCGCTTAAAACCAGATCGCCGATGTGAATCGTCTGTTTTTCCTCGACTGCGATCACAGTGAAATGGTCGCGTTTCTTCTCTTCATCCAACCATTCGCGCGCCAAGCGCACCAAACGTTGCTGCTCAAGTTGTGCAAAACGGCCTGAGAGCGCCACCGGTTTCACTTGTTGTAACGCAGAAACCGCATCAACGGCAATATCGGTCAATAAGCGATCGAGCTCGTGATCACCGATGACATCAAGCGCTTCTTTGGTTTTCAAACACTGCCACACCTGCGCCAGCACCTGGTGTACCAGCAAGCCGCGTTCCATTGCATTCAAACCAGTGTGCGGCGTCTCCAGGCTTTCGATACGCAAGCGGTGCTTGGTCCAGGCGCGGAACGGACATGCCGCAAAATCTTTGATGACCGCCGTGCCGCCCTTGACTCCTCGCGCAGCTGCTTGCCCGTCCAGTGGCAACGCCTGATCATCTTTGATTTGCTCCAGCTCGTAGGATTGCATGATCCGGTCGCGATGCCGCGCCATCGGTAGCGCAACCGGTTTAGGTTCCACTATCGCCCGAATCAATGGACTGGGTTTTAATTCATGCCCATCGCGATCGTCGCTGAACTTGGGGTAGCTAAGAACGATCTCCGGCGCGGCCGATAACCAGCCTTGCGTCAAGCACTGGCAATAAACCAGTGCTTCCTGCACGGAGCTCAAGGGCAATTTTGCGTTGCGTTGCAGCGCCAGCGGCAAAAACGGATTGGGTTGTGGGCGTAACGGCCATTGTTCGTCCGATAATCCCATGACCCATACATGATCGAATTCCATTCCCGCCGCTTCCAGCACGCCCAGAATCTGGATCGGCACTTGCGGAGTTTCCGCTTGAAACAAAGTATCACCGGCCATTCTTTTCAACCGGCCAATTGCCTCGTGATAGCTTGTTACTGCGATTACATGATCCAATGCAGCAAAATCCGCAACAAGCGTTTGCCATTTCTGAAACGTCTGATATTCAACGGAATCCAGACTGCGTTCACCGGGAAAACCGGCAACCCGCAATATCTCCGTGATGATTCTGGCAAAAATGGAATGACTACCCGATCGGGGTAATTGTGTTTGGCGCAACGTGTGCATCGCCGATATGCACTGCAACAACACCGGGCAACTCGCCTGCCCCTCCGCTTGTTTCACCAGCGTAAGCAATCGCTCTAACGTAATGACCGGTTCGGCCAATCGGCGTATGCGCGCATCCAGTAACGCACGCTGCTCCATTTCGGTATTCGCGCCCGCCAGAAAAGGTGATCGCATCCAGTGACTCACACGATTGAATTCAATGGCCTGATCCAACAGCGCCAAGCTTACCAACGCTGCATCAATCAGCGGGAAAGACGTTAACGCCAACCCCAGAGAAATATTAAACGGCATCACCGGATGCGAAGCTCCCGGCATTGCAAAGCGGACATCCGGATGCATGACCGCGGAAAAAGTGCGCAACAATGCGCTGCGATAACTGGCCAATACCGGTACCACGATGCCGATTCGAACATCGCCACCTGCTTGTTCCAATCTGGATCGCGCCCACAACGCTGCTTGTTCGATCTCTTCACGGCTATTGAGAAACTGCATGCGACTGGCAACAGATGGCAATCGCCGATGCCGCACGGCCAAATCAGCCATCAATACGGTACAACCACTGGCTGTCAGTTTTTTTAGGAAGGTATTTTGCTGCGGCGTAAAAATGTCGAAACCGTAACAAATCAGTAGCGACGGTTTTCTAACTTCCAGAGATAGATAGCATTCCGTGATCAAATCGCAAATTTGCGCATGATCTATCTGGTGCGCTGCAGCTGTTCTATCCTGATAGGCAGTTATCCAATCAAGGAAAGCTCTGCCATCTTCATTCGAATCGAAATCATCCAGACGGTGAATAAGCTGCCATGCATGCGCCAATTGCCACGCCTCGCGCACCGTTTGCGCTGTTTGCGAAATGCGTAATAGCGTTTTTCCTGTCGGGGAAGATTGAATGACTGATTCCCACAGC
>CAYQZF010000247.1:2171-3887 GCA_964421895.1 uncultured Nitrosomonas sp. | reverse complement strand
GGCCGCGAGGAACTCCCGGCTAGCCGAATCTGAAAACGACCGATCAATTTAGAAATTCGTTCGTCGTTTCAGTTACTTGTGAGAACTTACGCCAAACCGGTCCGGCTTGAATCCCGTGGGTGCCCACGCGATGGTTCCTCCAAGATCGAGGTGTCTCGACGCAGGGGGAAACTTGACCGCACGGTTGACATCGGCGGCCGGCTTCGTGACCGCTGGCGGACCTCGTTTCCCGCAGACGCCGCCGAACGGGACATGACCGCCATGACGATGGACACGGACATCCTCTACGAGGCGATGGTCAGGGCGCTCGCCGCGGGATGCTACCTTTCGACTGCGATCGTCATTTTTCGTGTCCGATCGACAGCGGTCCGAACCATCGGCGCACTTTGCTATGTGAGCAAGGCGGCGCACGTCATCGCCCAGTTCCCGCCAGCGATGGCGCCGCTCGGCAAAGCCTATCTGCTTTTCGACATCCCTTCCGTGGCCGGTGCAGCCCTTGCCTGGCTCTTCGTCACGGAGTTCTTCGGCGAGCCGGCCAGGTTCGACAGGCGCAAGCTGGTCCCCGTGGTCATCGTGGTGGCCAATGGGCTGGTCGCCAGCTTTGCGCCGCCAAAGGTCGGACAGCTGCTTTGGTTGCTGCACAACTTCATCACGGTCGGCCTGATGTCGCATGTCCTGGTCGTCGTCGCGAACGGCTGGAGCGGCGATCTCGTCCAGCGCCGGCGCCTCGTCGCAACGCCGCTCTTTGCGATTGCGGCCCTCTACTCGATCGCCGTGGCGTTCGTTCAGACTGTCGAGGCCTTCAGCCTCAGGGCCCGCCATCCCTCCTGGATCGCGGCGGACGTCCTCCTGTTCAGCAGTCTCCTGGGCCTCGTCGTCTTCGGGCAGAGCGACTCAACCCTTTTCGCCAGCGACCCGAAGGAGGTTCGCCCCCGGACCACGAAAGGCCCTTCGGCGGTCTTACTGGCGAGCGCGGACAACAAGGTCGCGACGGAACTGAATCGTCTCATGCAGGATGAACGCCTCTATCGGATGCAGAACCTGCGCATCTCGACCCTGGCGCTGAAGCTTCAGATCCCCGAACATCGACTGCGGGTGCTGCTCAATCACCACCTGGGCTTCCGGAACTTCAGCGCCTTCGTCGCCCAATGGCGACTGGCCGAGGCCAAGGAAGCGCTCAACGACCCGGAACAATTCTCGGTGCCGATCTCGACAATCGCCATCGACAGCGGCTTTCAGTCGCTTGCGCCCTTCAACCGCGCCTTCAAGAACGACACGGGCATGACGCCAAGCGAGTTCAGGGCCCGAGCCATCGAGGGTGAGCGGCAGCGCACCGCCAGATTGGCAACTGCCGCAGGCTGACTGCTCAGCCCGGCTCCTGACACTGGGCCGCCCGAACGAGCTTCAGTTGCGCCAGGGTCTCCGCATGGCTCTTGCGAGTGATGCCGTAGCGGCTGACGAGGATCACATAGAGCAACGTGATCATCGCGTGAGCCGGCAGGTAGACCAGCGCCAGCCTGCGGATGACGTCCGGTGGCACCGAGGCGTGATGGGCCGTGTCGGGAAAGCCGACCACGAGCAGCAACATGCTGGAGGCGAAAATGCCGATGCCGGACACCGCTTTGCCGATGAAGATCATGGCCGCGAAGAAGAGCCCCTCTGAGCGCCGCCCCGTCTCCAGTTCCGAATTCTCGACGATATCCGACAGCATCGAGG
>CAYQZF010000247.1:0-2071 GCA_964421895.1 uncultured Nitrosomonas sp. | reverse complement strand
GAGCGCCGCCCCGTCTCCAGTTCCGAATTCTCGACGATATCCGACAGCATCGAGGTCCCAAGGATCGCCGCTATGCTGGCGAAGGTCACCGAGACCATGTTGGCCACGGCCAGCGCGGGAAGCAGAAGCCGGTCGCCGTTCTCGAAGAAGGCGCCGTTCAGCCGAAGGATGAGGGGGATCGACCCGACGGCGAGCGCCGAAATCTTGCACAGGATGGCTGCCGGCTTCTTGCCCAGCCGCTTGGAGAGCGGTGTCGCCAGGGCCACAGCGAACGCGGAAGAGAACAGCTGGGAAACCACGAAGAGCGAGATCTGCCCGGCGCTCAGTCCCCAGAGGTAGGTGTTGAAATAGAGGCTGAGGGATACGCCCAGGCCATAACCCATCGAGTCGAAGACACCTGACAGGAGGATCGCCCGAAGCGGCTTGTTGGCGAGCGTCTCGAACATGTCAGACAGAAATGTGCGCAGGCTCTTTCTTGGGGGCGGTGGCCGCAGGAACGGTATCTGCCGGTGCGTCCCAAGGGCGGAGATCAGGATGACCGCGAAGATGATGACCGCGGACGTGAGGCCGTAGGTGGCGTAGCCGGCAGGGTTCAACTGCGCCGATGGGTGCTGGGCGTCCGGCCTTAGGAACACCCGGAACGTCGCCAGGGTCATGAAGAGTGAACCGTACCATTGAAAGCTGGCGCGCATGGAGATCAGACGGGTGCGCGCGTCATAGTCTGACGTCAACTCGGCGGACAGCGCCGTGCTGGGAATCTCGAAGAGGGCGAGGCTCGTTCGGGTCAGGATCGCGGTGACGATGATGTAGAAGAACAAGGCCTCGTGGGAGAGGCCCGACGGTGGACGCCAGATCAGCAGGTAGCTGACGGCCGCCGGAACCGCGGCGAAGTACATGAAGGGATGTCGGCGTCCCCAGCGCGAGCGCCAGTTGTCGGTGACGTGCCCGATCAGCGGATCGAGCATGGCGTCGACAACCAGCGCGATCATCACCGCCAGGCCTACCGTCGCCGATGGCAGGCCCATGACCTGGTTGTAGAAGATCAGCAGCAGGTATGAGAACCCGGTGTCCTTCAGGCCAAACGCCACCGAGCCAACACTGTAAAAGACCCGCGTCGCCAGCGACGGCGCCCTTTCGCTCTGCACGGTTAAGGTCATGCAGCCAGGCCGTCCTCGGTCACGATGCGATGCATGATCCGCTGGCGACCGCCGTAGCCATCGGTGGCGCTGTGCAGCATGCAGCGGTTGTCCCAGACGACGAGCATGTCCGGCGCCCAGTGATGGCGGTAGATGAAGCGCTCTTGTGTGAGATGGTCGAAAAGGGAGCCCAGGAGTTCCGGCGGAAGGTCTTGCGTCTCGTCCTCGATCCCGATCGTGAAGCCCGGATTGATGTAGAGGGTCCTGCGACCGCTAGGGGCGTGCGTCATCACCGCCGGGTGACTGACGATCCGCTCCGCCGCCTGCGACACCGTAGGGCGCATGCCCGTGCGCCCCTGCTCCCTGGCGTAGAAGCCGTCTCGTCCGAAATAGGCGGCGGAGGAATGCAGCCCGACGCAGCTGTCGATCTGGCGCCGGGTCTGGGGCGCAAGGGCGTCATAGGCTTCCCGGCAATCGACGAAGAGCGTGTCCCCGCCCGCATCAGGCACGATCTTGCCATGCAGGAGGGTCACGCCATCCGGCTCTTCCTTGAAGCTGCCGTCGGTGTGCCAACCGGCGCCGAAGGGCACGACGGTCTCGTGCGCATCCCGGCGTATTTCCAGGATGCAATCCTCCGGACAGTCCCATCTGCCGCCATTCCTGGGACGAGGCCGTCCGAAGATCTGGGCGACCGCGTGAAGCTGGGCGTGGTCCAAGGGTTGATCTGCGAACCAGACCAGGCCGAACAGGGCGAGACTGCCCCGGATGACGGCCGCGACATCCGCCGGCACGGGGCGCGTAAGACAGGCGCCTGTAATCTCTGCACCCAACCTGCCAGGTCGGATGCCGATGGAGGCTGCACGGGACATGGCCACACTCTTTTCATGGCGGCGGCGAAACCGCGCGACTGGCGAACTCGCGGCGCCGCAGGGCGC
>CAYQZF010000246.1:0-3896 GCA_964421895.1 uncultured Nitrosomonas sp. | reverse complement strand
TGGTGATTTGAACGCTGTAGAGATCGAAGAAGCAATATCCAGGCTGGCTGAGCAGTCATTTGATCCGGCGGAATTTCCCTACGCTTTTTTGGAGGCATTTGGAAATAAAGCAACCACAATTAATCGCCTGAAAAGTGGTAACACGAATAAAACCGATATAGAAGGTGCAGTCCTTCAATACAACAATATTCACATCGCAGTTTGCCCAACTGGTGAAGTGTTGAAAACGCTGGAGAAGCTTAAAAGCAGTCCAACAACCAGCCGCCAGAAAGCCAAATTCATCCTTGCTACCGATGGTGAGGAGTTTCAAGCAGAAGACATTACCAGCGGTGAAACCGTTGTCTGCGCATACAAAGATTTCCCAGATCATTTTGGCTTCTTTCTGCCACTCGCTGGAATTTCCACCGTCAAGCAAATTAGTGAAAATGCTTTTGACATCAGAGCAACTAGCCGCCTCAATCGTCTTTATGTGGAACTACTGAAAGACAACCCGGAATGGGGTAGCGCACACCGCCGCCATGACATGAATCATTTCATGGCGCGGCTTGTGTTCTGCTTCTTCGCTGAAGATACGGATATTTTTAACGGTACCGGCCTGTTTACCAGCACTATAGAACAAATGAGCGCGAAGGATTCCTCAAACACGCATGAGGTCATCAGCGAAATCTTCCGTGCCATGAATACGAAAGTAGAGGATCGGGCAGCAGCAGAATTGCCCCGATGGGCAGATACATTTCCTTATGTGAATGGTGGCTTGTTCTCCGGTAGCACTGAAACTCCGCGTTTCAGCAAAATTGCGCGTAGTTATCTGCTACATGTCGGCAATCTCGATTGGAAGAAAATTAACCCAGATATTTTCGGCTCAATGATTCAAGCCGTAGCGGAAGATGAAGAACGTGGTTCACTGGGAATGCATTACACCAGCGTACCCAATATCCTAAAAGTGCTGAACCCGCTATTCCTGGATGAATTGCGCACAAGACTGGAAGAAGCGGGTAATAATCCGCGCATGCTGTTAAACCTTCGCAAACGTATGGCAAGGATTCGAGTATTTGATCCGGCCTGCGGATCAGGAAATTTTCTGGTGATTGCTTATAAAGAGATGCGTGCCATCGAAGCGGAAATCAACAAACGGCGTGGTGAAACGGGTTTGCCTTCCGAAATACCACTCACAAACTTTCGAGGCATTGAGCTACGCGATTTTCCAGCAGAAATTGCCCGGCTTGCCTTGATCATTGCTGAGTATCAATGTGATGTACTTTATCGCGGGCAAAAACTAGCTTTGATGGAATTTTTACCGTTGGATGCCCATAACTGGATTACCTGCGGTAATGCGCTGCGATTGGATTGGTTGAGCATCTGCCCGCCAACCGGAACGGGTGTAAAACTGTATAGTGATGACTTGTTCAACTCACCCTTAGAACAGGCGCAAATTGATTTTGAGAATGAAGGCGGAGAAACTTATATTTGCGGGAATCCACCCTATAAGGGAAGTCAATCGCAGGATAACGCGCAGAAAGTCGATCTCGAAGCAGTGTTTGAGGGAATGAGTGTAAATTGGAAAGGACTAGACTATGTAGGTGGGTGGTTTCAGAAAGCAGCGAACTATTGTAGAGTAGCGCCAGCTTCCTTTGCCTTTGTGAGTACCAACTCAATTTGTCAAGGAAAAGCAGTTTCTGCCCTTTGGCCACATATCCTTAGAAGTGATCATGAAATCAATTTTGCTTACACGAGCTTTAAGTGGGCAAACCTTGCTAGTCATAACGCTGGCGTAATTGTTGTCATCATAGGTGTAAGCCCACGAAACGCATCGAAAAAACGCCTATTCGTAACCATGGCAAATAACTCTATCGAGACGAGAGATGTAAAGTACATCAATGCCTATCTTGTTTCCGGCCCAGAGATCTACATTGAACCACGGAACGAGAACCTCAGTGGTCTGAATTTAATGGCATTTGGTAACATGCCAATTGACGGTGGATTTCTGTCCTTCAACAAAGATGAAATAGAGTCTGCCGGGATTTCCAAGAATTTTCAAAGGCGCTTTATAAGAAAGATATATGGTGCTGCAGAATATATACGTGGGCAGAATAGATATTGTTTTTGGATTGGTGATAACGATCCTGCTATTGCGGCTGAAGAGCCGATAATTAAGATTCGGCTCGATCAAGTACAGAAGTTTAGGAGTGCTTCAAAACGTCCTGCTACTCGCGAACTGGCTGGTGAACCCCATCGTTTCGGCTGGGTGGCCCAATCTGGTAATGAGGTTGTCACTATACTGCCCAGAATTCTTTCGGAACGGCGAGAATATATTACCGTCGGGCATGAGCCTGCGGGAACTCTAACTACCGATCAAGCATATGCTCTATACGATGCCCCTCTATGGAATATGGCGATAATTGCATCCCGCTTACATATTGTGTGGATCGCAACGGTCTGCGGTAAACTTAAAACCGATTTTCGATATTCGAACACGCTTGGTTGGAACACGTTTCCCGTCCCACTACTCACCGAAAAAAACAAAGCTGATCTTGCTAGCTGCGCAGAGGATATTCTATTGGCGCGAGAAGCGCATTTCCCTGCCAACATTGCCGATTTGTATGATCCCGACAAAATGCCGGAAAATTTGCGCCATACCCATGAACGTAATGATGAAGTGCTGGAACGCATTTATATTGGCCGCCGCTTCAAGAATGATACTGAGCGACTGGAAAAATTGTTCGACCTTTACACTAAAATGACTGCTACAAACGGTAAGAAATCATGAACGAGCTTTTGGAGCTTTCGATAGATGACAAGACTTTTCGTGTTGCAAATAGAGAAAGTGAGCGAAGGGAATTCAAGAATCTTTTTGATAAGGAAAGCCTATGGAAATATGCAAAAACAATAGTGTCTTTTGCTAATCGTGACGGCGGAATTATCTTTTTTGGGATAAAAGATAAACCTAGAGAATTAATTGGAATAGTTGGTGACAAGCCTGATGAATTAGTGTTTGCAAATTTTTTAAAAGAATATTTTGAACCAGAGATATCTTTTGATCTTGATACCAAAAAATACTATGGAAAAACAATTCTATACATTTTGATTCCACCTTCTTCTAGTAAGCCGATAATATGCAAAAAGAAGAAAATTCAGCAATTCAAAGAAAGAGGTAAGCAAGACAAGGAGTTATTGCGTGAGGGGGCTATTTATTATCGCTACTCATCGGCAAGTGAAGAAATAAAATATCCTGAACTTAAAAAAATTTTAGATGAGGGAGTGCAAAAAGTTTTTCATTCTTTGGTGGATAACATCACTTTGATCAATAAAGTTGGTTACGACAAAGTAGCTATTTTAGATGCTAAAGAGCTTAGTGGAAACGATATGACAACATCCGTCTATGTCACCACGGAAACTGCTAAAAACATAAACTGGATTCGTAAAGGTCGTTTCGTAGAAAGCGATGATGATGGTAATAAAGCTTTTTATGTCACGAGAGAGATCGAGATTCGTCATGGCGTAGAAGTTGAAAAGCCTGTTGATCCCGGAAAAACACA
The DNA here is from genome assembly GCA_964421895.1 of uncultured Nitrosomonas sp. Lineage (GTDB taxonomy): Bacteria > Pseudomonadota > Gammaproteobacteria > Burkholderiales > Nitrosomonadaceae > Nitrosomonas. Next base: position 360 of record CAYQZF010000246.1, on the reverse strand, counting down.
TACATTAACCAAAACCGCCCTAACTAAGGAAGTTTCAATCAGTAACTCTTATATTAATGCGGTGTTATGGAAACTTGGGTTGCTTGATAATTCCAGATATCACTTATCTGGCACTCATGGAATGAATCACTGGCACAAATTTACGGTTTCGGCAAAAGATAAAATTCTGACTGAGTACCCTAAAAACATGCCGCGCAGAGAGGAAAGGATAAAAGAAGCGTTTGATGAGTATAATCAGTGCAAAAAGATAACGATAAAATAGCCACACAATCATGATCGACATTAAATCCATCCCTTCTGTTTCTGTCAATTACGCCTGCAATGGCAGCTCTACGAAGGCGAATGAGATGGGCATGCGCG
>CAYQZF010000245.1:0-3925 GCA_964421895.1 uncultured Nitrosomonas sp. | reverse complement strand
GCGAAATCAAGCACTCGCTGGCCGATATGGAGCGCATGTTCACACTGCTGGACGAGCACAAGGAAATCAAAGATAAACCGGATGCCGCAGCGCTCGATGCCGCTCAAGCCAAAATCCGGTTCAGTCATGTCGATTTCAGTTATGAACCGAATCGCCAGATCCTGTTTGACGTCAGTTTCGATATCCCTGCCGGGCAGAATGTCGCCGTGGTCGGTCACAGCGGTTCCGGCAAATCGACGCTGGCGCGCTTGTTGTTCCGTTTTTACGATGTGCAATCTGGCAACATCCTGATCAACGATCAGGATATCCGCGACGTTACGCAGCAAAGCTTGCGCGCCGCAATGGGTATCGTGCCGCAAGACACTGTGTTGTTCAACGACAGTATTTATTACAACATTGCCTACGGCCGGCCGGATGCTGCGCAAGAGGAAGTATTTGCCGCCGCTCGTGCCGCGCATATTCATGATTTCATCGAAAGCCTGCCGGAGAAATATGCCACGATCGTCGGTGAGCGCGGCTTGAAACTATCCGGCGGTGAGAAGCAACGCGTCGCCATTGCCCGTACCATTCTGAAGAATCCGGTTATTCTGATTTTCGACGAAGCGACATCAGCACTCGACTCCAATTCCGAAAAGCGCATTCAAGCGGAGTTGAAACGCATCGCCCAGAATCGCACGACACTGGCCATAGCGCACCGCCTATCGACAATCGCCGATGCCAATCAGATCCTGGTCATGGATCACGGCCGCATCATCGAGCGCGGTACACACCCACAATTGCTGGCGGCCAGTGGCGCGTATGCGCAGATGTGGGAATTACAACAACAGGAAGAAATCGATCAGCACAAGCGGAAAAACACCATTTCCACTTAATGATCAGCCGCTATTCATGGGAATAGTTATCTTTCCGATGAATAAACGGCAATATCTTCATGAACAACTTGTATCTTGTTTTCGTAAAGAAAATCCGCGCGTCATAAAAGAACCCGAAAATACCGGGAAAAAACCGACCTTATCCCTCGGAATGAATTACAAGGTGGTGTGTTAACTTCTCACTCCAGAATTTGCCAGTAACAAATTGTGTAATCTCATTCGAGGGAGTCATCGTAATGCTTGTATCCGTTGGTTATCTCATCATCATCATTTCTGTCTTCGGCGGTTTTGCATTGGCGGGCGGACATCTCGCTTCGCTGTGGCAACCGGTCGAGTTACTCATGATCGGCGGCGCAGCAATCGGTGCATTTGTCGTCGGCAACTCGAGCAAAGCGCTTAAAGCCACGATGAAAGCGTTACCGACTGTTTTCAAAGGCTCCAAATACACCAAGGCGTTGTACATGGATTTGATGACGTTGTTGTATGAAGTACTCAGCAAAATCCGTAAAGAGGGATTGATGTCGATTGAAGGCGATGTCGACGATCCTGCCAATAGTCCGATTTTCACCAAATACCCGGGTATCCTGGCTGATCACCATATTACCGAATTCATCACCGACTATTTGCGCTTGATGGTCGGCGGCAATCTCAATTCGCTCGAAATCGAGAGTTTGATGGATAGCGAATTGGAAACACACCATCAAGAAGGCGAAGTACCAATTCATGTGGTGGCCAAACTTGGCGACGGATTGCCGGCCTTCGGTATTGTCGCGGCGGTGATGGGAGTGGTGCATACTATGGAATCGGTGCATCTTCCACCGGCGGAACTGGGTATTTTGATTGCCGCCGCACTGGTCGGTACATTCTTGGGTATTTTGCTAGCGTATGGATTCGTCGGCCCGCTGTCGAACAAACTGGAACATAATCTTCACGAGTCCAGCAAGATGTTTGAATGTATAAAAATTACGCTATTAGCCAATTTGAACGGATATTCGCCGGTTCTGGCTATTGAGTTCGGCCGTAAGGTGTTATTCACCACCGAAAGACCCTCTTTCCTGGAATTGGAAGAGCATGTCAAGCAAAGCAAATCGAAATAACTGCCGCACTACTGTCCTTCACTTGAATTGCGAGAACCATTATGGCTGATGATCTTTCCCAACGCCCAATCGTCATCAAGCGAATCAAAAAAGTTGCTGGCGGGCATCATGGCGGTGCTTGGAAAATTGCTTATGCTGACTTTGTGACTGCGATGATGGCATTCTTTCTGCTCATGTGGCTGCTAGGGTCATCGACCAAGAGTCAGCTGGAAGGCATTTCGGAATATTTTAAGACACCGCTTAGAATCGCCATGATGGGCGGATCGTCCATCGGTGAATCCAGCAGCGTGCTAAAAGGCGGCGGCACTGACTTAACCCGCCAGCACGGTGAAGTCAAGAAAGGTGAGATTAAGGACGACATAGAGGCCAAGAAAATTATTAGGGAACGCATCGAGCGTATCAGGTTGGAAGGGCTGAAGAAAAAAATCGAAGATGCGATTGAAAACAATCCATCGTTGAAAAAATTTTCCAATCAGCTTTTGCTCGATATCACTCCGGATGGTTTGCGGATTCAAATTGTCGATGAGCAGAACCGCCCGATGTTTGCTTTGGGAAAAGCGGAATTGCAACCTTATACGAAAACCATTCTGCGCGAGATCGGTAAAATGCTGAACGATGTCGAGAACAAAATCAGCCTTTCCGGCCATACCGACGCCAAGCCGTTTCCGTCCGGCGACAAGGGTTACAGCAATTGGGAATTATCGGCGGATCGCGCGAATGCTTCGCGTCGTGAACTGATCTTTGGCGGTATGGATAAGAACAAAGTGCTGCAAGTCATCGGTTTGTCTTCCGCTGTTTTGTTCGATAAGAACGATCCGCTGAATCCGATCAACCGCCGCATCAGCATCGTGGTCATGAACGAAAGAGCCGAGAAAGCCGTCACGATGGATGATCAGATGATCGATATCGATATGCAGGCGGAGCCGACTGCGGAGATATTGCAGAAACCTTAACGCATGCACAAAGTGACGATGTTAAAACGAATCCATCCCGGAATTATCGCGCTGTTTATTCAGATCACCACACTTGTGTTAATCGCTTCGGTCATCGTATCGCAGATAACTATTGAATTGAGCTTATTCGAGTGGAGTCTGCTGCAGGGTTTAGCGGCGGGATTGCTCAGTTTTGTACTGCGCATGCCGGTGTGGTGGGTACCGATCCATCTCAGCTTTATCCCGCTGGTTGTCGTTGCACTGGCTTTAAATCTTTCTTCAACAGTATGTCTGGTGTTTTTTCTCGGTTTATTGCTGATCTATGGTAAAACCTATAAAACTCAGGTACCGCTGTATCTATCCAGTAGCCGTGTAACCCAAGCGCTGCAATCGCTATTACCGGAAAGCAGCCAGTTTTCTTTTGTCGATTTGGGCAGCGGATGCGGTGGATTGTTAAACCATCTGGCGAAAAAAAACCGCAATGGTATTTTTCACGGTATTGAAGCAGCGCCCTTACCCTTCCTGATCAGTAAATTAAGAAATTTGCTGGGCGTAAAAAATTGCGCAGTCACATGGGGAGATTTCTGGCAACAGGATTTTTCACAATATGACGTCGTTTACGCCTACCTGTCGCCGGTTCCGATGACAGCACTGTGGGAAAAGGCCAGCAAGGAGATGCGCCCGGGCAGTCTGTTGATCAGTAACACGTTCATCATTCCCGGTGTCGCCGCGGATAAAAGCATCAAACTCGACGATTTTTCCAACTCCACCCTATATCTGTGGAAAATTTAGTTTAAACCAAGGTCATTCGCTAGGAAAGCGTTGATTAATTCGGCGAACGAGATGAAGCACGAGGCGCACGGAATACAGCAACCGAGACATATCAATAAGGTAGGCGAGGGAGCGAATACCGCGCAACGAAATGATTCGCTCGTATAGTCAATTAATCAACGTTTCCCTAAGGGAGCTCTGAAAAACTACTGCGCTCGATCATGCTGTATTGAAATCAGACTCAAAATGCTCA
>CAYQZF010000244.1:0-3988 GCA_964421895.1 uncultured Nitrosomonas sp. | reverse complement strand
AAAACCGGAATGTTTCTGGCGGCAATCGCCGCAGCCGCATGATCCTGTGTGGAAAATATATTACAGGAAGCCCAGCGAACTTCGGCACCGAGAGCTACCAGCGTTTCAATCAGCACAGCCGTTTGAATCGTCATATGCAAAGAACCGGCAATACGTGCGCCTGCCAATGGTTTTTGGCTAGCATATTCTTTACGTAATGCCATCAAACCCGGCATCTCCGTTTCAGCGATGGCGATTTCCTTACGCCCCCATTCCGCTAATGCGATATCGGCAACTTTATAGTCGGTAAAATTGGGGCTGAGCACAGCGTTCATAAATTTCTCCTTGGTATGAACGAGCGCCGTTGTGACAATACCCACTATGATGAGCCTCACGGAACCAACCGCTGCAGCGCTCCTCACCATAGGGGAAAATCGATTTAAGCCATCTGATGTCGGCAAAGACCGCTAAAAATTTAGAGACCGGCATCCGCACGCAATTGCGCGGCCTTATCGGTAGCTTCCCAGGTAAATTCCGGAAGCTCGCGTCCAAAATGCCCGTAGGCTGCCGTTTTGGTATAAATAGGACGCAACAAATTGAGGGCATGAATGATACCACGAGGGCGCAAATCAAAATGTTTTTCGATTAAGTGCACAATCTTCTCATCAGCGATTTTGCCAGTACCGAAGGTATTGACCATCAATGAAACAGGGCGCGCAACGCCGATGGCATAAGCAACTTGCACTTCACATTTATTGGCGATTCCCGCAGCCACGATATTTTTTGCCACGTAGCGTCCAGCGTAGGTTGCCGACCGGTCGACCTTGGATGGATCCTTACCCGAAAATGCGCCCCCGCCATGATGCGCCGCACCACCATAGCTATCAACAATGATTTTACGGCCGGTCAAACCGCAATCGCCCATCGGACCACCGACAACAAATCGTCCGGTCGGATTGATCAGATATTGAATGCGATTACTGATCATCTCAGCGGGCAATACCGGTTTGATAACTTCCTCAATAACTGCTTCGGTCAATACTGCATGCGAAATATCTGGATCATGCTGTGTGGAAATGACCACTGTCTCAATTTGCTGCGGTTTACCATTTAAATAGCGCACCGAAACTTGTGATTTGGCATCGGGACGCAACCAAGGTAATTGACCTTTTTTTCTCAATTCCGCTTGCCGTTCGACCAAACGGTGTGCATAAAAAATCGGCATCGGCATTAACTGCGGCGTTTCATCGCACGCGTAACCAAACATCAGGCCTTGATCGCCCGCCCCTTGATCCATTTCTTCTTCCTTGGAACGGTTGACACCCTGCGCAATATCGGGGGATTGTTTGTTAAATGCAGTCAGAACTGCACAAGTTGTCGAGTCAAAACCGATATTTGAACTGGTATAACCGATATTCTTGACCGTTTCACGTGCAATGATATTGTAATCAACCGATGCGTATGTCGTTATTTCACCGGACAATACAATCAACCCGGTACTGCAAAGCGTTTCACAAGCTACCCGCGCGTTAGCGTCTTGACTCAGGATTGCATCCAATACAGCATCAGAAATTTGATCTGCAACTTTGTCAGGATGCCCTTCAGAAACAGATTCAGAAGTAAAAAGATATTCACTCATAATTTAACCAATAAAATAATGATAAGTTTTAGGGGGCGCTGATTATTGACCACACGAGCGGATTGATTTGCTGCGCGGTGCTCGCTCCCTCATCTACCTGATTGATATGTCTCAGTTGCTACGTTCCGTTCGCCTAACCTTTCATCACGTTCGTCGAATTAATCAGCGCTTACTTGAGTATACCGGATAGTGTCATTTAAAATAGAGCCAGTCAATTTGACAATGTGGATTTGTCCCATTTTAACGTTAACGGACATTTTTTTCATGGAGCCGAGAAAGCCTCATATGCATTATCTTTCAAAACCAAAATAAAACACTCCCGCCGCAAGCAACGAGGAATTAAACCCCAAGAGAATGAATCGTAGATGGGCATTAGAAAATGGAATAGCGCCATCTGTTGTTCATTCTTTACTTAAAGGCAAGCTCACGGGAAGGATCGGTGAAAGCCACAAAGCAGCAGTAAAACTCGGATTGAAGAATGGAGAAATTTTGTAGAGTAAAAAAAATGACAAAAAATAAGTGCATTGGCGCTACTCCTGAGTTTGGTAGTGTAGAGGCGAGCGAATTATTATCTATACCAGAGCGTACATTACGCCACCAATGCAATATTGGGGTATTTTCAGGTGCATACAAAGATTTTACGGGAACTTGGCTTATTCCCCTATCAAGCCTTCCACCCTTGGCACAAGCCAGATACTGGGCAAAGAATTTGAAAAATGCCCCGGGCGGCTGGAAAGAAAAAGATATGCGACAGCTTCCGGAGGAAGAAATGCAAGCATTGTGGTCGTTCTTTGAGGAATCTTCCGAGAAGCTAAAGCAAAGAGCATACAGGGATGCAGAAGCTTGTCAGGCGTGGCAGATTATGAAAACGCAAGGTTTTCATGTTGATGCGGCTTTAGAGCAAATGAAGCAAGAGTTTGGTCTAAAACAGTCCACTATTTATGAAAAAATCTCGCGTATAAAAGGCTATGAACCTGTTCACTGGCCGGCTTTACTCGTTGGTCAATGGCGGGGTGAAAATGCCAAACGTGGCGAGTGGTCTCATGAGGCTTGGTTATGTTTTCTAAGAGAAGCTACTACACCGGGGCGTAAAGTTAAAACGGCATGGGAATATACAAAGCGGCAAGCAGCCAAAAATGGATGGGGAGAGATTCCAAGCTACGATACCGCAAAATCGCACCTAAAGAAAATACCGCATGATGTCATAGCCCTGCTTAAGGAAGGTGAAAAAGCTTTAAAAATCAAATCCCCTACTCTGAATAGAAAATATGATCTGCCGTTTCATGACGAGTGGTCGATGGATGGAAGGATGGTTGATTTGATTGTTATTGATCGTAAAGGCAAGTATGGGGAGCGAGACCGAACATTCCTGCCCTGGATTTATGCCTATGAGGAAACTCGAAGTCGCTTCTTGCTTGGCTATGCAATTGGCACAACATTGGATGCTGACCTTTTACGGAACGCCTTTCTTGATGCATTAAAAACTACTGATCGCATTATTCCGCGCAGTGTTGGCCCGGATAATGGCATGGAGGGAGCCGCCAAAGAAATAACAGGCGGAGCTCCTTGGCGGTGGAGAGGTAAAAAGAAAGAAAATGAAATCATCGGATTATTCCCAATGCTGGGGATTGGAGTCAATTGGAAAACAGTGGCACATGGTCAATCCAAGCCTATCGAAAGGCTTTACCTCACGGTAGCGCAACGAGTTGAAACTAGATATGAATTTAAAGGTGCTTTTTGTGGTAGCTCGCCTGAAAAAAGACCTGAAGAATGGGACAAAAATAAAGCCATTCCAGTTGAATTGTTTGAACAAATTTTGGAAGAAGAGATAGACGCTTACAATAGATCGCCACACAGAGGCCATAACATGGAAGGTAAGAGCCCGCTTCAAGTATATGAAGAATTGATCAAGCAGCCGGGCTATATAGCCCGGCGTATCAGTATGCCGCAGTTACGTATATGTGCATATTCAGCCGTCGAGATTACTATCAGAAAAAACGCTACTTTCACTATTCTCGGTGCTTCTTATTGGAGCGAGGGAACGGCAAAGCTTGCACCGGGTAAGGGATATTATGCCCGCTATAACCCAATGGATTTAGGCGATACAGTCTATGTTTATTGCAAGGAAAAGCTTTTGTGTGAAGCCACTCGGAAAGAATTAACTTCGTTTAACGATAAAGCCTCCGGAAAGAAAATATCTAAGGAAAGAGCAGCTTACAAGAAATCGGTGAAACAATCCGCCAATGCTCTTTTAAAGCTGAAGAATAGTGAAAGTCGTGAATTTATCAAAAAAATATCTGAAGAGATTAAACCTGAATGAATGACCCCGCCCCAAGGGGCGAGGTATCAGAGCTGTGATATATGGGAAGT
>CAYQZF010000243.1:0-4013 GCA_964421895.1 uncultured Nitrosomonas sp. | reverse complement strand
TCTTTGTTTTTAACGGAATTCATCATGTTGCGTATTTTAGCTTTTATTCTGCTGTTGACGTTATCCGCCTGTAAATTGTTGCCGGAAGGGTTGTTGTCCGAACGCACGGAAGATCAGCAGGATTGGTCGGCCAATAAGTTTTATTCAGAAGCGAAGGATAAACTGAACGAAGGCAATTATTCCGCAGCCATCAAATTATACGAATCGCTGGAGGCGCGTTATCCCTATGGCCGGATAGCGCAGCAAGCGCAGCTTGAAATTGCATACGCGCATTACAAAAACGATGAACCGGCTTCGGCAATCGCGGCGGCGGAGCGGTTTATCAAATTGCATCCGAATCACCAGAATGTGGATTATGCCTACTACATCAAGGCGCTATCGGGTTTTAACGATAACTGGGGCATGATGGGTGCGTTGATGCGCGGACCGCTTAAGCAGGATATGAGCGAACGTGATTCAAAAGCATCGTATGAATCGTTTGAAAATTTCAAGGAGCTAGTTTCACGCTTCCCAGACAGCAAATATACCCCCGATGCCCGGCAGCGCATGGCTTATCTGCTGAACTCCATCGCGATGAGCGATATTCATGTGGCGCGGTACTATATGAAGCGTAAAGCGTATATCGCCGCCGCCAACCGGGCGCAAAACGTGGTGAAGGAATACCCCCGCACACCGGCTACCGAAGAAGCTTTGTACATTATGGCCAGAGCCTATGATGCACTACAAATGTATGACTTGCGCGATGATGCTGAACGCGTGATGCGGTTGAATTTTCAGAACAGCTATTATCTTTCCGAATTGCCCGAGGTGGGCGGAAAAAAATGGTGGGAATTCTGGAGAAACTGATATCGCGCGATCCTGAGTAAGTTATTCCAGTGTTTTCCGGATGGTCTCACAAGTGAACGGCGAGCACATCGCATTGCGCGTGGTATAAAATTTCCTTGGCTGTCGAACCTATCAATACGGCAAGCCCATGTCGGCCGTGCGAACCGACGACAATCAAATCGATATGTTCTTGTTCAGCTAGCCGGATGATTTCCTGCTGCGGTTCGCCCCAGATTAGCCGGCGCTTTTCCGGTGCGATACCCAGTTGATCGCTGATTTGGATCAATTTTCTTTTCTCCGCTTGCAGCAAGTCATCCAACGACTGCTCATCGAGCGAAATCACCGTGCCGTAAGGTGTGTCCGGCATCGGGATATTGTCCAATACGTGAATGATGTGAAGCTGAGCATTGAACAGCTGTGCCAGTGATTTCGCTTTTTGTCCGACATAATGACCCTGATCGGAAAAATCGACCGCGAGCAGAATATTTTGGTAATGCGTCATGTTGAGTTCTTTGTTGTTGAGTGTGGGGCATGAAAGCGGAAAAGCGCATTGTAAAACTGCTGGCACTTTATCATATCTGCACTGTTATGAGCGGCCGCGATGGGCGATTCGGGAAGGCTTTTTCGCCTATCAATCGCCGCCGCGGCGCAGATAAGCCGCCAGAAAATCGCTGACACGCTGTTCGTATTCCCGTCCGGCGTAGCTGTGCATATTGAAATGCCACGCGCCGGGGACGATCCAGAGTTCTTTGGGAAATCTCGCCGCGGCATACAGGCGTTCGGTTTCCGGTTGCGTGGTATGCGCGTCATGCGTGCCGGAAATAAACAATACGGGCGCGTTCAAATCATTGATCCGTGCGATCGGACTCAGCGCATCCAGGGGGGTGTCCAGATAAAAGGACAGCTGCCACAGCACGAGTGGCAGCAGGATCGATCCGTAATCGCCGAAATGCAGTTTTAACCGGTTATTAACCGCTTCTTCAATCGTGGGATGCAGTGATTCCAAAATGACGGCATCCAGTTTCAGATTATGTCTGGCAAGCACAATCGCAGCGGCTCCCAGGGAAGCACCGATCGCGCCGATTCGTTCAGCGGGAAAAGTCTTGCGTAGAAAAGCAACCGATACCTCGACATTTTCCGACTCACGCAAACCGAACGTAATGTGGTCTCCGGCAGTTTCGCCGTGCGCTTGCAGATCGATAAACAAAACACTGTACCCTTGATCTTTCAGGAATCGCGCCCGGCTCAGCATTTCCAGCCGGTTGCTGCGCATCGAATGCACCAGCAGCACTGCGCCGCCGCCCGGCTTTCCGCGAACCAGCCAGCCATGTACGGCAAATCCGTTTGTTGCGGGGATTTCTACCGGCTCAACCGGAAAATCCGCGGATAGAGTGTCGACTGCTGTGGGCGCGGGTGCGGTCAAGAGAGGGCCGATGGCGAATAGCACGAGTGTAATTGCGGCGATGGCAGCTAGAAGTAGAAAAAGTATTTTATGTTGCATAAATGCTAAATTACGGTAATTGTTTTCGATGGAACCGGCAGAAGCGATAACGAATTCATTTAATTTATGATAAACAAGCTAATATAACGATGATCTTCAAATTTTGCTTTCAGATAACCGCATGATGACAATGAAAGTTAAAAGTAAATCGATTTAGTGATCGGTTTTCCGGTATTAAATTGCGGGATTGAATTTTCATTTTTTGAATACACTGAATGCGGATGCAGGGAAAACGGTGAAGAAACATTAACCTGCTTGTAATGGCGGATTTGCTTTTACTGCCGCAGCACTGCGGATATTAGCGCAAAACCCATTAATCTCGTGTAGTAAACTGCAATAAGTAGATAGGACTGGTACATTATCATGATTACTAAAGAGCACAAAGAATTCCAAGAAAGAATGCACTCGCTGTTAGCGGCATTTGCACAAGAATTACCGCAGCGCATCAGTGAGATTGAATTGCTATGGAGTAAGCTGCAGGCTGAATGGGACACCAAGGCATTGCAGGAAATGCATCGTTCCGTGCATCATTTAGTAAGCAATGGCAAGACCTTCGGCTATCCAGAATTGAGTGCCGAAGCGCGTGCGTTGGAGCAAACGCTGAAGCACATGCTGGCGGAAACGATTCCGGCAGATGATGCACTGTCGGATCGCATTTTTCAGCAAATCGATGCCTTGAAACGCGTTTCAAATGAACAGGAATCCACGCCAGCAAAGAATGCTTCACTGGCTCATGACGACAGCGCATTCTCACCGAGTGCACCGTCCTCCAATCTGATATTTGTCGTGGAAGCCGATATCGAAGCCGCGCAGGAGCTTGCGCTGCAATTGCGCTATTACGGTTATGAAGTTGAAGTATTCAATCATTTGGATAAATTCCGCGCTGCGATCCAGCAAAGGCCGCATGCCATTATCCTGATGGACATCGAGTTTCCGGAAGATGAAATGGGCGGCATTCTAATCATGGAACAGATTCAGAAAGAATTGGTCTGCCCAGCCCGGGTGATTTTTATCTCAACGCATGACGACATGGCATATCGGCTGGGTGCGGTGCGCGCCGGCGGGATAGCGTATTTCACCAAGCCAATCAATTCCAGCGAACTGATCGATCAACTGGATTTGATTACCGCTTCGCAAATTCAGGATCCGTTCCGGGTATTGATCGTAGATGATAGTCCCACGATACTGTCATACCATGCCACGATCCTGGAACAAACTGGCATGCTGGTTAAAACCGTGGCGGAGCCGTTGAAGCTGCTGGGGGCGCTGAACGATTTCAATCCCGATCTGATTCTAATGGATTTGTATATGCCAGGATGCAACGGCGTTGAGTTGGCGCGAGTGATCCGGCAGATCGACGGCTTCCTGAGCACGCCAATCGTTTATCTCTCTTCCGAAAACGACTTCAATACGCAAGCGGAAGCCATGAGTTTGTGCGGCGATGATTTTCTGGTCAAGCCGATAGATGCCTCCCATTTGGTTTCGGCGGTGACGATGCGCGCCACGCGTGCGCGCTTTTTGCGTTCGCTGATGATTCATGATGGTTTAACCGGCTTGCTCAATCACACTGCCATTAAAGAGGAACTGGCACGCGAAGTTATACGGTCAAGCCGGTTGAATTCGCCGCTCTCGCTGGCGATGGTGGATATCGATTTCTTCAAGAAAGTCAACGATACCTACGGGCATG
>CAYQZF010000242.1:0-4034 GCA_964421895.1 uncultured Nitrosomonas sp. | reverse complement strand
TAGGAGATCAAATGGATCTCTGCTGACGGAAAGAAGGTTGGTCGCATTTTCTTACACTTTAATCATTGATGCGATAATCGTTATCTTGAGATTCTTAAATTATTACGCTTAAACTTGCTTTAACTTCCTAAAACCCATTATCTAAATTGATCCGCTAAGCTAGCAAGCTTCTTAACTTTATCGCTCATAGCATTACTGGCGGACGACAATTCTTCTACTAGACTTCCATTTTGTTGTGTCACACCACCAATTTGCATGATGGCCTGATTAATTTGCTCGATACCATTGGCTTGTTCTTGTGAAGAAAGTGAAATTTCATTCACGATATCAGAGATTTTCTTGATACTATCGTTGATCGTTCTTAAGGATTCCGCGGATTGTGTCACAAGCTTCGTGCCATTTTCGACCTTAACAACACTATCATTTATTAATTCCTTGATCTGCTTGGCAGACTCGGCGCTGCGTCCGGCTAGGCTGCGCACCTCATTCGCTACTACTGCAAACCCGCGGCCTTGCTCTCCGGCTCTTGCAGCTTCTACTGCAGCATTAAGCGCCAATAAGTTGGTTTGGAAAGCGATTTCATCAATTACATTGGTAATATCAGCAATTTTTTTGCTGCTGTCATTAATTTCGTTCATGGCATGCATAGTACTTGTGATCACTTTCTCACTGGTTTCAGATTGCTTGTGTGCAGTTACTACGAGAATGTTAGCCTGCTTAGTATTGTCAGCATTTTGTTGAACGGTTGAAGCCATTTCTTCCATGCTCGATGCGGTTTCTTCAAGGCTTGATGCCGTATTCTCGGTACGGCTTGAGAGGTCGATACTGCTTTTTGCTACTTCATCGGTGTTTTTTTCCAATACGGAAATCGATTCTGAAACACGGCCAATTGCAGTACGGAATTTTGCGCGTTGAAAAATTTGCACATATTCCAGTTGCCCTATCTCATCTGTTCTGCCTGTATAAATATAGCGAGCAACTGGGTCGTTAGCGATAATTTCTGATTTTTTCGCCACACTTCGTAATCCCTCCAGCATGTGATACACAACAGCCGCACTCGTTACGCTGCCCGCAAGAAAACCGGATAGCGCCAACAAGATTGAAATTTGATTCGTCAATGCGAATCCTGTAAAAACCAGAGCAAAAACACAAGTAATCGCTAAAATGATTTTGGCAGTTAGGCCTATCGGGAATTTTGTTAGTTTTACCTTATCAAGTTTGGAGCGGCGCTTATCATCATCCGACTTTTTAGACATTATTTGAGCATAGAGCACTTCAGCGCGGTCAATCCAATCCTTTTTAGGCTTTACCCTAACCGACTGATAACCAACGATCTTGCCATCTTCATACAAAGGACTCGCATAAGCATCGACCCAATAGTGATCGCCATTCTTATTCCGGTTTTTTACCATGCCCATCCAAGGTTTCCCGGCTTTTAAAGCCTCCCACAACATGGCATAAGCTTCTGGCGGCACATCCGGGTGACGGATAATGTTATGGTTTTTGTTTTCGAGCTCTTCCAGTGTATAACCGCTCATGCGGATAAAATCTTCATTTGCTGAAGTTATGGCACCTTTCAGATTGGTCGTTGAGATAATCTCACAACTATTACTCATACCCATATCCCATTGGGTAACTGGCTCATTAATTCTCATTTTTACATTCACTTCAGAGTTGGTAAAAGATAAGAATTCTTTACGGGGAAAAACTTATACAACTTTAGTTTTTGAATCATGGAAAAATAACGCAATTTCTTAAAGGTGCGAGTGCGAAGTTAATTATCTCCGGCAAGAACCGGAGGTTTATCGCTGGAGCCCCTCCAAAAGGGGCTGTTTGTGAGCCGTTAACCCGGCATCTATATATCCAGTCTCAACTGGTCATAACGATCAGCTAATGATATTACGGTGGTCAAGTTTATTGATGATATCGAGACAGCAGCAATAATTCAGGATGTGCTTTGATGAAACCTCTGAATACTGCATTTGACGGTAACTCGCAAATGGGTGGTGTCGATGCAAACTTTTCTAAGCCTCTGTAGCAGCTGCAAGCACCTTGGTACGAATTTGCGCTTGCATGACGTGGCTTCCCGGCGGGATGCTGTGCGTCAGCCAGATATTGCCGCCGATTGTGGAGCCGCGGCCGATACCGGCGCAGCCGCCGCTGGTGGCGATGCGCTGGTGTTATGGATTTCGCGGCGTTGTTCAGCAAACCATATTCCCGCACCAGCACGCTGGCGCTGAAGCTGTGCACGGTGCTCGTCAAGGTCGCGGGCTTCATGGTGCAGCAGATTGCTGGCCGAGATGCGCACGACATCCGGATACAGACTGTCCAGTTCCACCATCCAATCGCTGCGGGGTCCTGTGTAGTTGGCGGCGATGCGGTAGCCGCGCGAGCGGTAATTGCCGATACATGCTGCAGCAGTTTCCAATTGTGGTTGATGATGACCGGAATTTCGATGGAGACACGCGAAGTTTTCACGCCGATCAGATTCGAGAAAGTTTTCAAACGCGCGCCCATGATCGTCCCTGACGCTTTCCAGCAAATGCGGATGAATCTCGACAAACAAATTGTCCGATTGGGAAAAATGGTTGGAATAATAATTCAACGCATGAGTCGCCCGGCATAAGCGATCCAATTCGATCAACTGATCGTCTTTGGATGCCATAGCGAAAACTTGCCACGGCCAGAGCGCGATTTTTTCGTTGGACTTGGAGTGTACATACGCGGCGTGTCCGATGGTTTTGCCCTCACCGGTGTTGAAGACCGGCTGAAAAACGCTGGTCAATTCGCATTGGCCGATCCAGCCGTTAGGGGCGCATTGTTTGTCGGCGACTTTATCGACGACCGTGCCCGGCGGTTCTGCCAGAATACTGAGCGATGGGATGACGATTTCAAATTTGTCCGCACCATATTCCCTGAGTGCCAGAAATGCTTCGCTTTCCCAGGAAATGAACATACCCCCGACACCGCGTTCGACGAACGCGGTGTCGATCCGCGTGCCCCGGAATCTAGTACCGGTGCATTTTTATAGAATTTGTGAAGATTTACAACAAACTGATGAGTACTTCAAAGTACAGGAAATCCGTGTTGCCTGAACGTTGGTCGGTGCAAGGTTCTTTATGCAGCACAGCGCAAGAAGTTGCGGCAATGCGGTTCTTTACGAACTCGCCGGCGGTAAAGTGGGTGTAACCGAGAATGGTGCTGATGCGGGATGTGGCTTGATAACGGATGCGCCCTTCAAACGAATGGCCGGCAAAATCACCGCTTTTGCCGGTGCGGTCGCGATTGAATCCGGGATCCTTGATGGTGTTGCTGATGTTGCCATCGAGAAAATCGAACATGCGATCAGTGCTGCTGGCCAGCCAATATCCACCATAACCCATTTCAAAGCCGAGTTTCTGCGTCGGGCTGAACTCGAAGCGGATTTTCGGTGCTTTCAAGTTTTCATAGATCACATAGTGATCTGCCGACCAAGGACGGGCAAATCCGAAGAAGCGGTCAAAACGGTTGTCGACATTATCATTGGGATTTTTGTCGCCGCTGGCATAACCATAGAAGAGCCCTAAACGCGGCTTCCAGGGATGGTTGAAGGTTTTACCCAGTTCGACGGTATAGCCTTGCGCCTCGATACGATTGGGGCCTGTGTAACCAAGCTGCCGGTTATAGCTGACATCGAAATCAAACCAGCTACCCACATTGCCATAGGCGCGGAATCCCGGCATATGAATTTCTCGGTCCAAGCGGTTGGTCGCGGTGAAACCATCGGGATCGGCCGATTGCATTTGCCCCATATAGTAGGGTTGTATCGTGACGATGTCGGACCAGCGGCGCCACGTGCCGATCGCGCCAAAGGTCCACAGATGATTGTTCGCCACGTCAAATTGCATTTGCAGGCGGCGTACCGGCTGCATGCCGAATAGATCGACTTCCCAATCGTTGGCTTCACGGCCGACATTGATGCGAAAACCTTCAAACGAATTAGTGGTGTTGCGCCACTCGTTGCGGGCGATAAAGCGCCGGTCGGTTGCTTCATA
>CAYQZF010000241.1:0-4062 GCA_964421895.1 uncultured Nitrosomonas sp. | reverse complement strand
ATATTCTCCAGATTCGACAAACTGGATGTCATTTTTCTTTCATTCATCCATTTCGCTCTCATCATCGAAGCACTTAGTAGTGTTAACATGACCTAGATCAAAGCAGGAATCGCTCGGTTCTTTCCTGTTCGCTTCGCCTGGTAGAGCGCTTTATCGGCTCGATTGAGGACTGAATTCTGATGCTCGCCAAATGACCGTAGAGCAACACCTGCACTGAAAGTTATTGGCAACACTTGATTATCGGATTGAATCGAGAAATTTCTTGCCAAATTACTTTGAATCCGTTGAATAATCATCAGCGCATCCTGCATCTCCACATCGGGCAATAAAATTACAAACTCCTCACCTCCGAATCGTGCAACGATGTCTGAAGGCCGCAGTGTCTCTTTGGCGACAGTGACCAAATTGATAAGCACACTATCGCCGTATTGATGACCGAAGCTGTCATTAATCAGCTTAAAGTTATCCAGATCAATCAGAATCACGCCCAATGACTGCGCATTGCGATCTGCACGGGCTGCCTCACGCTTAAAAACATCCTCTAAACCGCGCCGATTGAATGCACCGGTCATCTGATCTGTTTGCACAAGCTCGCGCAGTTGCTCCAATTCATCCTTCAATGACTCAATCTTCTGCTCTGCAAGTTTGACTTGCTCTTGTGCTGTAAAAACTTCATTACTAAATCTCAATCCCCGGGTTTCCGACAACACAATATCAAGAATGCCGATGATTTCGTCTGCGTTACTTGTTTTACGGATCTGCTCTGCGTAACGCTCCACTTGCTTGTAATAGTCTTCAGAATCAATCATACGTCCCTGCTCACTCTTAATAGCATTTGTCGATTTAACCAATCTCAGCATTCTTTTCTGTTTTTGTTTAATAACTTCTTGCATTGCTATTCTCCTCAATTGACTAGGCTATGCCGGTTCAGAAGATATTTTTTTGGATTGCGAAGGAGAACCTATTCCGGCATAACCTGCCACGCTGACAACATTAGCAGAGCTGCTAGTTAATAGATTGAATGAATAAAAAGGGAAATCGGTGTTATTTACCGATAGAAAGGATATGTCGATTAATTAATCGAAAATTTAAGAGATTATT
Source organism: uncultured Nitrosomonas sp. (assembly GCA_964421895.1). Lineage (GTDB taxonomy): Bacteria > Pseudomonadota > Gammaproteobacteria > Burkholderiales > Nitrosomonadaceae > Nitrosomonas. The sequence goes on along the minus strand of CAYQZF010000241.1, from coordinate 2,961 downwards.
CGGCTATAAGAATCCGATTCTTTCCACTCTTCTTTGCACGATACATTGCTTCGTCTGCACGCTTGAAAATACTTTCTTGAGATTCGCCCACTTGTAGCTGTGCAACACCAGCGCTAAAAGTAATTAACAAGCGCCTATTTTCGTGTAAAAAAAATTTCTTGGTTAGATTCCGCCGTATTCTGGATAAAATTTGCACAGCCTCTTCAAGATTTGTATTAGGCAGCAAAATCGCAAACTCCTCGCCGCCATAACGCGACACCACGTCTTCAGGGCGCGTTGCATCCTTAACGGATTCAACCAAATAAATTAACGCATCATCCCCCACTTTATGGCCATGAGTGTCATTTAACTGTTTGAAATTATCAATATCCAAAAAAGCGAAACACAAAGGTGTTTTATGACGTATCGAGCGGGAAGTTTCGCGTTCGAAGGCGCTATCCAAACCGCGCCGGTTCAGTATACCGGTCAAATGGTCCTCGTGAACTCTCTCGCCCATCTCCTGCAATTCGGTCTCAAGTTGATTGATTTTGTCTTGCGCCATGCTAACTTCGGCGCGCGCCGCAAGAAAATCATCACGATAATTTGATGCGCTTTTCTGCATCTGCTTGGTTTCTTCCATGAGTTGCATCAGCAGATGATTAAGTTCTTTTATATCATCCGTTTTACTGATTCCTTCGGAATACTGTTCCAGTTTTTCCTGATACTCCCCGGTTGTATCACTCAATTCTTCAATATTGGTGATTAAAGAAGTCACCATCTGCTTCAATGTCAGCTTGGCTTCGCTCAAGTTATGCTGGATTATTTCCTGTCTTTGCGTGATTTCCGCCAGATAACATTCTGCTTGTTCGATAACCTGAAGATCCAATGGCCTGGATATCGTTTCACGCAATTTACCGATCTGAGCTCCCATCCATCGGTCATCAGCCAGCAATTCACCGGTATTGTTCATTAGCATAATGAGTAGCTTGAGCAAGCCTTGTTGCAATTTCTGGCCATTCTCGCCGTACGCATCAAACTTGCGGCAAAATTGTCCGAAATCAGCTGCAAATTGCTCCATTTCTGATTTTTTTTGGATCTTACGCACTTGCTGCGCCAGCATCCTCGCTTCATCAGCCAAGGCAATATTATCGACTTGCCGGGCCACAATATGCTCTAGCATTTGCGCCAGCACCCCCAGCAATTGATCCGTAAAATATCCGAGGAAAGGGGTTGATTGTAAGGCTACTTGTTCTGATTCTACGTCTTGTTTATCCGGATCAATCTGCGATATCACTTCTTTTGTCTGAAGATCCGTGTTTGATTCTTGCACCTCGGTTGCTGATGCTCCCCATGAATCGATCAGCGCTTTTAACTTATTATGCAATTGCTTTGAATCTTTCGAGAACTTTATCAGAACTCGATTCACACCTTCTTTCTTCTTTGCGGTCGTCAACGCACCTTGTTTACTCTCTAGTTGTTTCAATAGCGCTTCTATTGTCCCACCCCAATCCGGAGCAGATTCTAGCGCGGGTTCTGCAGATGCAACAGTAACGAAATTTGAAGTGCTTTCATTGCCACTTAAAATCTGGTTATATAATTTATGATAATTGTCAGGAGTCGGGGGAATTCTGAGCGATGCGAGCTGCCGCAATGTTTCACGTGCAATACTAGTTGGATTGAAGTCTTTTAGCTGCTTCATAGAATTGACCAAAATTAATTACAGTACCCAGACAGCTCGAAGCGCAAAAAATATCAGCTAAACGAATAAATCTTAATCCTGATCCGATGAAAAAATTAACTGACCGCAACAATCAAGAAATCAGTCAACCAATTTATTCTTAATCGCATAGCGAATAAGCTCCGAATTGTTAGTCAGCTTGAGTTTCTCCAGTAATCGTGCCCGGTAAACACTGACTGTCTTAGGACTCAGAAACATCTCCGCCGATATCTCCGACAAAGTTTTTCCTGCGGCAATAAAACACAGTGTCTGATATTCCCGGTCGGATAGCGTAGTGTGCAACGGCTTATCGACATCGGAATTAATGATATTGGCGAGCTCTTGCGCCACAACGGGACTAACATACTTATCACCTGCCGCCACCTGACGAATTGCTACTACCAACTGTGCCGGCGCGCTTTGTTTGTTGAGATAACCTGATGCTCCCGCCTTTAATGCACGAATTGCAAACTCATGTTCGTTATGCATACTGAGCATAAGTACAGCCAAATTCGGCCTGTCTTTTTTTATCTGCTTCAAAATTTCAATACCATTTCTATCCGGCAGTGAAATATCCAGCAACATAACATCGAAGTCTTGCTGCCGTGCGATTTTAATTGCTTGAAATCCCGTCTCTGCTTCGCCAGTCACATTTATATCATCAGTTTCACTGAGTATCTGCTTCAAACCTTGACGCACAATCGCATGATCATCAGCAATCATCACACTTATCATGAACACCTCTGGCTTTTAGAGCCGCGAAACCTTCTTTTTCTTTTTTGACGTTGTCTGAAGCTGCACAGACCCATTATGCTCGCTTTCCAATTCAATCACATGCCCAGGCTGATAATCCAGGTTACCGGTGGGTATCAGTATCGTCACTTTTGTTCCCTTCCCAGATTCTCCCACGATATGAAAATTTCCTTTCAATTGCTGGCAGCGTTCACGCATACCACGTATCCCAAAAGAATCCTGCTTTTCCATATCGATGTTGGTAATGCCGCATCCATTGTCCATCACTTCAAGAAAAATCAATCCTTCCAATTCGACAAGCTTGACCTGAATCCGAGAAGCATTGGCGTGCTTGGAAATATTGGTCAATGTTTCTTGGAAAACACGAAAAATCGCGATCGCCAAATCGGAATCTAGCGATATTTCATCAGTTGCACAGAAAACCTTGCAGACGATACCGGTGCGGTCACTAAATTCTTTGGCTTGCCATTGTACTGCCGCCACAATGCCGCAATCCAGAATTCCTGGCCGCA
>CAYQZF010000240.1:0-4093 GCA_964421895.1 uncultured Nitrosomonas sp. | reverse complement strand
CCGCCAATCTTTAACTTGTTAAATTCAGGAAAAAATCATGTCCGATGACACACTGTCGCTTGCTCAAACACTGATCGCCCGCCGCTCATTGACCCCTGCCGATGACGGCTGCCAGGAAATTCTGATCGAGCGGTTGGAAAAACTCGGTTTCCACATCGAAAAAATGCACTTCGGCGAAGTCGATAACCTCTGGGCGCGGCGCGGTGATATGGCACCGGTGCTATGTTTCGCCGGACATACCGACGTCGTGCCCACCGGCCCGCTGGAGCAATGGGACAGCAACCCATTCACCCCGACCATCCAGGACGGCAAGTTATATGGGCGTGGTGCTGCCGACATGAAATCGTCACTCGCCGCTTTTATCACTGCCATCGAAGCTTTTGTCGCACAACATGCCAATCATCAAGGGTCGATTGCGCTGCTGATCACCTCCGACGAGGAAGGCATTGCGGTCGACGGCACGGTCAAAGTGGTCGAAACGCTCAAAGCGCGCGGCGAGTTGTTGGATTACTGCATTGTCGGCGAACCCACCTGTACCGACACGCTGGGCGACACCATCAAAAACGGCCGGCGCGGTTCTCTATCCGGCAATCTGACGATAAAAGGCATACAAGGCCATATCGCCTACCCGCATCTGGCGAAAAACCCGATTCATCTGGCCGCCCCGGCGATTGCGGAATTGGCGCAAACCGAGTGGGATCAAGGCAACGAATATTTCCCGCCGACCACCTGGCATATTTCCAACATTCACAGCGGTACCGGCGCAACCAATGTCATCCCCGGCACGCTGAACTTGCTATTCAACTTCCGTTTCTCCACCGCCAGCACGGTCGAATCGCTCAAAACCCGCGTACATGAAATTCTTGATAAACATGGCTTGGATTATGAATTAACGTGGGAGCTCTCAGGAAAACCGTTTCTCACCCCCAAAGCCGAATTGGCCAACGCCATGCACGCCGCCATCGTCGAAGTCACCAGCATCGAACCGCAGCTTTCCACTTCCGGCGGCACATCGGACGGTCGCTTTATCGCCGATATCTGCGCGCAAGTCATCGAATTCGGCCCGCGCAATGCGACGATCCACAAATTGAACGAGCACGTGGCCGTGGACGATCTCGAGAAATTATCCCGGATTTACCAGCTGATCATGGAAAATTTGTTGGTCGATACAACTGTGACTGTTAATTCAGATACCGATGGTTTTTGGGGTAAATTGAAGAAATATTTTTCTTTTGGATGAAATAATGATTGAAGTGATTGAAGTGCCCGCTTCCGGCCAAAAGTAGGCGCTCAACACGGTAGAAGGAAGTTTGAGCTTGAAATGGGAAGTCAAATTATTTTCTAACAACATCTTTCTCAAGCTGATGGTCCCGCAATTTGTGAAGTCCTATGTAAAGACGAACACGGCGCGAATATGACAAGCATTTGTACCGGCAGCGCCATCTCGTCGAAAACGTATTTCTTGCACTCAAGCAGTGACGCGGCATTGCTACCCACTACGCTAAGAATCTCTTTCCCTTCCTTGCTGCTATCCAGATCCGTGGCTTCGCTCTTTGGTTAAAGATCTCGTGACAACACTGCTTAACAACAATACAGTAAATTTTCTTACAGTTTTTGGATAACAAGATCCAAGTTTATCCTAAAAAAACCGCGATGCCGATCGGGCGCGTAGGAGTTAAGAAGTCTTTCGCGTCTTCCATCGCCCGTGAGGATACGCTTTAGCATCTTTACAGGGTTGCGGAGCGAAATGTAGGAAGTCAGATCAGACACGATCTTGTACTTACGCTCATCTCCAATAGCTAAGTCAATCTCGTGAAAGCTGAAACCTCTGCCCTCTCGAATGAAAGAAAGCAAAGATCCACTAGTCAACGTGTGGAATCGCTCGTTGAATGGATAGCGTGAACTCCGGTTGGAATACTCGAACGCCAATTCATCCGGTAACCAATTAAAGAAAGGCAGGCGTGAAGTATGACCATCAAAAAACCATAGCCTATTGGGCGTTTCGGTGATGCAAATGTACCCTCCTTTCGGGAGAATATCCCAGGCAGACCGAAGCGAATTTTTCCGCTCTTCAAAATTCATATGTTCGAGTACAGCAGAGAAAATAATGAGATCTACCTTATGATCAGAAACGAGTTCCCGCAATTTTTGCGCATTCCCTTCAATAAATGACACACTAGCAATTCCATGCGCATTTACTCGCAGTTTAGTTGCTTCGATCGCCTGTTGATGCACATCCAGCGCAATCACTTTAGCGCCCTGCTCCGCCATTGCTACCGTCGCGGAACCTGAGCCACATCCGATTTCTATTACTTTAGAGCCAGCGAATGGAACAATTCTATTAATCCATGGGATGAATTGATACCTGTCCATTTCGATCGTACGATAGAGATGCTGATCAAGTTCCATGCGCCCCTCTGCCGTTTCGCAAAATCCGTTCATATTAACGCCCTCATACCAGCTGGGAAGGTAGGAATTAATAAGAAAGTCACGGAGTTTTTCTATACCCGCTTCAGTCGGATTGGAGAAGTTCCTGCGAAGCTTGGATGTCATCGCAAAATTGAGATAACGAGCCAGAAAAGCCAGTTTTCGCCGAGTCTTTATGCTTGGTAAAAATCTTTCATTCATGACTACTTACTTCCTCTAGAATCTGTTGATATTTTGATATAAGCATACAGTAGAAGTGGATAATAACAAACTCGTAACGTTGGGATTCTTATACCATCAACAAAACGAGTTTGCGATGCCCCGATTAATGCTCAGTGATGAGTTCTGGCCGAAGCTGGAGAAGATTCTCCTTCAAGAAGCAATTTATAACAAGCGCAATTTGCGCATGGCAGTAGAAGATATGTTGTATCTTCAGAACGCTGCCGATTGATCTGGACTGTGAATGGGAATTTATTGATGACAGCTATGTTAAAGCGCACCAGCATAGTGCAGGCGCAACGGACAAGGAACCGCAGGCGATCGGCAAAAGCCGCGCAGACACTACCACCAAGATTCACCTGGTAATAGCACTATTGAATATACATAACTAATTTCCAGCTCCCAGATTTATCCGTTTTCGCGAGCCGTTTTAGGCTCGAACAAATACCCGCAATGAGTCGAATTCAGTCCATCCATATCAGAAAATAGCGATTAATTTCTGAAATTGTCAGATCAGATGTAAGTTACCTTAGATACGATTGTTTTTATCTCACCCAGCATGGCTCGATGATCCCAATAATCGATCGCAATCGGAAATACAGTGTCGTTATGCACCAGCCGCAAAGATGGATAGGAATAAACTTCCATGCTTCTCGCCTGTTGAATTTGCCGCTGTAGCTCACTTTCTATCGCCGGGCTTTTCAGGTCTTCGCTAAAGATTTTCGCATCCAGTCCAATTTCATGGGCACATGCTTGCAAGGTTTCCGGCAGCGAGGGATTCTTGGCTTGTTGGTAATAGGCAGTCTGAATGGCGCGTATCATTTCCGGCTCGGCTTCGGCACGTTGCTTTTTGGCTGCCAGAACGGCCCGGCAAGCCGGATAAGTTGAACGGATCGGCGTATTGCGCGACCAGAAATCCCAGTTGAAGTGAACACCGGGGACCGTTTGCTCGATGCGTCGCCAGGCCTGTTGCACCATTTTTTGCGTTGCGAGTGGCATTGGCTCCTTGGTATCCGGCGCCAGGCCGCCTACGAGGTAAACAATTTCCATGTTTCGCGGCAGATCCTGTTGCAATGCGGCCCAGCTTTGGCTGAAGGCGTAACACCAGCTGCACATGGGGTCATGAATGTAAAAAATTTGCGGAGCACTCATTGCAAGCGTTTAAAGAAGAAAGTTCTGCCATGTTATCGTCAAAAGCACGGAAATCCTAGCAATCGTCACTTAAGAAAAAACATCCGCGATTGCTGTAGAATTCCCTTTTGCTTACGTTTGAATTGATACCCGTCATTATGCCGCACGCTCTACGAAAATCACTCGCAAGAATCGCGCTGATCTCTGTGCTGTTGCTGTTCAGCGGTTGCAGCATGCTGCGTCTGGGCTATGATAACGGGCCGCAAATGGTTTGGTGGTGGCTCGACGGGTATGTCGATTTCAGCCGGGAACAAGC
>CAYQZF010000239.1:0-4124 GCA_964421895.1 uncultured Nitrosomonas sp. | reverse complement strand
GAAATGTCAGTTTCCTGGCGGAATCTGGCAGTGGTCATTCGGTCTTGATGGATGGCGCGCCGGATGCCGGTGGACAGAATCTTGGGCCGAGGCCGATGGAAATGTTGCTGATGGGGTTGGGCGGTTGCACTTCATTCGACGTGGTACTGATTCTGAAAAAAAGCCGTCAGGACATCACCGATTGCGTCGTTGAAATCGAGGCCGAACGCGCGCCGGTCGACCCAAAGGTATTCACCGATATTCATTTACACTTCATTATTGCCGGGCGCAATCTAAATCCGCAAACGGTTGAACGCGCCATTAATTTGTCCGCAGAAAAATATTGCTCGGCTTCCATCATGCTGAAACAGACAGTAAATATAACGCACGATTTTGAGATCGTTGCTGCTTGATAATTTTTGTGCGTCGCTTGCTTGCACCGGCAACTAGTAGAATCACGGAGAAGCTTCAGGCTGGCAAAAAAATCACCGGTTTTTTATACACACAGCGCATGTGTTAACGAATCGACTTCTTCTTGCGAGTCTTTGAGGATACTGCTTAATGACTCCTCACCTGTTAATAAATCGATATTTGCGATGCTGTAACCCGTTTGATTTGAAGGCAAAATGAACGGAGATTTGACTGGGGCCAATTGATCGGCGAACAACAAGGTGTCGCCGAGGGTAGCGGGAGGAAATGCCAGGTAGCCGCACCATAAATAAACGATACTATCGATAACCGCTTCCGGAATCGATAGCGCTTTGAGAATAGCGGTGCCAATTTTGATTTCACACTCGAGTTCCGTTTCATCCTCTAGATCTTCATCGTTGCTCCAGGAGCTGGCCATGCTCTCATCGGCCAAACCAGGGTAATGCTTTTCACGCGCTAATAAGTAGAACCAGCTGATCTCATGAATGATGCCCGCAAACATTGCGGTATCGGGATCCTGTTTTGTAATGCGGCGAGCGATGACTTGCGCCAGTGCCGCCACATGAGCGGAATGCTGCCATAACTGCATTACTATTTCGCTGCGTACTTGTGCTCCGGCAAGCTGCTGCACCACAACAGCCGTTGCTAAATTGCGGACCGTCCGTACGCCAATCAAAGTCACGGCGGAGCGCACATCAGTGATTCTTTTTCCCGAGCGATTGAAAACCACAGAATTGGCGATAGCGACAACTTTGGCCGACAAAAGGGGTTCCAGTTGAATGAGCTTGATCACCATCTCAAGATTGCAATCAGGATCATTTAAAGCACGATTAATTCTGATCGCTGCGTGGGTCGAAGTAGGAAAAATCAATCTTCCCTGCTCAACTTCGGCAGCCAACGCACTAAGTATTGCGCTCTTCTCCATAAATTCCTCTTTTTATTTCTGAATCAAGGTGGATCGACGATCCTCAGCTTACTTCAAACATTTGGAAAGTAATATCGGAAGAAAACACAATGAATTGAAGCTATTTCTGATTCTGCTTAAGGAGGTTTCTGAAAAAAGTGATGGACGACCGATCAGTCAAGGTTAAATCAGATAGAAAAGCCTAGTTTACGAGTGGAGAATAAGCTTTTCCATCTGATTTCTTACGGCACGCTAGATCCGGTAGTTTTTCCGGATTTTCTTCTTAGAGCAAACCGGATTCGTGTGCTTGCTGATCGGCGTGGTAGCTGGACCGTACCATCGGACCGCAGGCGGCGTGGCTGAAACCCATTTCCAGTGCGGCTTGTTCGAAAGTCTTGAAGTTTTCGGGTGTGACATAACGCATGACCGGCAAATGACCGATACTGGGTTGTAAGTATTGACCGATGGTCAACATCTCTACATCGTGTTCGCGTAAATCGCGCAATACTTGCAGGATTTCTTCGTCGGTTTCGCCCAATCCCAGCATCAAACCCGATTTAGTTGGAATGTGTGGAAACTGCGCCTTGAAGTCTTTCAGCAGTTTCAAGGAGTTTGCATAATCCGCACCCGGCCGGCATTGTTTGTACAATCTGGGCACGGTTTCGAGGTTATGGTTCAAAACATCCGGTGGACAGGCGGCGAGTTTTTCCAAAGCCACTTCGAGACGGCCGCGGAAATCCGGCACCAAGGTTTCGATTTTGGTGTGCGGTGAATGTGCGCGAATTTCACGGATACAATCGGAAAAATGCTGCGCGCCGCCGTCGCGTAAATCGTCACGATCCACGCTGGTGATGACCACATAGCGCAATTTCATGGCGCCAATCGATTGTGCCAGATGCAGCGGTTCATCGGCATCCGGTGGTTTTGGTCTGCCATGTGCAACATCGCAGAAAGGGCAGCGGCGCGTGCATAAATCGCCTAGAATCATGAAGGTAGCTGTGCCTTTACCAAAACATTCGCCAATGTTGGGACAGGATGCTTCTTCGCAAACGGTGTGCAGTTTATGTTCGCGCAGCAGACGTTTGACTTCGTAATAATTTTCGCTGTTGGATGAGCGGACGCGAATCCACGAGGGTTTGCGCAGCAGGTCGTCACGTGATTGCGGTGCTATTTTGACGGGGTTGCGCGCCGTTTTGTCGGCGCCTTTTTGACGGTTATCGATAGTCATAGTGTTTAGTTAATTGTTTTCTTGAGAAGTTGTTCTTGTAACCGGTTGGCGAGTTTTGCGCTTAAAATTTCCACGCCGTCGGGAATGCCCAGCTCCTTGGTTTGCGTAACTTGCAATCCTTGGTAACCGCAAGGATTGATATATGAAAACGGCGTTAAGTCCATGTTCACATTCAGCGCGATACCGTGATAGCAAAAGTTTTTCCGGATTTTTAGCCCCAGCGATGCGATTTTAGCTTTGCCGACATACACGCCAGGTGCTTCTGCACGGCCGGTGGCTTTGACACGATAGTCTTCAAGAACGCCGATCACGGCATTTTCCATCTGTCTGACCAATTCACGTACACCGAGTTTCAGGCGGCGGATGTCCAGCAATAAATAGGCAATGATTTGCCCGGGCCCATGATAAGTAATTTGGCCGCCGCGATCGGTTTTAATTACGGCGATCCCATGATCGTGCAGCAAGTGCTCGGGTTTACCGGCAATGCCTTGGGTAAAAACCGGCGAGTGCTGCAGTAACCAGATTTCATCGCGAGTTTGTTCGTTGCGATTATGTGTGAAATCCTTCATCGCTTGCCAGGTTGGCTGGTAATCGCATAATCCCAATGTTTTGATGACGAAATGCGGTGATGCGAAAACCGAAGCGGAATGATTTTGCTGCATGAACAATCACAATACCACGGAGACCAGCGGGTGACTGGATAACGCTTGATACAGAGCATCGAGTTGCGACCGTGAAGTCGCGCGAATAGTGCAGGTAAGGCTTAAATAAGTGCCATTCTTGCTGGCTTTGACTGCCATGGTCGCTGTATCGAAATCGGGAGCGTGATATTTGACGATCGCCAGCGCAATCTGCGTGAAATCGTGCTGCGCCTTACCCATGATCTTGATGGGAAAATCGCAGGGGTATTCGATCAGCGAAGGTTGTTCTGACATCGGCAAACTGAAACTATCGATTACGAATGCGAGCAACCGCAGGAATGATCACCGCGCATGTTCGTGGCCTTGTAGCCTTGATACAAGGCATGCAAGCGCGCGAACAGTTCACCCGGTTTTCCTTTTCCTACCAGTTGATTGTCCAGTGACGTGATCGGCATGATCTCCTTGGTCGAGGAAGTCAACAGAATCTCATCCGCCGTGCGTACTTCCGCCTCCGAGATGTCGCGCACTTCGTGCGGAATGCGATTCGCCGCCGCCAGCTCTAGCACTACGTCGTACGTGATGCCGGGTAGCATCAGATTACTTTTCGGTGGCGCCAGCAGTACGCCGTTCTTGTTCACGAAGATATTGCTGGCTGCGCCTTCGGTCAAGAATCCGTCGCGGATCAGGATTGTTTCCACTGCTTGCACATCCACCGCCAATTGCCGCAACAACACATTCGGCAACAACGAAATGGCTTTGACGTCGCAACGAATCCAGCGGTTATCGAGCGCGGTGATGGCCGAAGCACCACTGACCAGCAGCTCAGCAGGTGGCGGTAGCAGCGGATTGCTCATGATGAAAACAGTCGGTGGCACGTTAACTGGAAACGCGTGATCGCGTTTGGCGACACCGCGCGTGATGTGCAGGTAGAGATATTGATCCT
>CAYQZF010000238.1:0-4127 GCA_964421895.1 uncultured Nitrosomonas sp. | reverse complement strand
GATAATGTATCTGCCATGCACAGTGGCTCGCTTTCTCTACAACATCTCGCATCCCCACATTCTAAAACCTAATTAGATCCCCGTGGCAAGGCCATGGGGAATCACAAGTTCAAGCAAACTTCCTTCAGCTCCAGGAAAATCTGACTTTGCCGTCAGCTACTGCGCAATTCCATATAATGTATATGGCGGTGAGGACAATAAAACTTCAAGCTTTAGTTGCGGCATATCCGGCAATGGATTGCCATCAACATTAAGTATATACAAAGGAATATTCTTTTCTCGCAACATTTCCATATCGGAAGATGCTAAGGATGAGCAAAATACGACTGGCTCCTCATCTGAGGGCACTCGAGTCCTGCATGGTCCGAAACTGCTTTTACCGGCTAAGTTATTGGGAAATTCCCTCAATACAAAATCTGCGTTTTTTGGATATTTAGAACCGAAATACCGAATTAAATCTAGAAAGCGTGTGTTTGAATGTGTACCAGCATTTACATCATTTTCAGACAATAATAAATAGGCAGGCCGCTTAGGAATGTACAAAAAATCTCCAATCTCCCGTACTTTTGAATATTCTAAAGTCAAGCGTTCATTTATCGGGCGAACAAGCAGCCCAAGTTTTGAATCTTTTTCTGCGTGTGGTGAAGGCGGCACAACAGAACCCAAACGCGCCGACGATATAAATAAATATTTATGAACTTCTGGAGGGAAATGATTTAATGCCCAGTTACGAATTTCTTTCTTTATCGGCCAGTACGGTGTAACCATCAAGATAATGACTAATCCAATCGCTATTACGAGCGGAATAGTTTTTCGTTGTTTAAAGCCATGCAGAATCCAATACCAACCTTCCCCAGAGAGGATTAAGAGCGGCATTACGATAAAAAACGCCACTCGTGCTTCGACTGTACTCCCTTTTAAACTATCGATAACCATGGGTAACAATGCCACCCCAAGCCAGATTGCCACAAATCGAATGAGCGGGGCACGCCATTTAAGTACCGCTGCACAAGCACCTATCCACAGCAAACCACCGGCAATAACAATAGCAGATAGACTCCTGACGGGTGCCCCAGGAAAAATCTCACTATCCGCAGAAGAAAAATTTAATAGTGTTCGAGGACTCACTAGAGGAGAAAACCACCATGCATATACGCCATAAAAAGCCAGTGAAACAAATCCGGCAATGATAATATAGGGCATCGCATCATACTTTCTCAACAACACCAGCGCCGACAGCAACAATGCCATGAAAATCGCTGCTGGAAGAACTGTATCGATCCGAATAAAAAATACCAGAAAAAGTAAAATACCTGAAAGAACACTGATTGCCAATGATCGTAATTCCACAGCTTTAAGCAGTGTTATGGCAAACAAAGTCAGTACCAAAAATGCTGGGGGTTCACTGAGCATATGGCCCTGAAGTCCGCGATAACTATCCGAAGCGACATAAGTCAACGCTGCAATAAGGTATCCAGTCCACCAGATAGAATCCGGTTTGGTTGCCCGAAAAAATGTAGTCAGCTGAGAACCCAATACAACGCACAGAGTTACACCAAGCGCCATAAAGACTCGATATAGCCACTGCATGATACTCAGTGCAGTTTCTGTAGAACCAGCCAGCTTGGTAATTATGCCCAATAAAAGAATATGGCCAATGCGTGTGAAGTTCCAATGCTCACCTATTGGTCCGAGCTTGATATTATTTGCATGCTCATGAAAGCTGCTCAACATATCAGTCTCTGCGGCCCACCTAGAAAGTCCCACATAAATTGGCTCATCCCAATGCGTTTCTTCAAGAGGAGCTAAGTCAGAATGAAGCAACAGTGCAACTATAAACACAATTGATAGTGTCCAAACGCCTGGTGATACTTGCCATTCTGAGAATCTACCCATCTTGTCAGCGCTATCCACCCGTAACCTCCATATATTTATTGAACTTTTTCTTAATTAAAACTCTAGATATAATAATTTCTGGGATCTGTTAACATTTCACATAGATAACCACAGATATCTGTATGCCATGGCTACCAGACTCACAAAATCTCGCTTCAGTTTATCGTCATGCCATTATTGTCCGATATTGCTTTAGCCGGGCAAAAGCATTCTAGATCCTAATTCACATCTTCTTTACTCTTCAATGAGCTGCACTTTCTGGACATCACAGCTTGAACCCTTATCTTTGCTATTTGTTTCCGTATACTTTCGCTGTCATAGCCCTTTTCCGCAACAATCGCTTTCGCGTCAGGCAGCTTGGAAATTAAATTAGACACTGCGAAACTGTCATTGACTTCTCCACCGGTGATTTCAAACTCGACTGGCAAGCCATAATCATCGACCGCCAAATGGATTTTAGTGGTATTACCCGCACGGCTTTTCCCGATGGCTTGTATTGTTGATCTGCCGCTCCCGCGCTATGCTGACATGCTTTAACATAGCTGTCATCAATAAATTCCCATTCACAGTCCGGATTAATCGGCAACGTTCTGAAGATCCTTAACCATTTGCTGCTTAATGATCACGCAGGGAATCTTTTATAGCTGTAATTCCAGCTTCCAAAGCCTCAGGCAAGTCTCACCACGGACAGCCAATCCCCATTCGATACAACATATCTTCTACTGTCATGCGCAGATTGCACTCGTTATCAATCGCTTCTTGAAGCAGAATCTTCTCCAGCTTTGGCCAGAACTCATCACTGAGCATTAATCGGGCATCCCAAACTCATTTTATCGGTAAAGTATAGGATACCCAATATTACGAGTTTGCTTCTTTCTATGAAATATTTCCCTCAAAATGCCAACAAACCCCACTTCAGTTTAGCGTTATTTGCGGTATCTGTGAATGAAGATATGCATGGTCAAACCTAGTGCGCAAGAACTCTCAGTGTTGTCTACAGAGAAGTTAATTGAAATAAGCGTTGAGTACATAAGGGGTGATCTTGTTAAAACTCTTATGGGGTTTCACGGTATTGTGAAGTTAATGAAACGAAAAAGCTGGATGCGCCACATATTCATCAGGGTGCGGATGACTGATGCGGATAAACTTCTGACCAATACCGTGTTGCCTGCAAGCTTTGCCGAAAGCATGATTATCAGTTCCTTTAAATTCCGTACCATTATCCGAATAAGCGCAACCGATCCGATAAGGTCATTGGGTAATGACAGCACCGATGAGAAAGCAAGCTGCGCTGTGCTGGGTTTTATCGAAAAAATACCGGCTACAGCTCCCTGGAGAAATCATCAATGGCCGCAAACAGATACTTGACCACGTCAAATCTGCACGTGATGCGATTTTTGGGTTTGTGCTTGGAAGATGACGTGAGGAGCTCATTCCGTATTATCCCGCTTCAGCACCCGCCTGACAGTTGCTCGCGCATGGGATGGCTTGTTAGAACAAATTAATCACCAAATTCAGACACACAACATTACGGTTAAGAAGGGATATCATATGGATGCGAGCATCACGCAAAGTGTGCGCAAACCTAAAACCAAGCCATCCTATGAAGTGGTTAGCGGCCACGAAGACCGGGATGATGAATCAGATGCTCAAGCGACTTGCGCGTCATTGAAGTAACCCAGCCTAGTGTGAATACCGAGGCGCGCGGGGTTAAGAAAACCGGCGAGCCAGTGCTTGACTATAAGTGGTTGATAACAATGGTCTGGTGCTGGCGGTGGAAATCACGACTGCCAATTGCCATGACAGCAAGCCGCTGACGCTGCGGCACTTACAGCGCAATCATTTAATTACTAAAGTCCGGTATGTTGTGGAGCGAACCTTTGGCAGTAAAATTCTGCGTTACTGTGGTCTAGTCAAAGCGCATGCTTGGCATACCTTACAAGTCATGGCATACAATTTGAAAAGACTACCCAAATTGTATATTGATCGCCTATTACCAACGTTGTCATAGAAATAATGTGTCTTCTGAAGCGGTTATATCCCTTAAGCGATCAATCTAGAATATGTAGTCACAAGATGTTTGTCCAGAGAGCGATGTATCTGATTTGCACGGCAGCAAGGAAAGAAGCGGTATTTTTGGCATATCTTGTGGCGATACCGCGCCATCTCTTGAGATGTGTGATGGAAACAACTTCGGTAGACTGAAAAAATTATCTCATTTTTTCGATTAA
>CAYQZF010000237.1:0-4146 GCA_964421895.1 uncultured Nitrosomonas sp. | reverse complement strand
TTGAACAAACACATGCATCGCCGCCAATGTGCCAAATTCAAAAAAAGTCAGCGAGGTATGGCAATCCTTCCGGGCGGTATCTATCTGTGCAAAAGCATCACACAGACTTTTATCACCCACTTCATTTTTATTGATACGAACGCGTTCGTTATAGCGCAGCAAATGCGGCGAGGTATAACAACCCACGGTATATCCGGCGCAAACCAGTATAGATTCCAGCATCGCACAAACAGATCCTTTGCCATTTGTACCGCCCACCACAATAATGGGAAATTGTGGCGTCAATTCGAGTTTGGATCGAACCCGGTCGATGCGCTCCAATCCCATTTCAATTGTCTTGGGATGAAGCAATTCAAGGTAAGTTAACCAATCTGCGAGCGAGCTGGGTGCTGGCATTGAGCAGGGGGACAGCAACGGCTAAGATAGAGGTTCTGGAATACGCATCAATTGCGTGCACAGCGTCACAATTTTGTCACGCATTTGCCTGCGATCGACAATCATATCTATCGCACCATGTTCCAATAGGAATTCGGCTCGTTGAAAACCATCCGGCAGAGTTTGGCGCACGGTTTGCTCGATGACACGGGGGCCAGCAAAACCGATCAGTGCGCCGGGCTCGGCAATCACTACATCGCCCAAAAAAGCGAAACTGGCTGATACACCACCCATCGTTGGATCGGTCAGAACCGATATGAACGGTAATTTGTGATGACTCAGCTTGGTCAATGCTGCGGTTGTTTTCGCCATTTGCATTAACGAAAACAAACCTTCCTGCATACGTGCACCGCCACTGGCGCTGAAGCATATGAAGGGTACATGCTGATCAATGCAGGCTTTGACACCACGCGCAAAGCGCTCACCTACGACAGACCCCATTGAGCCGCCCATAAAACCAAATTCAAATACCCCAATAACGACCGGCATTGTTTTGACGGTTCCTTGCATCACCACCAAGGAATCCTGTTCGTCCGTGCTTTCTTTCGCTTGCGCCAAGCGATCCACGTAGCGTTTGTTGTCTTTAAATTTGAGCGCATCAGTCGCAACTACTTCAGCACCAATCTCATAGCGCCCTTCCGGGTCAAGCAGCTGGTCAAGGCGGTTTCTTGCGGAAATGCGATTATGGAAATCGCATTTAGGACAGACATTCAGGTTTTTGGCCAGATCCGTGTAGTACAAAACCGCTTCGCAGGTTCGGCATTTACTCCACAAGCCTTCAGGTACTATTTTCTTTTCGCCGGCTTCCTTTCTTTTGATTTTTGGCGGAATAATATTTTGAAACCAGCTCATGAGTTGTGTTTCCTAGAACGTATTTTGCATGTTTTAACCATTATTTCAATTCTCATCAATGGCCTTGCGCAGAGTGTCGATCAAGCTCCCTACATTACTCAATAATTCCGCTTCTGAGGATTTCTCAATCTCCTCGATAATCCGGCTACCGACCACCACGGCATCCGCCAAACCGGCTACGGCTTTGGCCGTCGCGCCATCGCGTATGCCGAATCCAACACCGATGGGTAATACAATATGCTGACGTAATTGCACCAACATCGCGCCAACATCCTGAAGATCCAGGTGCGATGCCCCGGTCACTCCTTTTAAGGAAACATAATACACATAACCTCTGGCCATTTTGGCTATTTGCGCGATACGTTCCTGAGGCGTCGTGGGGGACAGCAGGAAGATCGCATCGATTCCCTGTTGTTCCAGACATTGCACCCACTCGGCGGATTCTTCAGGCGGATAATCGACGATAAGGACACCGTCGACGCCGCAATCCTTAGCTTTAGCGGCAAATACCACAAAACCCATCGCTTCAACCGGATTGGCGTATCCCATCAAAACCACCGGTGTAGCGGTATCCGTTTTTCTAAACTCGCTCACCATGTCCAAAACGTCATTCAGACTGACATGATGCTTCAGCGCCCGTTCCGATGATCTTTGAATGGTCGGTCCATCCGCCATAGGGTCGGAAAAAGGCACGCCTAATTCGATGATGTCGGCGCCCGATTGAACCAGTTGGTGCATCAACTGAACCGTTATCTGCGGATTGGGATCACCGGCGGTAATAAAGGGAATCAGTGCCTTTCGGTTTTGTTTTTTTAATGCGGCAAATGCTTTGGCAATACGATTTATTTTTTCAGCGTCATCCTGGCTGCCGAAAATATTCATTAAACTTTTTATAAAGCTCATGTGCTTAATCCGTTCTCAATTCTTTTCAGAAAACTGCAAGCAATACAGTCACCCTTTGATTACAGCGTTAAACCGGACATTTGCGCAACCGTTGCCATATCCTTATCACCCCGTCCAGATAAATTCACCAACAGCAATTTATCCTTCGGCAAAGTCGGCGCATATTTGGCAGCATAAGCCAGTGCATGACTGGATTCCAGTGCCGGCATGATGCCTTCGAAACGGCACAGCGTGTGAAATGCTTCCAATGCTTCATCGTCGGTGATCGCGACATACTCCGCACGTCCGCAATCTTTAAGCCAAGCATGTTCCGGTCCCACGCCGGGATAATCGAGGCCGGCCGAGATTGAATGGGTTTCAATGATCTGGCCATTCTCGTCTTGGATAAGATAAGTACGGTTACCATGTAACACACCGGGTTTACCCGTTAATAGCGTCGCCGCATGCTGATTGGTGTCGATACCTTTTCCCGCTGCTTCCACGCCGATCAAGCGTACATTGGCATCGTCTATGTACGGATAAAACAAACCGATCGCGTTCGATCCGCCGCCGACACAGGCAATCAGCGCATCTGGCTGACGGTTGAAATCCTCCAGCATCTGCACTTTGGCTTCATTTCCGATCACCGCCTGAAAATCCCTGACCATCATCGGATAAGGATGCGGTCCGGCAACGGTCCCGATAATATAAAACGTATTCTCGACATTGGTGACCCAGTCGCGCATGGCTTCGTTCAGTGCATCTTTTAAGGTCTTGGATCCGGATTCCACCGGCACCACGGTTGCACCCAGCAGTTTCATGCGATACACATTGGTCGCTTGGCGCTTTACATCCTCGGAGCCCATGTAAACCACACATTCCATGCCATAGCGCGCGGCCACCGTGGCGCTCGCCACACCATGCTGCCCTGCGCCGGTTTCCGCGATGACGCGTTTTTTCCCCATGCGCCGGGCAAGCAGCGCTTGCCCAATGGTATTGTTGATTTTGTGCGCGCCAGTATGGTTTAAATCTTCGCGTTTCAGCAGAATCTGCGCGCCGCCTAAGTGCTCAGACCATCTTTTTGCATGATAAATGGGACTGGGGCGCCCTACATAATGTTTTAATTCGTACGCAAATTCCGCCTTGAATTCTGGATCGTCGCGATAAAATTCATACTGCTTGCGCAAATCTTCCAGCGCTGAAATTAACGTCTCAGCGACAAATATGCCGCCATACGGGCCGAAGTGGCCTTCTTTATTCGGCAGGTCGTAAGCATTCACGGTTGTTTGACTCCTTGCATGAAAGCAATAATTTTTTTCTTGTCCTTAATACCTTTTGATGCTTCCACACCGCTTGAAACATCCACAGCCCATGGTTTAGTTTGTTTGATTGCATCCGTCACATTATCCGGATTTAAACCACCGGACAGAATAAGTGGTAACGGCAGTTGCTGTGGAATAAGCTGCCAATCAAAAACATGGCCGGTTCCGCCGGGCATGTTGGCAGCATAGGTATCGAGCAATAGTCCTTTTGCCGTCCTGTAACGTGCTGCATATTGTAGCAAATCTGTATCCGGTTTGACGCGAATCGCCTTAATATAAGGCTGTGAAAATTGGTTACAAAATTCCGGTGATTCATCGCCATGAAATTGCAACAGATTGAGCTTGGCGGCTCGCGCGGTTTGTTCCACCCAGACAGCATCCGGGTCAACGTAGACACCGACCGTACACACGAAAGGCGGTATCACTTCGACAATCCGGCGCGCGGAATCGGCATCGATATAACGCGCGCTATGCGGCCAGAAAACAAAACCGATGGCGTCAGCACCGCATTGCACCGCCGCTTCCGCGTCTTCACGACGGGTAATTCCGCATACTTTTACGCGCGCAGACATGGGATTTTCATGCTCTTTTTTATAGGTGACTTAATCATGTAACGACAAACCAGGAATGATTGGTTTCCGGGAAGATTCCGGCA
>CAYQZF010000236.1:0-4159 GCA_964421895.1 uncultured Nitrosomonas sp. | reverse complement strand
CAATACTGCATCGCCATATTCGCTTCATAAGTGCCGTGCATGCCCAGCATACCGAGCGACTGCCTATCGGTTGCAGGATATCCACCTAACCCCATCAGTGTATTGGTGCAGGGAAAATTCAACATTTGCGTCAATTCGGTCAATTGCGGCGCCGCGTCACTCAGAATCACACCGCCACCGGCATAAACCATCGGACGCTTGGCGCTGAGTATCAATTCGGCCGCTTTTTTGATTTGCCGCGCATTCCCTTTGGTCACAGGATTATAGGAACGCATGCTGACCTTATCCGGGTAGACGAACTTGGTTTTTTGCTGAGTCACATCTTTCGGAATATCGACCAGTACAGGACCGGGGCGTCCTGTCGATGCGATATAGAAAGCTTTCTTAATGGTCAGCGCCAGCTCGGTCACATCCTTAACCAGAAAATTATGCTTTACGCAAGGCCGGGTGATACCGACCGTATCGACTTCCTGGAATGCATCGAGACCAATGGCGCTGGTCGGTACTTGCCCGCTGATCACCACCATCGGAATGGAATCCATATACGCCGTGGCAATACCTGTCACCGCATTGGTAACACCAGGCCCCGAGGTCACCAGCGCCACTCCCACTTTATTACTGGAGCGCGCATAACCATCCGCAGCATGTATCGCAGCCTGTTCATGGCGTACTAATATATGCCGGACTTTATCCTGCTTGAACAATTCATCATAAATAAATAATACCGCGCCGCCAGGATAGCCGAAAATACACTGCACACCTTCTTCCTGCAGACAGCGGATGGTAATTTCAGCACCGGTTAATTCCACACTCATGCTTTTTGCATCCCAATATCAATTCAACAAGTTATAAAAACATTCAAATTTATCATCGCACCGTCAAATCCCTGTCCCGCCGACAGTCAATCCATCAATGCGCAGAGTCGGTTGTCCGACACCCACCGGCACACTTTGACCTTCCTTACCACACGTCCCAACACCCGGATCCAGCAGCATATCGTTACCGATCATGGAAACTCGTGTCAACACATCCGGCCCGTTGCCGATCAGGGTCGCCCCTTTAACCGGGTAGGTGATTTTACCATCTTCAATCATGTAGGCTTCGGCAGCCGAAAAAACAAATTTACCGCTGGTAATGTCGACCTGGCCGCCACCAAAATTTGCCGCATATAGGCCATGCTTCACAGATGCGATAATTTCCGCTGGATCTTTATCGCCGTTTAACATATACGTATTCGTCATGCGCGGCATCGGAATATGCGCGAAGGATTCACGACGGCCGTTACCGGTAACCGGTAAATCCATCAGCCGGGCATTCAGGCTATCCTGCAAATAGCCACGCAGTATGCCATCTTCTATCAACACCGTACATTGCGTCGGATTGCCTTCGTCGTCGATATTTAACGATCCACGCCGCCGCGGAATGGTTCCATCGTCGACAACCGTAACACCCGGCGCCGCAACACGCTCACCGACACGCCCGGAAAAAGCCGAACTGCCTTTGCGGTTGAAATCGCCTTCCAATCCATGTCCAATCGCTTCATGCAACAATATACCCGGCCAGCCGCTTCCTAAAACCACCGTCATCGTGCCTGCCGGTGCCGGGCGTGCATCCAGATTGATGATGGCTTGATGAACAGCTTTTTGGGCATAATCCTGCAAAATTTCATCGGTGAAATAAGCATAACTGAAACGTCCGCCCCCGCCGGCCGCGCCTTGCTCCCGGCGGCCATTTTCTTCCGCGATCACCTGCAGCGACAAACGCACCAGCGGTCTAACATCAGCCGCCAGCAATCCATCGCTGCGTGTTACCAGGATTACTTCATATTCACCAGCAAGCGATGCAATCACCTGAGTTACGCGCCGGTCTAGCTTCCGGGTATAACGTTCCAGTCGCTCCAGCAAAGCCACCTTATCCGCATCTTTGAGGCTGGCTATCGGATCTTCTGGCAAATAAAGTTGTGCACGCCGATCAAGTGCGTTTCTTTTGGCAATCTGCACCGGGTGCGTACCGCTTTGATTGGCAATGGCCCGCGTGGCCTGAGCCGCTGCTACCAATGCTGGCATGCTGATATCGTCGGAATACGCAAAGCCGGTTTTTTCTCCGCTGATAGCGCGAACCCCCACACCTTGCTCGATATTGAAGCTGCCGGATTTAACAATACCTTCCTCCAGCATCCAGCCTTCGGAGCGGCTGTACTGAAAATAAAGATCGGCATAGTCGATTTTATGCGTCAGTATCTGCCTCAATACCTGCTGCAATCCGGTTGCATCGATGTCGTAAGGCGACAACAGACAGCGATCGGCGATCGCCAGGAAATCCTTTGACTCTACTATGTGTTCGGTTGTCATTCTAAGCAGTTCTAATAATCGCGCATGCAATTAGCACGGTTGTAAAATGCGATGATCCAATGCAGGCAAATTAGTCCGTAAACTGGTTTGATAATCGGGATCGATTGCCGCCACTACAGCTCCAGAACCGCGCGGCAAGCGCGCCATCACAACACCCCAGGGATCGACAATCATACTATCGCCATTGGTTTCGCGTCCGTTGACATGATAACCACCTTGTCCCGGAGCAATCACATACGCCATGTTTTCAACCGCGCGCGCGCGCACCAGCACTTCCCAGTGCGCTTTGCCGGTAATTGCGGTAAATGCTGCGGGTGCCAGAATAATATCAACATTATTCATCAGGCGGAATAATTCCGGAAAGCGCAAATCGTAGCATATTGATAAACCGATGCGGCCAAACGGAGAATCTACAGTCACCACTTTATCCCCCGCTTTGATGGTTTTTTCCTCGGCATAATGCTCATGTCCGAGCTGCAGGCCGAATAAATGAATTTTATCGTAGCGCGCGACTTGCTGCCCGTTGTCCGCATAAACCAAGCAACTATTATAGACTTTGTCCGGTTCGGATGACATCAATGGCACCGATCCGCCCACCAGCCATATTCCCAGCCGTTTTGCTGTTTCACTGAGAAACTTCTGGATTTGTCCATTACCAGGCTGCTCCCGGACCGCTAACTTATCGGTATCCTTCATCCCCATGATGCAAAAATATTCTGGTAATACAACCAGCTCCGCCCCCTGAGAAGCTGCATCTTCAATCAAACGCGCCGCTTCCTCCAGATTCGCGGATACGCTCGGCCCTGAAGCCATTTGAATGGCTGCGACACGAAAACCTTGTTTTTTTTTGTTTTCCATCGTTGATTGTTGCTGTTTATTATTTAGCATAGTAATTATTCGATTGTTCAATTGTTCAAAATATTTCCGTCAGGAAACGGGCGCCGCCGGAAAGTTCTGTTAATCTGGCATTTATCTTTTTTAATGCCACCCTATTGAGAACAATGATTTCACCTAGCAGACCCGATTCTAGCATTTACTCTGATAACGTTCTATTTTGATTTATGCTTAATCTGAAATGATTTGCTAATCTTATAGTCTTAACTTTCGATAATGCCGATGACTCCTCAGCTCCCAGCTGCAACATTAACCGCCGCCCTGCCGTTCAGCCGTTATGCACAGCGCCTATTGGACAGCGAACCGGCGCGAAAAATCACACTGCAAGAAACACTTCTGATTCCTTTCCACAGAGATGAAATGCAAGCCTTTCTGGACTCGCAAGCCAATCCAATCGCCGATGAGGAAACGCTGCATCGCATCCTGCGCGATTTGCGCAAACAAGTCATGCTCCGGTTAGCCGTGCGGGATATCAGCGGTCTAGCCGATTTAACCGAAGTCATGTCCTGCATGACCGATCTTGCTGAAGTTGCCATCAATTTTGCACTCAAGCACCATGAAATTTGGTTGACGCAGCCTGATCGCTTCGGATTTCCGCGCGGGGAAAACAGCAACACGATTCAGCATCTGCTGGTGGTAGCCATGGGAAAGCTGGGCGGCGGCGAACTTAATGTATCGTCCGATGTTGATTTGATCTTCGTCTATCCGGAAGATGGCGAAACCGATGGCGCCAAATCCATTTCAAACCATGAATTTTTCGCCCGCCTCGGCCGCAAACTGATCGCCAGTCTCAATGACCTGACAACCGACGGCTATGTATTCCGAGTCGACATGCGGCTACGTCCGCACGGTGAAAACAGCCCGTTAGCCATCAGCTTCCCCATGCTGGAAGAATATTTCATCAAGCAAGGACG
>CAYQZF010000235.1:0-4205 GCA_964421895.1 uncultured Nitrosomonas sp. | reverse complement strand
GATCGAACCGGGACCGATTTCCAGCCTGTTCCGCATGAACGCCGTCAAAGCGCTGCAAAAATACATCGACATCGAAAACAGCGTTCATCGGGAAAAATATCAAGGTGTGCTGGCGCGCTTGAATAAGCAGGGCCCCGCAGTTCCGTTTACGCTGCCACCCGAAGCGGTGCTGAAACGGGTAATTCAGGCACTGGAAGCAACAAAACCGCAAGCACGTTACTACGTGACCGTGCCGACGTATCTATTCGGTTTTCTCAAACGCATACTCAGCACGCGCGCGCTGGATGCGTTACTAGCGAAATCTGGGAATAGCAACTAATCAGAAAACTAGGGACCAGCTGTGGAAGCTGCGCATGATTGCAGAATTTTCCATGCAATATCGCCGAAGAACGCATCCCCACGCAGCGATGCATTGACAGTTGTGGCATCGGCTTGCTGCAACATCAAAGCAAACGCATAAACCGGTTTGTCGTTGTCACCGCGCTGCGTGGCTGACTGAACTTCCGTTGCCGGATTGCCATAGATCAAAATAGCATCGGGATTCGACGGCGCATAAGTGGCGATGGCATTGCGCAGAAAGCGGGTATCGTAGGCATGAATCTCCGATACATTAATATCAGGATATTGCCGGTTCCGGAATTGCAGCGGCCGCAAGAATGACCGTCCGTCGGATTGCAGTTTGGCGGTCACACACGCCGCGAGCGCGGTATGTTCTCCGGCAATTTTTTCTTCGAAACGCTGTGTTTTATCAGTTACATCGGGAAAATTCGCGCATGCCGACATAAAACATGCGGCCAAAACAGCACTCCAGCGCTTCATCGTAACGCTGCAACGACTGATAAACAGTTCGTTGCCGATCAAACACTAACCGCCAAAATAAACGTACGGTTTCATCGGTTCGTCAGATTCCTTGAAGCGTTTGCGCTCTTCCAGATTTTG
Source organism: uncultured Nitrosomonas sp. (assembly GCA_964421895.1). Lineage (GTDB taxonomy): Bacteria > Pseudomonadota > Gammaproteobacteria > Burkholderiales > Nitrosomonadaceae > Nitrosomonas. The sequence goes on along the minus strand of CAYQZF010000235.1, from coordinate 3,266 downwards.
ATTTTTATCCCACCATACGCTCCGTGCCGCTAAGCGTTTCTCCTGTATCTGCGGATTCTTTTCCAGAAATTCGCGCATAAATTTGGTGTGTTCAGATTCGTAGTTATAATCCATGACTTGCCTCGTACACTAAAATTACAAAAAGCGAACTTTAGCACAGACCTCATGTTCGATACAGCCCCAGCCTTTACTTGTAGTCTTGCACGTAAACCGTGCACCGCCAAGCAGCAATGCTAAAATACCATCCGTAATCGCCACTATCCATTTTAATTACCTGCAATTTTTCTTCATGCTTGTTCTCGGTATTGAAACCTCCTGCGATGAAACCGGTATCGCACTATACGACACCAGCCGCGGTTTGCTCAGCCATACGTTGTATTCGCAAATCGCTATGCACCGCGAATATGGCGGCGTAGTGCCGGAGCTGGCATCGCGCGATCATATCCGCCGTGTGCTGCCGTTGATCACGCAAGCACTATCCGCCGCCGGTTGCGAATTGCGCCAAGTCGGCGCCATCGCCTACACACAAGGCCCGGGGCTGGCCGGTGCGCTGCTGGTCGGCGCCAGTATTGGTGCCGCGCTGAGTTTTGCGTTGAAGATCCCGGCACTCGGCATTCACCACCTGGAAGGTCATTTGCTGTCGCCGCTGCTGTCGACGCCCGCACCTATCTTTCCGTTCATCGCGCTACTGGTTTCCGGCGGGCATACGCAGTTGATGCAAGTCGATGCCGTCGGCCATTATCGCCTGCTAGGCGAAACAGTCGACGACGCCGCCGGTGAAGCATTCGACAAAACCGCCAAGTTATTGGGATTGGGCTATCCCGGCGGTGCGGCATTATCGCAGCTCGCCCGGCAAGGCCGGCCCGGGCAATTCAAACTACCGCGCCCCATGCTCAATAGCGGCGATCTGAATTTCAGTTTCAGCGGCCTGAAAACCGCGGTGCTGACCTTGCTCAACAAGCAGGAAATCAGCAATCAAATCCGCGCCAATATTGCGCTGGCGTTTCAAGACGCGGTGGTGGAAGTGTTGGCAGAAAAATCATTGGCTGCGTTGGCGCAAACCGGGTTGAAGCAATTGGTCGTGGCGGGCGGCGTCGGCGCGAACGAACAACTACGCGGCGCGCTCAGCGGAAAAGCCGCAGCCCAAGGCGCCACAGTTTTTTATCCGAAACTGGAATTCTGTACCGATAACGGTGCCATGATCGCGTTTGCCGGCGCCATGCGGCTGCAAGCGATGCCGGAATCAGCCTGGCAACCGGCGCGTAGTTTCAATGTGCACGCGCGCTGGAATCTGGAAATGCTGGAAACGCCTGAAGCCGATTAAGCATCTGGCATTTTTTTCTCACCAATGCGCCCTTCCCTGCCCGCCAACAGATTGACGATGTTCGATTGATGACGCCAGATCAGCAGCAATGACATCGCCGAAACCGCCAGCGTACCAGCCTCAAAACCCAGCAGGCCAATGCTATACAGCGGCGCGAGTACCGCCGCAACCAAAGCCGACAGAGACGAAATGCGCCAAATCAATGCGACCAGCAACCAAGTCGCCATTGCCAGCAGTCCCAGCCACACATTTAAACCGAGCAGCACGCCGACCGCAGTCGCCACGCCTTTGCCGCCCTGGAAACGTAAAAAAACCGGGAACACATGCCCGAGAAAAACCGCCAGCGCCGCGATAGCGGCCGCCTCATCACCCAATTCCCATTGCGGTGCGTAAGTTTGCGCCAGAAATACCGCCAGCCAGCCTTTGCCGGCGTCGCCGAGCAGAGTCAGCACCGCCGCGGCTTTCTTGCCGCTGCGCAGCACATTGGTCGCGCCGGGATTTTTCGAACCATACGTGCGCGGATCGGGCAGTTTAAAAATCCAACTGGAAATCAGCGCAAACGACACGGAACCCAGCAAATAAGCCAGCACGGCAAACAGCAATAACGTCATCGGATTAGCACCACCTGGAAAAAATAGACTAGAATCCGGTATCGCCCGCTCTCAAAAGCTTCCGGCCATACCCGAACAATCCGCACATTTTAGCGCTTAATCATTCATGGATATTATTTTTCTGCACGACTTCAAAGCCAAAACACTGATCGGCGTGTACCCGTGGGAACGCATCGTGCCGCAAACCATTCAGCTCGACCTGGAAATCGCGCTACCCAGCAGCCGCGCCTGCCAAACGGACAACATCGAAGACGCGCTCGATTACGCGCTGATCGTCGAAAAAATCAACGACATCTTGACCAACCGGCACTTCTCGCTGCTGGAAGCGCTGGCCGAGCATATCGCACACACCATCCTGACCGACTTTCATTCACCGTGGGTCAAGGTCAGCGTCGCCAAATTGGGCATTATCCGTGGAGTAAAGAAGTTGGGAATCCGCATTGAGCGCAGAGCTGACGCGGCACTCGCCTAGGGAAGCTCTGATTAATTCAGCGAACGGGATGAAGCACGAGGCGCACGAAACACAGTAACCGAGACATATCAACAAGATAGGAGAGGATACGCGTACCGCGCAACGAAGTGATTCGCTCGTTCAGTCAATTAATCAGCGTTTCCCTAGCAAATATTTGGCGCGTGAACCGATTCAGACTTTTGTAGTCTCTTGCGTGCAATTCCTTTTTATTCTCATTGCAAAATTTTTGCTTAAAAACATTCTTGCAGGAATCAAAAAATTTACAACAACCAATACCTTAGTTGATAATACTATTTATCCAAGCTGAAACAGGAGATATACAATGCATACGGTGAAAATCACGCCCTTTTTTTATGCGATTCCCGCCCTATTCCTTATGAGCAATGCGGTGATCGCGCAAGATATCAGCGACATTCAAAGACAATTCAACGCCGAAACTGCCGGTAAGCCATTCAGCGTCCCCGATGACGCCACGCTGACGAAAGCGCTGAAAGAAGCCACCGATAGAGGCACGCCGACTAAAACGCCAAGTTATCAGCCGGGTTGCTTCGGTCTAGGCTGCGTTTTGGGGCAGAATTATGGTTACGGCGGCTATTTCGGCGGTTATACGCGGCCGTATTACGGTGGTTTGTATGGCGCCGGCAATTATCTGCCGTATTATTACGGCTGGTAATTTTTACCGATTTCTGCGCTTAAAAATAACCGGCAATCAGGCTTAATCGTTTAAGCAATTTAATTCTTTATTCAATCGTTAAAAGGAAGATGAAATGGAGTACTCCGTTAACAAGAAGACCTGGATACTGACAGGGATCGCGCTATGTTCTTTGATTTTAAGCGGGTGCGCCGCAGTTCATACATC
>CAYQZF010000234.1:0-4230 GCA_964421895.1 uncultured Nitrosomonas sp. | reverse complement strand
ATGGTCAGGCAAGGCGAAATCAGGTGAAAAAGCGCAGTTTACAAAAGGTAAATGAGCATTTTGAACCTGATTTCAGCGCAGCATGGCCGAGCGCAGTAGTTTCTCAGAGCTTCCTTAACAGCTATAAAGTTAAATTTTTAAACTAAATCAATTCCCATGGACGAACAATCAAGTCTGTTGGCGCTATTCACCAGCAGCTTCTTAGCTGCAACGTTACTTCCCGGCGGATCGGAGGCGGTGCTCGTGGGGGTGCTGTTGGCTTATCCGGATTTGCACTGGCAGGCGCTGGTTTTAGCGACGATCGGCAATACGCTGGGTGGAATGAGTTCTTATTTGATCGGCCGGTTGCTGCCGGATGAAAAGACTGTGCTGAAGAAAGCTGGAGGTAATTCCCGCGGATTGGAATGGGTGCGGCGGCATGGCGCGCCGATTTTGCTGCTGTCGTGGGCGCCGTTGATCGGCGATTTGCTGTGTGTAGCGGCGGGGTGGTTGCGCACCAATTGGTTGTGGGCGCTATTGTTTATTGCTCTGGGGAAATTTGCCCGGTATTGGGCGATTGCTGTTGCGGTTAATTGATTGATGCGATGCACAATCCGGTTTATCCGCTAACGGATGGATAAACCGGATCGTTATTAACCGGTTAAATCATTTTCAGTTTTCAAACAGTTTCTGTAGTTCACCGTTTTGATACATTTCGGTCACGATGTCCGAACCGCCAATAAACTCACCGTTGATGTATAACTGAGGTATCGTGGGCCAGTTTGAATAATCCTTGATACCCTGCCTGATTTCCGGATCTGCCAGTACATCCACAGCGTAAATATTATCAACACCACAAGCCTTCAGAATATTCACAGCATTCGCTGAGAAACCACATTGCGGCTGGTCCGGGGTGCCTTTCATATAGAGCACGACCGGGTGTGTGGTAACTTGTTGTTCGATTAAATCTTCAACATTCATAGTGTTAATTTCTCCAAAAAATCATTCCAAAAGTTTTATACAGAAACAAAAAAGCGTTATATCAATTGCTGCGCTGGATTACAACGTATGGTTCACTTCACAAAATTCAACTGACCGCCGCTTACGCGCATTATGCCAGCCAAGTCTGGGTGGGAACAAATATTACTAAAGTCCCTATCCTGCAACAACCGCTGACAAGCGGAAGCTTGATCATAGCCATGTTCAAGCAACAGCCAGCCATTTTCAATCAAGTAATCTGGCGCTTTATAGATAATGTGGTTAATGCAAGATAGACCGTCATCTCCGGCTGATAATGCCACCTGCGGCTCAAACCGCAAATCCCCTTGTTGCAGATGCGGATCATTACCTGCCACATACGGTGGATTGGATACGATCAGATCAAATCTTTCTCCGGAAAGTTCATCAAACCAGCTTCCCATCACCAAACTCAGATTATCGATTTGCAGGTTTTGCGCATTTTGCCGGCAAACCGCCATTGCCGCGGGTGAAACGTCAACTGCGGTGACTTGGGATTGCGGGCGGTGCTTGGCGATGGTAATCGCAACCGCGCCGCTACCCGTTCCCAAATCGAGCACGCGGCAAGGCCGGTCGAGCGGGATCAGTTGCAATGCCAGTTCAACCAATAATTCAGTCTCGGGGCGAGGGATCAAAACCGCTTCATTGACGATCAAAGTCAGATCATAAAAAGCGCGTTCCCCGGTCAGGTAAGCAACCGGAACACCGTCAATCCGGCGTTTGACCAGACACTGGAATTCTTCCAGCTGCCGCGCGCTCAGTATCTGATCAGGATGGGTCAGCAAATGCGCCTGAGCGGCGTTGAGCACGTGTTGCAACAGCATGCATGCGTCGACTCGGCCGATATTGCGGCAAGCGGATGTCAAAGCTTGGGAAATGGTTACGTGCTGCATTTCACTGCATCGGGTAATAATCAGCCGGACGGCTGATCAGTCTTGTACTGAAGCGGCCAGGAGCTCCGCTTGATGCTCGGCCATCAATGCCGAACACAATTCATCGATATCACCATCCATGATCTGATCCATTTTATAGAGGGTCAGGTTGATACGATGGTCGGTTACCCGTCCTTGCGGAAAATTGTAGGTGCGAATCCGCTCCGAACGCTCGCCGGTTCCCACCAGCGACTTCCGTGTTGCGGCTTGTTCCGCGTGGTGCGCGCGCATTTGTTTGTCATGAATGCGCGCCGCCAGCACGCTCAGTGCTTGCGCTTTGTTTTTGTGCTGCGAACGCCCATCCTGGCATTCCACCACGATGCCGGTCGGCAAATGGGTGACACGCACGGCGGAATCGGTTTTATTGATATGCTGACCACCCGCACCGGAAGCGCGGAAAGTATCGATGCGCAATTCAGCGGGATTCAATACCACCTCGCTGACTTCGTCGGCTTCGGGCATGACAGCAACCGTGCAAGTTGAAGTATGCACGCGTCCTTGCGTTTCCGTGACCGGCACTCGCTGCACACGATGCCCACCCGATTCGAATTTCAGCCGGGAATACGCGCCATGACCGATGATTTTGACGATGATTTCCTTATAACCGCCAATATCCGACACACTTTGCGAAATGATCTCGACTTGCCAGCCGCGTCGTTCCGCGTAACGGGAATACATGCGGAACAAGTTACCGGCAAACAAAGCAGACTCGTCACCACCGGTTCCGGCGCGGATTTCCAGGAAAATGTTGCGTTCGTCGTTGGGATCTTTTGGCAGCAGTTGTTTTTGTATTTCCGACTCCAGCTTCACCAACTGTTCTTTGCCGGCTTGTATTTCAGCTTCGGCAAAAGCACGCATCTCCAGATCGGCGTGCATTTCCCGTGCAGTTTGAATGTCGCGTTCACTTTGCTGATAGGCGCGGTAGAGCTCCACGATGGGAACGATTTCCGCGTGTTCGCGCGTTAATTTACGGTAGCTATCGAGATCGGCTGTGGCGGATTCGCTGCTCAGCAAATGGTTCAATTCTTCCAGCCGCACACTCAAACGAGTGAGCCTGTCCGTGATGTTTTTGTTCATTGTGGGCGATGCAGTTGGTATAGCCGATTGATCAGATCGACCAATTCTTCGCGTTCGTCAGCTGCCGCGTGGTTCAAGGCGCTGGATGGGACATGCAGGAATTTGTTGGTTAAGCCATTACTGAGGGCTTCGATAACTTTTTTCGGATCTTCGCCTTTCTCCAGCAACTTGTGCGCCCGCTCCAGTTCATGGCGGCGGTAACGTTCCCCTTGATCGCGCAACGCGCGGATGGTTGGCACCATTTCCCGGGTTGCCAGCCAGCGCATAAAGTCCACGACATTGGAATCGATGATGGTTTCAGCCTGCGCCACCGCATTCTGACGCGAATCCAGACCTTCTTTGACAATCTCCGCCAAATCGTCGACATAGTAAAGAAACACGTCGTCCAATTCGGCCACCTCGGATTCCACATCGCGCGGCACAGCCAAGTCGACGATAAAGATGGGGCGATGCTTGCGAATCTTGATCGCACGTTCAACCATGCCCTTGCCCAAAATCGGCAGCGGACTGGCAGTGCAAGTCACCACGATGTCGTGCAACGCTAATTGCTCCGGCAGATCGCTGAGCGTAATCGCTTGCGCATTGAAACGTTCCGCCAGCGCTTCGGCACGCTCGGTAGTGCGGTTCGCCACGGTAATTTTCTTTGGATTGCGCGCGGCAAAGTGATTGGCGCACAATTCTATCATTTCTCCGGCGCCGATAAACAAAACACGCTGTTCGCCAATATCACCGAAAATCCGTTCGGCCAGGCGCGCTGCAGCAGCGGCCATGGATACCGAGCTGGTGCCGATCTCGGTTGATGTGCGCACTTCCTTGGCGACATAGAAGGTGCGTTGAAAGAGCTTATGCAGCAATAAACCGAGTGTCCCGGCGTGTTCCGCCGATTTCACCGCATTTTTCAGTTGCCCGAGTATTTGCGGTTCACCCAGCACCATGGAATCCAATCCGCTGGCAACGCGGAAAGCGTGTTTTACCGCATGTTCACGCGGAAACTTGTATAAATAAGGATCTAGCTCGCGTGTCGGTAAGTGATGAAAATCCGCCAACCATGCCATGGCGTCTTCTGGCTTATCCGTGCAGCAATACACTTCAGTGCGATTGCACGTGGATACAATCGCAGCCTCCTTAATCGGATTGCGCCCGACCAGATCCCGTAAAGCCAATTCCATAGTATTTTCGGGAAAAGTCACCTGCTCGCGCACATCCAGCGGCGCAGTATTATGAT
>CAYQZF010000233.1:0-4242 GCA_964421895.1 uncultured Nitrosomonas sp. | reverse complement strand
TTTGGTTTTCAGGCGCGCCAGTTCTTTTTCGGTTTGCCGCACGTTGTCGATGATCTGGGCGATTTTTTGCGTGATTTCTTGCGGGTTGGCTTTCAGCGTGTGGGCGATTTCGAGTAATTGCGCTTCGCGTTGCTGCACGTAATCAACCGCACCTTTTCCGGTGACTGCTTCGACGCGGCGGATACCGGCGGCAACGCCCGATTCGGCGACGATTTTAAAGAGGCCGATTTGGCCGACTTGCGGTACATGCGTGCCGCCGCACAATTCAGTGGAAAATTCGCCCATGCCGATGACGCGCACCACGTCCGTGTATTTTTCGCCGAACAACGCCATCGCGCCGCGTTTGATCGCATCGTCGTATTTCATCGACGCGGCTTCGACCATGCAGTTGTTGCGGATTTGTTCGTTGACCAGGCGTTCGGTTTCGCGGATTTCGTCGGCGCTCATCGGCGTGTTGTGCGAAAAATCAAACCGCAACCGGTTGGGGTCGACCAGTGAACCTTTTTGCGTGACATGCGTGCCGAGCACTTTGCGCAACGCGGCGTGCAGCAGATGTGTGGCGGAGTGGTTGTTGGCGGTGCTGGTACGGGTTTGCGGGTTGACCCGAGCTTGCACGCTATCTCGGATGACCAAGCGGCCGCTGCGCAATAAGCCTTTGTGACCGAATACACCGGCCTGGATTTTCTGCGTATCGGTGACTTCAAAGGTGCCATTGGCAGCGAGCAATTCGCCGCAGTCGCCGACCTGTCCGCCCGATTCGGCGTAGAACGGCGTTTGATCGAGCACTACCACGGCTTCGTCACCGGCTTCGACGAAGTCAACTGCGCTGCCTTGTTTGTAAATCGCCAGCACTTGCCCTTCGTGCTGCAACGTGTCGTAACCGTAAAACGTGGTTTGGCCGCCTTTATAATCGAGCCCTTCCTGCATCGCGAATTTGTTGGCGGCACGCGCTTGTTCGCGCTGGCGTGCCATGGCTTGTTCAAACCCGTCATGGTCAACGGTGATGCCGCGTTCGCGGGCGATGTCGGCGGTCAGATCGATCGGAAATCCGAAGGTGTCGTACAAGCGGAATGCGGTTTCGCCATCCAGTACTTTGATCTTCTGCACAAGTGCGGCTTCCAGGATTTGCATGCCGTTTTCCAATGTTTCCGCAAAGCGCTCTTCTTCTTGTAGCAGTACTGCGGTGACGCGCGTTTTTGCAGCGGTCAGTTCGGGATACGCTTGCCCCATCACCTGACTCAAATCTTCCACCAGTTGATGAAAGAACGGTTGTTTCTGCCCGAGCTTATAGCCGTGGCGGATGGCGCGGCGGATGATGCGCCGCAGCACGTAGCCGCGACCTTCGCTGCCAGGAATGACACCGTCAGTGATCAGGAAGGAACAGGCGCGAATATGATCGGCGATCACTTTGAGCGAATTGTCGGCAAGATTCTGCGTGTTGGTTGCGCGCGCCGCCGCTTTGATCAGGCTTTGAAACAGATCGATGTCGTAATTGCTATGCACGTGCTGCATCACGGCGGAAATGCGCTCCAACCCCATGCCGGTGTCGACCGACGGCTTCGGCAGCGGATGCAGCGTGCCAGCACTGTCGCGGTTGTACTGCATGAACACCAGATTCCAGATTTCGATGTAGCGATCGCCGTCGGCATCGGCGGAACCCGGTGGGCCGCCTGCAACGTCCGGGCCGTGGTCGTAGAAAATCTCGGAACAGGGGCCGCACGGACCGGTGTCGCCCATTTGCCAGAAGTTATCCATCGTGGCGATGCGCACCACGCGTGCCGGTTCGACACAGACTTCGCTCAACCAGATGTCGGCGGCTTCGTCATCTTCAGCGTATACCGTAACCCACAGTTTGTCGCGCGGGATTTTGAGCGTGTTGGTGAGAAAATCCCAGGCAAACAGAATAGCGTTACGCTTGAAGTAATCGCCGAAGCTGAAGTTGCCGAGCATCTCAAAAAAGGTGTGGTGCCGCGCAGTATAGCCGACGTTTTCCAGATCGTTGTGCTTACCCCCGGCGCGCACGCAGCGCTGCGAACTGGCGGCGCGTACATAAGGCCGCTTGTCTTGTCCCAGGAACACGTCCTTGAATTGCACCATACCGGCGTTGGTGAATAATAGCGTCGGATCGTTGCCCGGCACTAAGGGGCTGGATGCGACGACGGTATGACCGTGGGATTCGAAGAATTCAAGAAACTTTTGTCTAATTTCGCTGCTTTTCATATTTTTTGCTGTTGCTCGTATCGTTCTAATTCAGTAACCGTCAAGCCCAACGCATCGCCTTTGACGATGGCCAAGCTTTTGACTTTAGCCCGGATGGTGATTTCTTCGTTCATTTTTGGCAGATCGAGTTCGGTGAGCACGGTGATTTCACCGCTGCTGTCTTCCAGCACATACGATTTCAGGTTGACCAGGGGCAAACGCGTGGGGTTTTTCGGGATGCCTCTTAGTTTGACTTCTCGGCCGTCAAAATTGGCCGGCGCTGTGTTGATTTCATTGATCGGTGTGATTCCACCGGCGAGAACCGGATGACTGAAAACCAGAATTGCCAGCACCAGCAGCGTGTGCGCAAGCCGTTTGCTCATGCGTTTTCCTCGTTAGCTTGTGATAAAACCCGTTGTATCGTTTCCATGGAAAATCCCCTGTTCATCATAAATCGCATTTGCTTGCCCCGCTCTTCCCGTGTGGTGGGAAGCTGATGGAATTTCTTGCGCCAGATATTGAATGCTGCCTCCAACTCGGTTTCCTTGAGCGCCGGACGAATGTCATCAATGAGATGATCGTCGACTCCCTTGGCTTTTAATTCATGGATGATGCGTTGACTGCCGAAACGGGCTCGGCGCATCCGGGTCACTTGCGCCACCATGCGCTGTTCGGAAAGGAAACCTTGCTGCTCCAGTTTGTCCAGGACTTCTGTCAACTCGGCTAATTCTGCCGTTTCGCCGGAATCTTGGCGGGCGGATAGTTTTTGCTCCAATTCCCGGCGTGAATACTCGCGTTGCGCCAAGTAGCGCAGTGCACGTATTTCCAAGGGGGAGCGTGTGTCCATGGGGGTTATTGTTCTTTTTCGATTCTTTCTTTCTCGGCTTTTTCTTTGACCGGTTTGGCATAATCGGCAATACCGACGATGGCTCTGATTTTCTGCTCGATTTCCTGCGCCATCTCTTTGTGTTCTTTCAGATAATCGCGCACATTATCTTTACCCTGACCGATTTTCTCACCTTGATAGGCATACCAGGCGCCGGATTTGTCGATCAGCTTGTGCGCTACGCCCAATTCGATGATTTCGCTTTCGCGCGAAATACCTTCGCCGTAGAGGATATCGAAGTCCGCTTGCTTGAACGGTGGCGCGACTTTATTCTTGACCACTTTCACGCGCGTTTCGTTACCGATGGTTTCTTCACCTTTTTTGATCGATCCGGTACGGCGGATATCCAGGCGCACAGAGGCATAAAATTTCAGTGCGTTGCCGCCGGTCGTCGTTTCCGGATTGCCAAACATGACACCGATTTTCATGCGGATCTGGTTGATGAAGATGACCATGGTATTACTGCGTTTGATATTCGCGGTCAGCTTGCGCAATGCTTGCGACATCAGGCGTGCTTGCAATCCCATTTGCGGATCGCCCATATCGCCTTCAATTTCAGCACGCGGTGTAAGCGCGGCCACGGAGTCCACCACGATGATGTCGACCGAGCCGGAGCGCACCAGCATATCGGCGATTTCCAGCGCTTGTTCGCCGTTATCCGGTTGCGAAATCAGCAGCTCTTTAACATTGACACCGATTTTTTGTGCATATTGTGGATCCAGTGCGTGTTCCGCATCGATGAAAGCCGCAGTTCCTCCCAATTTTTGCATTTCGGCGATGACTTGCAGCGTCAGTGTCGTTTTGCCAGATGATTCCGGTCCGTAAATCTCAATGATCCGCCCGCGCGGCAATCCTCCGACACCCAAGGCAATATCGAGTCCCAATGAACCGGTGGAGACTACTTGTATGTCATAGGCAACGTCGTTTGCGCCCAACCGCATGATGGAACCCTTGCCGAACTGCTTTTCGATTTGAGCTAGTGCAGCATCGAGTGCTTTACTTCTATTCTCATCCATATTTTTTCCTGATTTAGAGTCGGTCAAATTATCGCATAACCTGCATTGCAGCAAGGTAACTTGTTTTGGAGTGTTGCCCGGCATTGCAAAATTAGCATAGTAAAAAACTCGAGTATCTGACTTGCCTGCGCTATAATTGCA
>CAYQZF010000232.1:0-4280 GCA_964421895.1 uncultured Nitrosomonas sp. | reverse complement strand
TAGTGGTGTTGCGCCACTCGTTGCGGGCGATAAAGCGCCGGTCGGTTGCTTCATAAGCCATACGGCCCACACGAAAGCGGACTGGACGATCGTTGCCGCGGTCATCAACCCCTAGCGCTTTTTTGAAATAAAGTTCTCCGTACGCGTTAAGCAGGTCATACTCGTTTCTTTCCTGGTCGGTTGATACAAACCGGTTATTGTAAACCCGGGAATCCTGAAACTCGACTGCAAAACGGAATGGATCGAGAATGTCCTTAATCCCGATCCATGCGCGATTGCGCAGGAAAAAAGGATCGTCGTTGCCGCCTTCGATGCGGCGGATGTCGTTATGACGGTGCTCATAGCGCATGCGTGACTCCAGACCGATTTCCAGCCAGGTAATATCTTTAAACGCCTCGACACCGATATCGCTTAGCTTGCGCACGTAACGCGGCGGATCGGAGTCGGGATTGGTGGCATAGCTGTTGGAGCGCCGATGATAACTGGTCGATGGCGTGCTGGGTTTGGGCGCGATTGCCGGTAGCGATTTTTCCAGATCGGATGGTTTAGTTTGTGCCGGTGATCGATTGGTGGACGGTTTTGCGATCTCATCAGACATTTGTTGCACGATGCGTAAAATGTCCGGTTGCGTTGCCTGAAAATCAACCCTTGTTTTTTGTTCGGAAGACGCGCTGACGAAATTAATCGCAAGTGCGTTCAATGCCATCAGAGGTAAAAAATACCAACGAAATTTCACTCTTATTCTCCTCGGGAACTCTCCGGGAATCCGGTTGAGTCACTGATGTTGTTTACTGGCTAACCTCCAGTTCTACTGGTCGGTGTGATTATGTTGCGATCTGCCGTGCGTATCAGTCAGATCTGAAAGTTGTTTAGTGGTTAGGATTTCAGCGCTTTACGGCTCGGTCCACTTTGGTTGACGCGAATTTTTTCCCGGTACTCGATTTGTACGACTCTGTCGTCGTGGATGATAATTTCAATCGATCCGTATTTGATGCTTGCAACGGCGCGCAGAATTTCCTGCGCGATCTCTGCGGGAATTTTCTGGGCATGATCGTTGGTTGCGGTAATTTTGCGTTCTAAACCGGGATCAGTAGTCATTTGCAGTACTCAGAAAAGTGTTGAAAATTAATGGAAGCGAACAATAGCAATTTTTTTATATAAATAGAAATAATATTTTTTAATTTCTATATAACAAATATCTATTATGAGATTCTGTGTTCACATTTTGAGAGGGCTGGGTATTCGGCACAAAAAGAATAAAGATGCGCAGATTTGAAGAATGAATCAATAATCCAATGAAATGATTAAGATAGTTGAGCAAAGCGTAATTGAGGCAATACAACCTGAGAGCGTTTTCAGTAAAATGCGCCGTTGGGATTTTGAATATCAATTTGATTAAATATGATGAGTTTAAAAAAATTCATAGGAACTGCGGTTATGCTGGCAATGTTGGCGGTTTCGCTTTCCGGTTGTTCTGTTTTTATGGCGGCCAAACAGCCTGAAAAGAGGGATATTGGATTATTAAAGAAAGGTACCGCGAGATCTGTACTGATTTCCGAATTCGGTGCGCCGGCTATCAGCGAGTTCCGCAATGATAAACGCTATGAAATTTTTAAATTTGTTCAAGGCTATAGCACCTGGGTAAAGGCAGCCAGGGCATTTGCACACGGTGCGGCGGATGTCGTGACGCTGGGACTGTGGGAACTCGTCGGTACACCTGCAGAAATCACATTCAGCGGTGATGAGATGGCATTTCAAGTTAGTTATGATGAAAATGACATAGCCGATGAAGTCGCCTTTATTAAGAGAGAATAACTACCGGTGGATAAACTTGGAAAGCATGATCATCCGGTAAAACCTTCGAAGGAGTACGCAATGGCAATCATAACCTTAAAACGCTTGCAATCTTCACTGATTACGCTATATATCCGCGTATTTTTAGATTCAAAGTCATCCGGTATTGCGGCAAGCGGACTTCGCTTGTCAGTGACGTTATGTTTCATATTTTTACTTGCAGAACTCATTGTCTCACCAGCGCTGGCGCAAGAAGCTGCGTGCGGGCAGTATAATGGCACGCAGCTGTGGATCTCACCGCTGAATCCCAAAGCGGGTGAAGCCGTTAAAATTATGGCGGTATCCACCGACGGCCCGTTGTCGGAATTGGCAGTGGTTGGCAATCAAGGTCAACACACCATACTGCAATCGCGCCGCCGCGGCGGCCCGCCCTGGAGTCTGGTTGCCGAACTGACTGAATCCACTGAAGGATTGAATCGCATTGAGGCTAACCGGGATGGCAAACTGGCCGCCTGTCGTCAATTTGCAGTGGATGGAGCCAATGCGCAAAAGCGGCTGAAAGAGTGGGATTTGTCCGCCGAAGCGTTTTATTCCGCCTGGATAGAAACGTTGTTTGGCGCGCCGCCCGCGGAAAATCTCAGCTTCACCTCGTTGCAGCCGGTATTGCGCAACGCCGAACGCAATTTTCTGCACAATTATCTAGGTCAGAATGAAGACAATAATCTGCCATTAACGCCTGATTGCGCCGATTTGCCATACACATTGCGGGCGTATTTTGCCTGGAAGACCGGTCTGCCGTTTGCTTTTCGCGCGTGCGGACGCGGCTCAGCCAAAGCACCGCCGCGTTGCGGCGCACCAACCATCATGTCTGAATTTACCCGTGGCATCAGTTCGCAGAGTAGTTTCACCAAATTCAGCAGGCGGCTGGTGGATACCGTTCACTCGGGCTCGGCACGCACTGGGCTTGAGGATGAATCGACCGATCTGTACCCGATTGCAATGAATCGGGAAACGCTGTGGCCGGGTACAGTCTATGCCGATCCGTACGGTCATATTCTGGTGCTGGCCGAATGGGTGCCGCAGACGGCGGATAGTCCCGGCATGTTGCTCGCAGTCGATGCGCAACCGGATAACTCGGTCACGCGTAAGCGCGTGTGGGAGGGCACCATGCTGTTTGCCAATACCGCTAATGCTGGACCTGGTTTCAAGGCATTTCGCCCGTTGATTCAGACCGCTTCCGGACAATGGCGCGTGCTTGGCAATGACGAACTGAGCAGCCATCCGGAATTTATTGCTTATTCCTTGGAGCAAGATCGATTCACACCGGATGATTTTTATGCCAGGCTTTCAAAACTCATCAACCCAGGGGGCTTCGATCCCATGCAAGCATACGAAGCCACGCTGGCGGCGCTGGTGGAACAAATTGAGACGCGCGTCACTTCAGTGAACAATGGCGAGGCGTATTTCCGCAAGAATCCGCGTAGCGTCATTACGATGCCGAGCGGCGCGGCGATTTTTCAGACCATCGGACCGTGGGAGGATTATTCCACGCCTTCGCGCGATATGCGCCTGATCATTGCGATCAAAGTGTTAACCAGTTTGCCAGAAAAAATCCTGCGTCATCCGGAATTGTTCGTTCTCGGCAACCAAAGTCCCGCGGAAGCCAAAGCTCAGATCGAGCAGCATCACGCGCAACGCATCCTGGAAAGTAGCATCCGCTACACACGCAGCGACGGCAGCCTGTGGGAACTATCTCTGGTCGATGTGCTGGCGCGCAAAGCGGCGTTTGAAATGGCCTACAACCCCAATGATTGTGCCGAGATCCGCTGGGGCGCCAAACCCGATACGGCGGAATACGCTACCTGCCGCCGCCATGCACCGGCGGAACAACGGGCGAAAATGGAGCAATACCGGCCTTGGTTCAGGGAAGCGCGCAGACCGGTTCAGTGAGGAAGCATGCTGCTTTGGCAGCAAGCGGATAAACGCCGGAGTATCCGGATCTGGGCAGTTGCGATCAATCCGGCTAGTGCTGCCGCTGATAGCGTCCGATCAACTCAGCCTGACCCAGGATATGACCCTTCATCGCGTGTTCGAGCGCGGCTTTGGTGGGATGTTTCAAATCTGGCAACATGGTATCCAAAGCGTATAGCTTGTGAAAATAACGATGCGTGCCGATGGGCGGGCATGGACCGCCGTAGCCGGTGCGCTTCCAGTCGTTGATGCCCTGCAACGTGCCTGGCGGCAGGTTTTGCTCCGCAATGCCCTCTGCCAATCCAGTGGCAGCGGGCGGAATGTTATACAGCACCCAATGCACCCAAGTCATCTTCGGCGCCGCCGGATCGGGCGCATCCGGATCATCGACGATCAGCACCAGACTTTGTGTACCTTCCGGCAGGCCGGTCCAGTTCAGCGCGGGTGAGATGTTTTGTCAGTCGCACGTAAAACGGACGGGAATCATACCGTTGTGGGTAAAGGACGTTGCAGTG
>CAYQZF010000231.1:0-4295 GCA_964421895.1 uncultured Nitrosomonas sp. | reverse complement strand
GTAACTTGCGCGTCGCCATTATCGGCGACATTCTGCATTCCCGCGTGGCGCGCTCCCAAATTCATGCATTGACCACGCTCGGGGTGCCGGAAGTGCGCGTGATTGCGCCTAAAACATTGCTGCCAAAAATGGTGGAACGCTTGGGGGTGCATGTTTATCACGATATGGCGAAAGGGCTGAAGGATATTGACGTGTTGATGATGCTGCGCTTACAAAATGAACGTATGAAAGGCGCGAATCTGCCCAGTCCGGAGGAATATTTCAAATACTACGGGCTGACTCCGGAAAAATTATCGCTCGCCCGGCGCGATGCCATTGTGATGCATCCGGGGCCGATGAATCGCGGTGTCGAAATTGATTCGGAGGTTGCGGACGGCAAACAGTCGGTCATTTTGCCGCAAGTAACCTTCGGCATTGCGGTACGTATGGCGGTGATGTCGATATTGGCGGGCAATCAGGTTTAGAGGCGGTTGCATGAGAATTCATATCAAAAATGGGCGCTTGATCGATCCAAAAAACGGTATCGACGCCGTGCAGGATATTTTTATCGTTAAAGGTAAAGTCGTTGCCATTGGTGCGGCGCCCAGCGAATTCCAAGCCAGCCGGGTGATCGATGCACAATCATTGGTCGTGTGTCCGGGATTGGTGGATCTGTCGGTGCGCTTGCGGGAACCGGGGCTGGAATACATGGCGACTCTGGAGTCGGAAATGGCGGCAGCGGTTGCCGGCGGCGTCACGAGCATCGCGTGCCCGCCGGATACCGATCCGCCTTTGGATGAACCAGGATTGGTGGAAATGCTCAAGCATCGCGCCAGAAATCTCAATCAGGCGCATGTGTATCCGATCGGCGCGTTGACGCAGGGATTGAAAGGCGAACGCCTGACCGAAATGGCCGAACTGAACGACGCCGGATGCGTAGTGTTCGGGCAATCGGATGGCTTGTTGCCGAACTTGCGCGTACTCATGCAGGCTATGCGATATGCGTCGACATTTGGTTTTAGCGTATGGTTGCGGCCGCAGGAGATTACGTTGACGGGTGATGGCGTGGCGCACGATGGTGAAGTGGCGACCCGGCTGGGCTTGCTGACAGTCCCGGTGTGCGCTGAAACAATCGCTATCGCCAATATTGTGCTGTTGGTCAAGGAAATTGGCGTCAGTGTTCATCTGTGCCGGATTTCCAGCGCCGAAGGCTTGACGATGGTCCGCGCCGCGAAACAGCAGGGTTTGCCGATCACTTGCGATGTGACAATCAATCACCTGCACTTGTCGGACATGGACATCGGATTTTTTGATTCCAATTGCCATCTGATGCCGCCGCTGCGCAGCTCTAGCGATCGCGATGCGCTGCGCCAAGGTTTGCTGGATGGTGCGATCGATGCAATCTGCTCGGATCATGCGCCGGTAGATGAAGACGCCAAGTTACTGCCGTTCGCTCAATCCGACGTCGGTGCGACGGGTGTGGAATTGTTGCTGCCACTTACGTTGAAATGGGCCACCGAAATGCGCTTGCCATTGCTGAAGGCGCTAGCGAAAATTACCGCGGAACCGGCGCAGATACTGGGAATTGACGCTGGTCACATATCCATCGGCAGTGCGGCGGATATCTGCATTTTCGATCCCGGTCATTACTGGAAAGTGACTTCATCGGCCATTCAGAGTCAAGGAAAAAACACGCCTTTCATAGGTATGGAATTGCCAGGCAGTATTAAATATACCTTGGTGAATGGTCATATTGTGTACGAGCACTGAGTATTCAGCAAAATTTCCCATCATTTTTGTTTCTAACCGATTATTTGGAGCAACATGTCAAACCCATTACTCGATTTTTCCGGCTTACCCCGTTTTGCAGAAATCCAGAACGAACATATCACGCCAGCGATTGAAACTTTGTTAAAGGAAAATCGCGCGGTGATTGAAAAGATTCGATCGGATGATCGCACGCCAACCTGGCAGACATTTGTGCAGCCGATGACGGATGCCAATGAGCGGCTGTCTCGCGCTTGGGGGCAGGTATCGCATCTGAATGCGGTGATGAATACGCCGCAGCTGCGTGAGACCTATAATGCGAATCTGCCGTTGATCACGCAGTTTTATGCCGAACTGTCGCAGGATGTGAAGCTGTTTGAGAAATTTAAGCAGTTACGCGCAGGCGAGGGATTCGACCAATTAACGCCAGCGCGGAAGAAGATCATAGAGAATGAGTTGCGCGATTTCCGTTTGGGTGGTGCGGAATTACCGGCCGACAAGAAACAGCGCTTCATGCAGATCCAAGAAGAATTATCGAAATTATCTTCCACGTTCAGCGATAACTTGCTGGATGCAACTAATGCGTATTCCCTGTTGATCGAAGATGCGAAAGCCGTAATCGGGATTCCGGACGACGTGCTGCAGACGGCGCAGCAGTTAGCCGCAGCAGATGGCAAAACAGGCTGGAAATTTACCTTACATATGCCGTCGTATCTTCCCGTACTGCAATATGCCGATAATCGCGATTTACGCGAACAAATGTACCGTGCTTATGCGACGCGCGCCAGCGAGTTTGATAGTCAGGCGGACTCGAGCAAAGATAACATGCCGCTGATTAATAAAATACTGGAATTGCGCCGGGAAGCGGCGCAAATGCTGGGTTATGGGAATTATGCCGAAGTTTCCCTGGCATCGAAAATGGCGACATCTCCACAGCAAGTATTGGAATTTCTGAGAAAATTGGCGGGAAAGGCAAAACCGTACGCCGTGCAGGATTTGCAAGCGCTGCAGCAATATGCTGCTGAGAAATTGGATTTACCAAAACTTGAAGCTTGGGATTTGGCGTATGTTAGTGAAAAATTGCGGCAAGAACGTTACGCTTTTTCGGATCAGGAGGTTAAACAATACTTCCCGGAAGATAAAGTGCTGGCTGGTATGTTTAAAGTGGTGGAGAAACTGTACGGTATCCGCATCACGCTTGCGGCGCCTGCACGCAATATTCAGTGCTGGCATCCCGATGTGAAATTTTTTGATATACATGACGCCAATGGTCAGTTGATCGGTCAGTTTTATTTGGATCTCTACGCGCGGCCCACCAAGCGGGGTGGTGCCTGGATGGATGACGCGATTACGCGCCGTCGGATCGATCATCAACCAACGGGAAAGCATGCGATACAATTGCCGGTGGCTTATCTCACGTGTAATTTTTCCGCGCCAGTCGCTATGGATAATCAATCTCGTCCAGCCCTATTTACGCATAATGAAGTGATCGTGTTGTTTCATGAATTCGGCCACGGCTTGCATCATTTGTTGACAAAAGTGGAAGACTTAGGGGTGTCCGGAATCAACGGTGTGGAGTGGGATGCGGTGGAATTGCCGAGCCAGTTCATGGAGAATTTTTGCTGGGAATGGGATGTGTTGACGGGGATGGCGCAGCATATCGATAGCGGTGAATCGTTACCTAAATCCCTCTACGACAAGATGATAAAGGCCAAAAATTTCCAGAGCGGGCTACAAATGCTGCGGCAGATTGAGTTTGCGCTATTCGATATGCATGTGCACTTCGATTTTAATCCTGATGGCGGCAAGACAGTATTGCAACTGCTGGATGAAATTCGCAGCGAGGTCGCAGTAGTCATTCCACCGGACTTTAACCGTTTTCCCAACAGCTTTGCGCATATTTTCGCCGGTGGCTATGCGGCGGGTTATTACAGCTACAAGTGGGCGGAAGTACTTTCGGCGGATGCCTACAGCATGTTTGAAGAAACCGCTGCGGATGGAGTCGTGAATGCAGCCACAGGCTCGTATTTTCTGGAAGAAATTCTGGCGGTGGGAGGCAGCCGCTCAGCGCTCGAATCGTTTATTGCGTTTCGCGGACGCGAGCCGGAATTGGATGCGTTGTTGCGCCATAGCGGAATGGAGGCGGCTTAACCGGAAAGTTGCATCATTTTATCCAGGCTATTGTTGCATGGATATTTTATTTAGTCCTGGCATAATCTGCCGTATATTGGCGGGACATCTGATTAATCGGAAGTTTTCTAATTATTCCTTGCAATATCACGCATGATTGCTTGAACAAAATGGCGCCCTTTGTGCGAGGGTGTATTGAACCAATCGTATAAATGTGGCAAGATCGATCGAATTTTTACTAAAAGAAATAAGAACATGATCAATATTATCCGTTCCCTAGCTGTTGCTATTCTGGTTTCTAGTTTATTTTTAACGGGTTGTGCCTCAACGAAAACGCCGGCGGTGAATGGGAACAACCAGAATAGCGTGAATGATCCGCTGGAATCCATGAACCGTGCAGTTTTCAATTTCAATGAAAT
>CAYQZF010000230.1:0-4312 GCA_964421895.1 uncultured Nitrosomonas sp. | reverse complement strand
TAGTAAATTCGATCCATTGATAATACCGGCAACCAGGAAGGAAAGGTCCGGGCATAAGTGCCGTGGGTGATTTTGAAAACTTCCCTAACACCCAGACCATGATGTAGAAAATGTTCCGCACGGCCACGCCAGTCATTAAAATCCCCAGCAATAATCAGCGGTTCGTTTACCGGGACATGTGAATTAATCCGCTCCGTCAGCGTTGAGAGTTGACGCTCTCTTTCCTGTCCAAACAATCCCAGATGCACGCAGATAATATGAATTTTATGACACCCCCCTGGGATTTGGATTGTTCCGTGCAAAAGACTCCGACTAGCCGATTTTAAAAACGAAACATTGATATTTTCCCATTCGATAAAGGGATACTTACTTAAAATGGCATTGCCGTGGTGTCCCGATTTATAAATGGCATTCTTGCCATAAGCACAGTGATGCCAAACCTGATCGGCAAGAAATTCAAATTGCCGGTTATTGGGCCAGCCTATGTAACAATTGGTTGGTTTATTACGTTCACCCAGCACTTCTTGCAGAAAAACGATATCGGCATTGATGTGCCGCAATAAGTTCTTGATTTCATGCAGAACAAAACGCTGATTAGTCGCGCTAAACCCCTTATGAATGTTATAAGTTAGAACTTTAAGTGAAGTACCGGACATACGATTTCTGAAATTTTCCTGCTTATCAGCAATCAAAGATGAAATTAAATTTCACTAAGACTGACTATTCTCACCATCCGTGATGACTGCCGAATTTATACAATTGTTATTGCTCATTATAATTGCAAACGGTGCACCGGTATTAGTACGGATAGTCTTTGGCGATCATTTAAACTCCCCAGTTGATTTTGGTATTACATTACCCGATAACCATCCGATATTCGGTACTTCTAAAACATGGCGTGGGATTCTTGCAGCTCTATTGATGACTTCAGTAGCCGCTTTATTCATGAATTATCCTTTTGTCATTGGATTTCTAATAGCCAGTTACGCCGTGGCTGGAGATTTGTCATCTAGTTTCATCAAGCGCCGCCTCTCACTGGCACCTAGCAGCAAGGCCCCCATACTCGATCAAGTGCCCGAATCGTTATTACCAGCAGTGATGATGATGCGTACTTTCGATCTGGAGTTATCGTCAGTGCTTTGGTTATCTTTTGTTTTCTTAATTGTTGATCTGGCAATGACCTATATACTTTACCACTGTCAGGTACTTAAGAAATTGCCTAATTAGCTGCTTATAAAAGGTTACTGCGATGAGACATAAAAAAGATCAAGTCATTAATCTTCCCAATCTGGTTAGCCTAATCCGGATACTACTGGCGCCGGCTCTGTTTTACTTTGCTTTTACCAAGCAGCCTGATTGGTACATTGGAATATTAATTCTCGCAGTATTTACGGATGTTCTGGATGGTTTCCTAGCCCGATGGTTGAATCAAATAACGGCGATGGGTTCACGCCTCGACAGTTGGGGGGATTTTGTCATCTATTCAACCATGGCGATTTGCGCCTGGATACTATGGCCTGACATCATACAACGAGAACAGCTCTATTTTATTATCATTGTCTCGAGTTTTACTGTACCGGTAATCACGGGCATCATTAAATTTCATACCATCATCAGTTATCACACATGGAGCGTAAAAGTTGCAGTGGCTGTAATCATAGTAAGCTATATCCTGCTTTTTACTGAAACGCTGATCTGGCCGTTCAGAATAGCGGTTTTATTTTGTCTCTATGCTGCCATCGAAGAAATTGCGATTACGTTATTGATACAACGTGAAATGGTTGATGTCAGAACAGTCTGGCAAGCCTTAAAATACAAAAAAAACCACCGGAAAAGCGCGGCAAATCACTAGCACTTGCTCAAACCTCGATTTGCCGGGCAGTAATCAAGTATTTGAAGTTATCGGAATCAAGTTGATCCAATGCTTTCTCACCGGTTTCCCCATTGGGATACATGAAGTAAGCGAGTTTGGTTTGGGCCTGAGGTAACACGACATCGTGCGCAGTATTATAGGCCAGCCAATTCATTTCCCAGCTACCGAACAGTTTCTTGCGAGCAAGCGCGACTTTGGGATCGTGAATCTGCAAATTACCCGGCGATTCTTCCAGTACGACCTTGCGAACATCCGCCGGATCGACTGGCACCCAGCCTATGCCCTGCGCAAAAAATTCCGCACGGCAATGCTGCCCCTTACTGGCATTGTCACTACCCAGTCCTAGACTCTTGTAGCCCTGTTGCGACGGTGCAATGCGTATCCCGTAGATATCGCGCGCCGGAATACCAACCGCTCGTGTCAGACCTACGAATAAAGTATTGAGGTCGGCGCATTTGCCGCCGAAATAGCGGGTTTCCAGCATGGTTCTAATGTCACCCCGGCCGCATCCCTTGACCTTGGGATCGCGAAACGTATTATCGACGATCCATTCGTAGATTGCGCGCGCCTTTTCGACGTCAGTTACCGCAAACCGGGTGATGTCCAGTGCGGTCTCACGCACAAGGCCATCGGTTGGAATAAGTTCCGTCGGTTCCGTATACAATTTGATTTCGCTTTGCGATAAGTGCGGCATGTTTGCATTCGATCCGGATAAATCCATGGAGCGATCGCACGTGGCAAAACGGCTGACAACTTCGAGCAACGGGGCTTTTTCATTCTCCTGCCATTCCACATAAAGCATTTCCGCACCGTATTTCAGCTCAGTCACGGCCTGCATCTTTCCATTACCGCTCCAGGCATTGCCGAGCGGCATGTGCCAATCGGTCTTCAGCGCATAGGGCAAAGGAACCCAGGCCCGCGAAACCTTCCCGGGGTTGGCAATTTCCAATCTCGTAATTACCTCGAAAGTGCGCCACCCCTTCTCATTCAACACTGCAACTGTTGCGTTGCCTAAGGCCGGTAGCCCGGCGATCACTGGAGTTATGAGTGCTGCTTGTAAGAAAGTTCGCCGTTTCATGGGGTTTTCTCAATTTTCAGTGAAGCCAATGGATTTCTCATACTTTGTAAAAATCCGGCTCTCTTTGTTTCCGCAACTGAAGATAACCTGCAATCTCTGCCCTTGAGCCTTTAAAACACGGATTAACCTGGCGGCGCTGCAGTGAACCGAGATAAAGCGGATCGTAATAATATTTTACAAGTTTTTCGATCCAAATCTTATTTGACTGAATCTCGTTTATTTGTAAAAAATCCAGCCGAGCCCTTTCCAGATCCTGTGACACCTCCTGAAATCTTTGTCCGCCCAATTTCTTGTTAATCATCTGTAAAGCATGCTGATATTTCTCAAATAACCGCAGTGCTTGATCGTGCAAAACTCCCTGATCTCCCGTTAATACAACATGCTGCCGCCTTAGGCGGCTTTGTTGCGCTTTACCGATTGCAGTATCGAGAATGTAGTCCGCGAAAATATTATTCACTCTGGCTTCAAAAGACTCATCGATCCAGATGATTTCGGAATTTCGCATGCGGGCAAAGAAGCTCGCTGGTAAATACACACTGCCGATATTCCGGCTTTCATCTTCTACCACTACCGGTTTGTATTGGATTTCCTGCACCAATTTGAGCAGGTTGACGGCCAAGCGGTTTTCAAAATCAACCTGTGCCGGTTGGCAAACGGGAAGTCCTCCGAAGGCAGAACCGCGATGCCGGGCGATAGCTTCGATATCCAATGCCGGATAGGTATCCCCGATGTCTTTAATCAGCCTGGTTTTACCGCTTCCTGTCGGTCCCGTTATAACCAGCAGACTGTGATTCTCGCTAAATCGATCGATCGCATTGATTAAAAAATGACGCGCCATTTTAAAACCACCGAAGATCAACGGCCTATCGACACCGGCTTCCTTCAGCCACTGCTGCGCGATCTGCGAACGCTTACCGCCGCGAAAGCAATACAGCACGGCTTGTGGATGCCGATGAATAAAATCCAGCCATTGCTGCAGGAGATTCTGTTTCACAAACCCTGAAATCATTTCATAACCCAGGCGGACAGCAGCTTCGGAACCTTGATATTTGTAGGTGGTGCCGACGACAGCACGCTCCTGATCGCCGAGTATCGGAATATTGACCGCTCCGGGTAGAGATCCTTGCACAAATTCGATCGGCGCCCGTACATCGATCAACGGGGTGTTCTTGATGAATAATTCTGTTAATTCATCGACACCGACGTTCCGGTTACTCAAACGACACCGCTTTATCTTGACGAGGATGAACGGCTCCCACAACCGCAGCGGATTTGAACCGGGTGTGCAAGGCTTGCAGCATGGCCCGGCTGGCTTCGGGCGCCACGCTCAATAACAAACCGCCGCTGGTTTGCGGATCATG
>CAYQZF010000229.1:0-4361 GCA_964421895.1 uncultured Nitrosomonas sp. | reverse complement strand
ACTTAATCATGTAACGACAAACCAGGAATGATTGGTTTCCGGGAAGATTCCGGCAACCCCCAGCAACTATCATACTTCACACCGGCTAGATACAAACCTGCTGGCGAGAATGTAGGCGCGGCATAGGTTCGATCGCAACTTGCCAATAACTGCTGCATCCATTCGACAGAATACTTCCCTTTCCCGATATAGACAAGGCAACCAATGATATTGCGCACCATGTGATGCAGAAATGCATTAGCGCATATATCAAAAGCTAATAGATTCCCCTGGCGGGTGATGGTTAACCGGGTGATTGTCCGTACTGGAGATTTTGCTTGACATGCGGCCGCTCGAAACGAAGAGAAATCATGCTCACCAATGAGAATATTGCCAGCGGTTTGCATTTTCTCCAGCTCCAGCGGGTGATGGTACCACCCTACTTTGTTATTGCTGATACCCGGCCGGACGGATTGATTCAATAATAAATAGGTATAGCGCCGCTCAAGCGCACTATACCTTGCATGAAACTCGCCGGATACTTCGCCAGCCCAGAACACCGCGATATCATCCGGTAATAAAGCGTTGACACCGCGTATCCAAGCACTGACCGGGCGCCGTGCCGCTGTATCAAAATGCACGACTTGATACAGCGCGTGCACACCGGAATCGGTGCGTCCGGCGGTAATAATACGGATTTCTTCTTGCGCTATCTGGGATAAGGCTGTTTCCAGCACATCCTGAATCGAGCAGCCTTCCGGTTGGCTTTGCCATCCACAGTAACGGCTGCCGTCATATTCCAAAACCAGCGCTATCCGCACAAGCAAGAAATCATTTTACTGATTGATACATGCCGCAGCCATACATCCAGCAGCGATTCCTACAAGCTCTTCAGCATCTGCTTAGCTGCTTTCTTCTGCTTTTCGTCGCCGTCTCGAATCACTTCTTCAAGCATTTCTTTAGCGCCTTCCTTATCATCCATCTCCTGATACGCTTTCGCCAGATCAAGTTTGGTTTCAATCTCTTGCCACTGCTCGCTCTTTTCACTCAAATCCAGATTTTCTTCCTTTTTAATTTCTTGCCCGGAGTCTTCTAGATTCAAGTCGATTTTAGCCAATTCAAGTTCGGGTATATCAGATGGTTGCTGTGATTCAAGCGTTTTATCTGCAATATCCGGAGCGTGATCAAATTCCAGTGGTTCATTACCAAAGCTCGTTGTCTTCTCGCTATAATCGGCAGCAAATTCATCATCGATCGCAGGAACTTCGATTTCACTTTCAGATTTATTTTTAACCAAATCAATCTCGGAATCGCTCAAATCAAAATTCAAATCTACTTTTTCACTCTCGAAAACGTTGCCGTCGCTCACATTGGTTGCATCAAGAGACTTTTCCGAGTCGTCAAAATTAATTTCCAATCCATCGCCTGAAACGTTTTCAAGTGTTTTCGAATCTTCACTCGCACGAGACAATTCTGTTTCGTCTTCAGCCAGCGATTGATTCATCGTTACATGATGCTTAATTTCATCTTCATCATCGCTTAAATCAAAGTCGATTTGATTTGCAGAACTCTTTGGATCATAACCGGAATCAGTAGATTGAGAATCTTCTGCGAAATTACCGGATGTTTTCTGATCAACGGATTGCTCATCTTGTTGCGAATCCGCAATCAATTGTTCTTCATCAGCTTGTGATTCCACCGCAGAATCAAATTTCGCAACACTATCTTCGTAGTGTCGCCTATCCTTATCAAATTCCTCATCGTCTGAAGATAAATTAATATTCTGGTAAGTTAAGCCATCTTCTATATTTTCGGGCGGCATGGAATCCGCGGCAGCTTCAGCGGCTACATCAGCAGCAGCCATAGTCGCTATACGTGATCGCATAGCTGAAGAGAAATTTTCCTTCTTTGTTTCTTCTTCCTCTTCAGTCGCTTCTTGTTGCTTGCGGCGTCTCTTAATAATTAACAGGGCCAATAACAATCCGGAAATTAACGCAGCTCCGATATATTCGAGATGATCAAATATTAAATCAATCCATGAACCACCCTCGGTATCTTGCGGTAAAGGCGGTGGAACAACCGGTACATTTTTGACGGTTGCTTCCGATACCGGTGGGGTACTGAGAGTTTCTGGTACTGGCGCCGGTGTGGCATTTGATTCCAGCTTGGTGTCTTTCTCAGGCAATGATTCCACTGCAGGCACCGGTTTTGCTTCAGGTTTAACGGCACTCTTGGCAGCCGGTTCGGCTTTAAGTTGCGCCTGAGCCAGAACAGAATCTTTCAATTCCAACAAGTGTTTTAAATTCTCAATACTTTTTTCCAGTATAGCTACACGTTCGTTCGCTTCTTTTAAAGCTAGATTTCGCGCAATGGTATCTTCTTCCATCATACGGAGACGATCGGCCAGGGCAGAATCCGGGGTCTTGCCATCCTTATCAAGCAATTGGGCACCGCTCGACAATTTAAGAATCTCTTTGGGCGCGCTCGATGCCGATGCGGATTTCTTATCCAGCGTAGTGGCAATCTCGCCTTGATCGGATTGACTGATCGTATGTTGCACCGGAGACTTCCGGCTGATATCCGCAAGCTTGCTGCGATAGTTGCGCCAATCGGCGGTTTGCACTTTAATCTCAGCTCTTGCCGTGGATGCATCAATTGATGCTATTTCATTTTTTTCCGGTATTTTCAGAGTGGCGCCGGTTTTAAGCAAATTCATATTGTCCGCAATAAAAGCATCGCGATTGGCGTGATAAAGCGCCACAAGCATCTGATTAAGATCGACACCTGCCGGTAATGCCTGACGTGCAATGGAGGTTAGCGTATCGCCCCGTTTTACAGGGCCATAAGAATTTTTTGCTTGTCCGGGTGGATTATTTCTTGTTTTGGATGATCTCTTACTTCGATTTTCTGGCTCGCTATCAAACGCTTTTTCCTCACTCAGCTGAGTTGCCGCTGTGATGGGCGCAGAATTGCTATTTGCTGCCGCGAGATTACGCGTATTGCTTTCAACGGGATCCAGCAGAACGGTATATTCACGTAATATGCGCCCTGAAGACCAGTTCAATTCCAGCAATACCATCAAAAAAGGATCATTGATGGCCTGCGGTGATGACAGTTTGACGTACGGATTGCCGTTTGCGCGCGATGCTACTGAGGCTTTAATTGTGGATAAAACCGGCTCGTAATTAATACCTGCTTGTGTGTATGCTTCCCGGGCCGCCACGCTGGCTTGTAGAGATGACACATCATCGCTACTGGTGGTGACAATATCGATTTCAGCAGCGAGTGGTTGTCCCAGAGCAGAATTGATCGTCAACTTGCCAAGTCCTGCAGCTTGAACGATAGCCCATGGCAACAACAGGAATATTACAAGCAAGCTTACTCTAAAGGATGTTTTATACACCGAAGTACCCTCTCAGTTTTTTTAAATAAAGATTTCGAAAGGCTAACACTGTGATGCAATCACGTAAGCTGGGATTATGCCTTAAATTATGGGCTAATTCATATAAAACAAACCTATAATTGTAAGAATGTAACTAAAGTATCAAGAAAAGATAGTTTCAATGTTGAATTAAGATACGCAACATTCTACGCAGTGGTTCCGCCGCGCCCCACAATAATTGATCGCCGACGGTAAATACAGACAAATATTCGTTACCCATCGCCAGCTTACGCAGGCGACCTACGGGGATCGATAACGAACCTGTGACGGCAGTAGGTGTCAGTCGTGAAGTCGTCGCTTCTCTTTCATTAGGAACAACTTGCACCCAATCATTGGAATTGGCGATGATATCCTCGATTTCATCCAGAGGCACATCTTGTTTTAGCTTGATGGTAAGCGCTTGGCTGTGGCAACGCATCGCGCCGACACGCACACAAATACCGTCAACAGGAATTTGCTGGTCACCACTCCCCAAAATCTTGTTGGTTTCGGCTTGTCCTTTCCATTCTTCGCGGCTTTGCCCGTTAGCAACCTCTTTATCGATCCAGGGAATCAAGCTTCCCGCGAGCGGCACGCCGAAATTCTCCGTGGGGAATTTTTTATCGCGCAAAGTACCGGCAACTTCGCGATCGATTTCCAGAATACTGGAAGCGGGATTATCGAGTAAATCTTTTGCTACGCGATGCGCTTCGCCCATTTGTTGCAGCAACTCGCGCATATTTTTAGCGCCGGCGCCGGATGCCGCTTGATATGTCATGGCGCTCATCCACTCCACCATACCTTTCTCAAAAAGTCCACCGACCGCCATTAACATCAAGCTGACGGTACAGTTACCGCCGATATAATTTTTTACCCCATCATGCAACGCTTGTTCGATCACAGGCTTATTGACCGGATCCAATATGATCACAGCGTCTTTTTCCATGCGCAATGCGGATGC
>CAYQZF010000228.1:0-4367 GCA_964421895.1 uncultured Nitrosomonas sp. | reverse complement strand
TGCAAGCCGGTGCCGTGATAGCCTTGGTTCATAAAAAAAACAACACCCTGATTCAGCAGACCTTCTCGATTAAATTCTTTTTTACTTAATTTTGACATGCGAAAATAATACGACTGGTTGTCTTAAAAATAAAATTAAATTTGTATTTAATCTATTTGAGCAATGAATTTCCTGATAGATGATTGGCGCGCCCAACACGATTCGAACGTGCGACCCCCGCCTTCGGAGGGCGGTACTCTATCCAGCTGAGCTATGGGCGCTTAAGTGAAAGAACCAATAATCTTTATTGCCGGCGCAAGGATAACTGCTTTTATTATTCTCGTCCAACCTAGAGTAACAGTCGGTGCGGAAAAAATTCATTCATTAGGCTATTCGAAGTGCTTTCCCGTTGATTCGACTGCAAGAGGGAAGATTTTAACAGTTTTTACGATCCTGTTCTTGGTTTGGATCACTTCGATCAGATAGCCGGCAATATTAAGGCTCGTTCCTGCTTCAGGGATGTCCTCAAAATATTCCAGGATCAAGCCATTCAAGGTTTTCGGTCCGTCCAATGGAAATTGCATACCCAGCTTGCGATTCAATTCGCGTAATAAAGTGCTTCCTTCAACAATGATGCTGCCGTCTTCCTGTTTCTGAAAAATATTGGTCAGCGTAGGTGCGTGCGTAGTGAATTCGCCGATTATTTCTTCGATGATGTCGTCCAGTGTGATCAATCCCAGCCATTCACCATATTCGTCAACGACCAGGCCGATTCTTCTTTGGTTTTCCTGGAATAACTGTAATTGAGAAAACAACGATGTTCCGGCGGGAATGAAATAGGGTTCACGCATGACTTTTTCCAGTGTAGCGGCGGTTATTTTTCCTCCTTGCATCTGATTCAATACCTTCCGCACATGCACGATACCGACAATATTATCCATGCGCTCGCGGTAAACCGGTAAACGGGTGTGATGGCAAGTCAGCAATTGCGAATGAATGACTTCATCGTCCGCGTTCAAGTCAATCGCTTCGATTTGGCTGCGCGGTACGATGACGTCGTCAACGGTGATGGTTTCAAGATCAAACAAGTTTAGTAACATGCTCTGATGCTTGTGCTGTATAAAATGCCCGCCTTCCAACACCAATGTTTTCAGTTCTTCCGTGCTGATTTTTTGCTCGAGCTCACCTTTTTGGGGTTTGAGCCGGAACAGGATCAGCAATCCGCTGACAAATAAATTAACAAACCATACAACGGGATAGAAAATAATCAGTAGCGGTGTCAGGACATAGCTCGAAGCTAAAGCAATCCGCTCAGGATAAGCGGCGGCGATGACTTTTGGAGTGATTTCACTAAATACCAGAATGGCGAAGGTCACGGCGATTGTTCCCATTAACAACGCAAAGTCATCGTGAGCGAAAAGAGCGCCAATAATAATGGCGACCAGGGTTGCTGATGCCGTGTTCAATAAATTGTTGCCAAGAAGAATAACGCCCAATAACCGGTCCGTCTTGTCGAGTAGTTTTAATGTCAACCGGGCGCCGCGATGGCCTTGCTTGGCAAGGTGCCGCAAACGATAGCGATTGATCGCCATCATGCTGGTTTCGGATAGAGAAAAGAAGCCTGATAAAACAAGTAAAAACGCTAATGCGATTAGCATGATGTACAGCGGCATATCTTCCAAGAATCACCTGTAGTAAGTAATGATAAAAGCATTAAATAAACAATCATATATTCTGAGTCTAAGCAAATTTTTGTCAACAGAAAGAGTTGTTCAATCGAAGGATGTTGATAATTTTATGCTCGATACTAGATTTCGGATAATCTGAATAATTAAATATGCTTCTGATATTTAAAAGCTAATTTTAGATTCCCGGAGATTTTTCCAGGAATGACTGAGCGATGTGACTGAAAATTGTTTTATTTTTTGTAAACCTATTAATTGGACTAGCGTTAATAGCATCTCTTCGTTCTGATTCAAATGCCATGTCTGACTCTTTAAATTTAGGCAGCAATAGTTCTAAAGATATTAAATTTCTTGAAATCAAGCACTTGAATGGTCCCAATATGTGGACTTATTATCCTGCTTTGGAAGCAACCGTGGATATCGGTGAGCTGGAAGATTTTCCTTCCGATAAGATTCCGGGTTTTTATGAACGGCTATCGGAATGGTTGCCGTCCCTGGTAGAACACCGTTGTAGCTATGAAGAACGCGGCGGTTTTTTGCGCCGTGTCAAAGAGGGAACTTGGCCGTGCCATATTCTTGAACATGTTTCGCTGGAGCTTCAGAATCTGGCGGGTATGCGCGGTGGTTTTGGCCGAGCGCGCGAAACATCGGTACGTGGTGTTTATAAAGTCGCATTAAGCGCATGGCATGCGGAAATTACCAAAGCGGCTTTGTACTCGGCGCGTGAGCTGGTGCTGGCTGCAATGAATTTTCAGCAAGTGCACAAACCGTTTTACGATGTCGATGGCGCTATTCAGCGGATACGTGATCTCGTCGACTCGCTGTGGCTCGGACCTTCTACAGCTTGCATTGTGGATGCAGCCGTTGCTCGCAACATTCCGGCCATTCGGCTGATCGCAAAAGGGAATCTTGTGCAACTGGGGCATGGCGCACGTTGCCGTCACATATGGACTGCAGAAACTGATCGTACACCGGCCGTAGCCGAGAGTATTTCCCGCGATAAGGATTTAACGAAATCATTGCTGCAATCTTGCGGTGTTCCAGTTCCAGAAGGGTGTGTGGTTGAGAGCGCTGAGGCTGCCTGGGAAGCGGCGAATGATATCGGCATGCCGGTTGTTGTAAAACCGTGCGATGGCAATCATGGACGCGGTGTTTTCATTGAGCTGAGTAAGCGCGAAGAAATCGAATCGGCCTATCACGTAGCGTTAAAAGAAGGCAGCGAGGTATTGGTTGAGCGTTATGTTCCGGGTACTGAACATCGCTTGTTGATTGTGGGCGATCGTCTTGTCGCCGCCACGCGCGGTGATTCGGTATCGGTTGTGGGAGATGGCGTTTCAACAATCGCCGATCTGATCGAATCGCAAATCAATTCTGACCCGCGGCGCGGATTGACCGAAGATCATCCGCTGAATTTGATCCGTTTGGATAGCGCAGCCCAAATAGAAATTGCTCGTCAAGGCTATCAACGTGATTCAATTGTGCCAGCCGGCATCACAGTTTTGATTCAGCGCAATGGAAATCACGCCTTCGATGTCACGGATCAAGTACATCCAAGCACTGCGGCTATTGCATCGCTTGCGGCGCGCGTTATTGGTTTGGATATTGCCGGGATTGATTTGGTTACGCGTGATATTTCACGTCCATTGAATGAACAAGGTGGAGCGATTGTTGAAGTGAATGCGGGTCCAAGCTTGCTGATGCATATCAAGCCGGCAGTCGGCACACCGCGGCCCGTTGGAAAAGCAATCGTCGATCACTTGTTTCCGGATCAAGAAAATGGCCGCATTCCTATCGTCGGCATTTCTGGAAGCTATGGCAAAACCCCGGTGGCTTATCTTGTTGCCAGATTGCTGGTGCTCTCCGGTAAACAGACTGGTTTGGCATGTAGCAATGGACTTTATCTGGATTACCGACAAATCGCTAAAAACGACAGCGCTAATTGGGCGGCAGCCAATCGCACATTGTTGAATCCGACCGTTGAAGCTGCTGTCTTCGAGAATGGTTTCGATACGCTGATGAATGAAGGACTAGCTTACGATAGCTGCCAGGTTGGGGTGATTACAAATGTTGATCCTGCTTGTCATTTTGGGCGGCATGGCATTGAAACCCGCAAGCAAGTTTATACCGTATTACGGACGCAAGTCGATATTGTGACACCTACGGCTGCAGCGATTGACGATGTGGAAAAAGATGTAAAGCTGCCGATCGGTGCTGCGGTGCTTAATGCAAAAGATGACATGCTAGTAGAGATGGCCGAATTGTGTCACGGCGAAGTCATTTTCTTCAGCAGTGAGGCGAATTTGCCTGTGATCACCCGACATCGAGCGGATGGAACAGGTCCTACCCAAGGAAAACGCGCTGTTATTATCCGGAATGGCAAAATTGTGCTTGCTTCCGGTAAGAATGAGTTGTCACTGCTTAATTTACGCGAAGTATCTGCGGAAAGCGGGGCGAAAAGTACACAGGCTATAGAAAACATTTTGGCAGCTGTGGCCGCTGCATGGGCGTTAGGTATCGAGCCCGAAGTTATATGTGTTGGAATTGAAACATTTGGTTTTAGCCAAGATAAATACAAACCTGAAAATCAGAATCTTTCTACCGGATTACAAACTCAAGGGATTAAGTTATGAAAGTGTTACGTATGCGCGCTTTGCGCGGGCCTAATTTATGGAGTCAGCACACCTCTATTGAAGCTACCGTCTT
>CAYQZF010000227.1:0-4401 GCA_964421895.1 uncultured Nitrosomonas sp. | reverse complement strand
TAACAGTACGGAATTTAAATGAACTGATAATCATGCTTTCGGCAAAGCTTGCAGGTAACACGGTATCGGCCAGAAGTTTATCCGCATCAATTGTCCGCAAACCAACGATAAAGCAGAGCAGGTCATCTGCACCCTGATGAACATGTGGCACAACCAGGTTTCCTTTAAAGGCAGCGTCGGCTGACGCATTCAGCTTTTTCGTTTCATCAACTTCTACAACACCGTGAAACCCTATAAGAGTTTGAATAATGCCACCCCTTATAAAATACTCAACGCTTATTTCAATTAACCTCTCTGTAAACAACACTGAGAGTTTTTACAATTTATATATATCAGCCCTGCTTAACCATCATTTCTCGATTGAGATCGTCCGCGACAAGAATGCTGACTCACAAATGAGATACATACATAGCCGAATATATGCTCATTCGAGTACTCGATATTCTGGTACATGCCACTGGGTCGGTCGTTTTTGTCAAAAAAATAACTTCTTTATTTCGGATCATTTGATTCTAAGCGCCATCTTTAGTCCGTTCAACTTGCACCTGCATTTACATTTTTTTGCTTACCAAGGTTTCTCGATTATAGGAGACGCCACATTTATGGCGTTGGATGTTTTACAAACTTCATGTATGAATGAGCTAGATATCCAGTATTAAATATCAAATCAAGGATCGATACGCCATGTTCAAATGTTCCTCCTGTTTGCCGGTATTCAGGATAACCCGAATAATCCATCCATTCAACTGCGATCTTTTCCTGATCAAAAAGGTTAACATCTAAATAGGATTTAGCTGCCGGACCGCTCAAGTAACAATCAGCACCTGCAGCCTTACAAAGAGTTAACACCTTTTCAGATTTATCTCCCCCATAACTATATTCCGATGAATGGGTGATTCGAGTATCAATTCCTAAAAAGTCACTAATTGCTCGGATAAATTCCACGTTGATTTGACTTAAGTAAGTAGATCGTTGTGATCGATACAACTCTTCAACGAACTCCGATGTATCCCGAAATGCCGGTGCTCGACCATAACTCATCTGTAATGTCTTCCAATGTTTTACATTCCAATTTTTTAAGGATACTTTAACATCGCAAATTCTATCGGAAAGGCTATGATATACAGGAATAGTTAGCCACTGAAGCTGATCATTTACTTTGATCTTATTTCTGTTGCGCCAGTCGCTCGTGGTAAATTGCACATCGTCATAAATGATAAATTCATCTACTGCAGCTATGATGTCGAAGTAGCCCTTCCATGGAATATAATTCGACTGTAATATTGCAACTTTTTTCAATTGATTTCCTATCTGAATCTGAATTAATAAATTCAATATATTCAGTACGCATACAAATATACTGACAAGCTAGGCAATCAACTTGCACTTGCATACGATTCATTAACATAGCACTATGCTAACACAAAGCAAATGCTGGTTACAGCATGGATTAAGTGTAAGAATTTCTAGCGTTGTTTAGAATGCTGTAGATGAACATACGTAAACGCATCCGATCAAGTTTATTGGATCGCCAGGAAATCTGAGCTATAGTCAAACTTGGTGTACGGAGAATCAAGCAGCGGTCTGTTTCCGATCTCCCATTTGTTGTTTTATACCGTTGATGAATTTAATACTGGCGAGGACATCTGCCGAAAGTGTAGTCCCTCAATCGGAACCATTTTTTTGAGCCGCCTCCATAAGTTTGAACGCCATAACC
This sequence comes from uncultured Nitrosomonas sp., assembly GCA_964421895.1. Lineage (GTDB taxonomy): Bacteria > Pseudomonadota > Gammaproteobacteria > Burkholderiales > Nitrosomonadaceae > Nitrosomonas. Next base: position 2,684 of record CAYQZF010000227.1, on the reverse strand, counting down.
AGCATTGTTGCCTAGCTACCGCAATTTTTGGTTTTAGCAGCTCTCAATTTGACAGTGGCAAATACAGATTCAACTGGGTTAGTTGTTCTGATGTACTGCCAGTTCTCAGCAGGTTAATCGTAGAAAGCCAGCATGAAATCTTTGTCTTTAACCAGGCACTCTATGGCTTTTGGATATTTCGGATTGAAACGCGCTATACAGTTATCAAATGCTTCATAAGCTTTTTCACGAGCTTCTGCCTGCCAGATATTGTGTAGTGCTTCCTCGACCTGGAGCTACATGTTTTTCCAATACATCGACGGTCTTATGTACCCAGCAATGTTGCTGATCGATCTGAAACCAGCATTTGGCAATATGGCAGTAGCTTTTCACAATCCAATACGCCGTCACCGACTGGACTCGCGAGTATCTGTTTGTGGCCATTGATGATTTCTCCAGGGAGCTGGAGCCGGTGTTTTTTCCGATAAAACCCAACAAGTGCAGCTCGCTTTCTCATCGGCACTGTCATTACCCAATGCCCATCGGATCGGCTGTGCTTATTCGGATAATGGTACGGAATTTAAAGGAACTGACAATCATGCTTTCGGCAAAGCTTGCAGGTAACACGGTATCGGCCAGAAGTTTATCCGCATCAATTGTCCGCAAACCAACGATAAAGCAGAGCAGGTCATCTGCACCCTGATGAACATGTGGCACAACCAGGTTTCCTTTAAAGACAGCGCGGCCGACGCATTCAGCTTTTCCGTTCATCAACTCCTACAACACCGTGAAACCCCATAAGAGTTTGAATAATGCCACTCTTTATGAAATTTTCGATTAACCTCTCTGTAAACAACACTAAGAGTTCTTACAGATTAGAGCTTATATAGATACCAGCATTTTATGGAGAATGCTTTTGTATTCGGCTAAAGCAGTATCGGGCAGTAGCTACACGATACGACAAACTAAAGCGAAATTTTGAAGGTATAGGATAGCCATGGCACGCAGATATCTGCGGCTACCTATGTGAAATGTCAGCAAACCCTAGTGTGGCGATAGCTATGATTCTTTTTTGATAGCATTTTCCAAAGTAGTAACAACTTTCTGTTGCTGGGTTTGACTCAAGCCTATCCATAACGGCAAACGAATAACTCTTTCGGCACAAGAATCCGTATTTTTCATTTCCCCTGATACGCGTCCATATTTTTTTCCAGCCGGTGCGGAATGCAGTGGGATATAGTGAAAAATGGCGCCAATTCCTTCATCTTTCATTTTCTGCAGAACTTTATCGCGCGAAAATTCACTAGATAATAAAACATAATACATATGAGCATTATGCAAGCAACCATCGGGGATGATTGGTCTGCGTAATAGACCTTGATTTTCGAGTGGCTCAAGTAATTGATGATATTCATTCCAAAGATCCAAGCGATGTTTTGTGATCTGCTCCGCTTCCTCGAGCTGAGCCCACAGAAATGCTGAGATCAGTTCTCCCGGTAAGAATGAGGAACCCACATCTTGCCATGTATATTTGTCAACATGACCACGGAAGAATTGACTGCGATTTGTACCTTTTTCCCGAATAATTTCGGCTTGCTGCGTCAAGCTTGGATCGTTTATGAGCAAACACCCGCCTTCGCCTGAGATGACATTTTTTGTTTCATGAAAGCTATAAGCACCTAAGTTGCCTATACTTCCTAGAGAACGGCCTTTATAGGTGGACATAACACCCTGAGCAGCATCTTCTACTATTTTCAGATTATGGCGTACGGCGATTGACAAAATTGTATCCATCTCGCAAGACACGCCAGCATAGTGAATAGGAATAATAACTTTTGTACGTGGAGTAATCGCCTGCTCTATCAGTTGTTCATCAATGTTTAATGTATCTTCTCTGATGTCTACAAAAACCGGTACTCCACCTCGAAGGACAAAAGCATTTGCTGTTGAAACAAACGTATAAGAAGGCATGATGATTTCATCGCCCGGCTGTATGTTAAATAGTAAAGACGACATTTCCAAAGCCGCAGTACATGAATGCGTTAACAATACTTTTGCACTACCTGTATGCGTTTCAAGCCATTGATGGCATCTCTTTGTGTAAGGACCATCACCTGCAAGTATATTATGGAAGTGCGCGTCAGCGATGTAGTAAAGCTCTTTACCAGACATGTGTGGTTTGTTGAATGGAATCATCATATTAACTATTTGTTGTAAATAAATTAAAGTTTTCTTAGGATCTGTTGACGTTTTGACATAAGCATATAGTAGATAATAGCAGACTCGTAATCGTAATATTGGGGTTCCTATACCATCAACAAAACGAATTTGCGATGCCCCGATTAATGCTCAGTAATGAATTCTGCCCGAAGCTGGAGAAAATTCTTCTTCAAGAAGGGGAGTTTACGACTACACGTGACTTGAACGAGAACAGCAACGGGCTACTGCGCCAGTATTTCCCCAAGGGAATGGAGTTGGTCGTGCAATGGGCGATGGATAGACTCAATCATCGACCACGCAAAGTACTTGGATTCAGAACCCTGTTTGAGATTTTCTTCGGAAATACGGTGCGTTACACCAAATCACCGTGAGGTGTTGCACTTCGAAATTGAATACGCCAGCTGATTAAACCGAATAAATCAGTGTTTCCTTAATCTCTACCGGGTTTAATTCCTCGCCCCTTGGGGCGTAAAATATTCGCGTGA
>CAYQZF010000226.1:0-4449 GCA_964421895.1 uncultured Nitrosomonas sp. | reverse complement strand
CTTGCCACATATAAAATCATTGCCACACAACCCTAAATTATGGAATTTACATACAGGTGTGACACAAATTTGACACAATCAATATCGCACTTTATTTGTGCCGGAATCAATCTTGCGATCCCACTAGTTATCTTTCTCTTATCCTTCCTTTAGCAGTATCTTATAAAAATGAGCTAAATCACTACCAATTATCCGATAATCTCTATACTTATTAACATAATCCTTACCCTTTGTGATCATCTCATTCCTTTTGCAGTTATCTAAACTCAAAATTTGGATAACTGCCTCCGCAAAATCCTCAGCTGTATAAGTTACACAAATACCAGCCCCACTCAGATTGATTATTTGTCGTTGATCTGGATTATCGTTACACACTACTGGCACTCCAAGTGCAAGATACTCTAGTACTTTGGTCGGCGATGCGCTATCAAGCAAGCTACTGCGGGGAAATGGTGACAACCCAACTTCTGCTGCACGCACATAGCTCCACGCCTCAAACATCGGCAACCACCCAGTCCACACAAGTTGCTCCTTGACTCCTGCTTCAGTTGCTCTCATTTCTAACCATCGGTGATGCGCTTCTTCATTTGCATCACCGACCAGTACTAGCACTACATTTGGAAATTTTTTTTTAACAATCGCAAGCATTTCAAACAGTATCTCAATTTTTCGAGGTCTTACCAGCGTCCCAAGATAAACAAGTACTCGCTTACTTGTAAGATGTATACTATTAATGGCAGATATATGACGATTATGCAATTCTTCCACATCTACACCCATAGGTACCGGAATGATTTTCTCAAAGCAGATACCTTGTCTGATCAAATCAGTTTTCATCTGATCAGATTGTGCAAAAATATGATCGGCCATTGGCAATACCAACCGGTAAAGAAGTAAGCGCCCGATATGACCGTTTACCCATGGGAAGAGAAATTTCATTAGCCCTGAGGATAGTCCACGATCACGCGCCGTTGAAATATTCCCTTCTGGCATGGGATATGACATCCAGTAGCAAAATTTTAACCCTTTACATCGCGTCACCAAAAGTCCAATTGCTGCCAACAGTGGCATATCGCGCACTTGGATAACTTGATATCGCCTACTATCAGCTAAAATCATATGTTTGACTCCGTGGAGAAAAATCTTTAGATGTCTCATTGCTGATCCACCAGGCACATTACAAAGATAAGCCTCACCTCCACTCCAGCTCTCAGTTTCTGCTCCCCTCCTTTCATTTCCGGCAACAATATCGGAATGAATGCCATATTTTGGTAAAATTTTGCCAAACAATACACGTATATCCACCCGAAAAGTCGGGTAGGTTTCATGGAATAGATAAAGAATGCGAATACCCATAAGTGTGCTACATATTAAAAAACATAAAGTTACTTTTAACTAAATATATTTAAGAGTGTCTAATTCCTTTCAAAAAATTGCCTTGCATCTATCTCGCTTGCTCGACGATGGTTTCGCTATCGTAGCCCTTACCATCGATCAGGTGCTTGACCGGGATGCCAGCAAGAGTTCCTTGAGCTTGAGTACAGTCCGCCCACGTAGCTTCCGTAGCAATGATGCCGGCCTATATACCATTCGGCATCCACAGCCAGATGCATTTTGGTGTTGCCCCCTTTTGTGTGGCTTATGTCCTGATTTCCGCTTCTAGCCCCGACAGCATGAGGGTAAACCTTGCAATGACTAGTATTGATCATCAGCCACTCAAAATCTGGGTTATCACTGAGCTGTTCGAACAGTGCTTCTCAGGTGCCCCTGGTCGCGCCAGTGAAAAAATTTGCGGGGCATGTTCATCCAATCGCCGTAGCTCGCGGGCAAATCCCGCCACGGTGCCCCTCCTGTACGCAAAATTCAAATACTACATTGATGAATGCAATGCTACCCATGCCCACTCTGGCCAGGCAGGCGCATCTCACGGAGTGCCCATACCGAATCTAACAGATTGTGCACCGTGTACTCTCTGTCATAGGTCAACTCGGTTTTAGTGAAATCGCAACTTCACTACCACATCTTATGACGATACTATCTAAACTATTAGAGAATAAATAAAAATTGCCATACTTCTCAAAACTCAGAGTCCTTTTTTGCAAAAGACTCTGAGTATCTGTCTTTTGGATTTAGAAAGTGCTTTTAAGTTAAAGTTATTGAATAGTTTGCATATCCTACCACTTTCCATTACTTTTTAGGCTACCAACATTTTCTTCTCTAGATCTATAGATTACTGGTTAAGTCCCTCTTAATCTGAGTAGTAGAAATTTCTGGTGTACGAGGCAAATATACCACTTCACAACCATCTCCTTTCAGAAAGTCAAACTTCCCTTTCCAGTCATCGCCGATTGCGAACACGTCGGCGTGATACTTATGAACGTCACTACGTTTCTGATTCCAGTTTTCCTCTCGGATAACTAGATCTACATAACGTACAGCCTCAAGTAACTGTTTACGCTTTTCATAATCGAAGTAGCACTTTTTATGCTTTTCATTCCAGTTGAATTCGTCAGTAGACAAGCCAACGATTAGATAATCACCCATTGCCTTTACTCGGCGCAGCAAGTTAATGTGCCCATAATGTAAAAGATCAAACGTGCCATATGTGATCACTCGTTTCATAATTTCTGCAATCCTTTCAGCATTTGTTCAGCTTTGTCTGTATTTTTGCAACGATATGCCGCACCGCACTACGCGCACTGACGCATGCTTCTTCCCTCCAGGTGCCACTGCGCCATATTTTTTCCTTTTTTGCATGCAATCCTTTCAGAGCTTTTATTGCTTCGTTGTGGTAGGGATAGAAATACAGTTCTGTGATGCGCCGCAAACCGCCCTTATCATTGTCATACCTGTCGCGTTCTAACAGATTGTAACGTTCTTGAGGATCCCATTCCAGATCATAAAGCTCTTCGCTGTGATTACGTTTATTATAAATGTATTTGTAGCGTTGCCCAATAACGGCTAACTTTCGATCTGGTTGGCAATAATACTGTGAGTCCGTCAATACATAATCATGTTCCGGGATTCTTCCGTTAAGAAGAATATCCATCAGATCAGTGTGAGAAGTAATCCTCTCCACTTTTTTTAATCCATCGATCCGAGGCGAGATGAATGGCACATGACATGCCAACTCATACACGTGGAAACCGTAGGCCATAATGTTCTTGTGTAAGTTCATATGACCATGATCAGCCGTGATGTAAATAGATTCATCACCGTATTTTCTTCGCACAAACCCGAGAATCTCATCAAAGACATCTATGTCGTCACCGTAGCTGCAACGGCCGCGTAACAAATGCGGTAAATGCATCCAGATAAACTGTTTTGAAGTAGGCTGAATGCTGTTTAATTCATCATAAATCAACTGCTTCGTCTTTTTCAAAAGAGTGTCGTCACGCTTCAGTGTAAAATCGTTCGGGCGCTGAACACCACAAGCTTGCTGCATCTCCAGCACATGAATATGAGTCCTATCCTCGTCGCCAAAGCAGCGAACATATGGCCATGCACCAGTCATATAGTCCGGAGACCAGAGGATATGACAATCATAGCCCTCAGCCTGCAGACGGCTAAAAATTGTTTCGAACTTCGTGGGTTGCACATCTGTGTAAAATTTACGATCTGTAAATTCATAGGGATTTTTACCAGTCAGCATTGAGCTAAATGCCATAGATGTAGAAATAGCTGTCGTATAATGACGAAGAAATTCGGTTCCCTTTTCTGCCATTTCATCAAAATTTGTGGTTTCCCAATAACGATTGCCGTAGCGTGAAAAGTTTTCCATGCTCATAGCATCCTTGGAAAAAAGGAAAATCATATTCTGCATTGTTTAACCATTTTTTTCGAAACAATATCCCCTCCTCGTAAGACCACGAGGTATTAGAATGGCTCAAGTTGACTCAGCTCTTCTTTTGGTTTGCCTTAATTCTTTACATACCGCCCAACTATACGCCAATCTACTCTTTCTCCAATAATTGCAACATAATAGCCATCTACCCAAAACTTACCATCCCACAAATCTCGTTTCAAATCCGTCCCTCTCCCCTCTTAAACAATCCCCACCCTCTTATTCTTTTGAATACCCTAACAATCTGAACCGGTGCAATTTTAGGTTGAGTCTTACAGAACATATGCACGTGGTCTTTGTTCCAACCTATCTGCTCAAACTCAATATCATATCGCTCTTCTATCTCTTTTGCTGCCAGCATGATAATTCTACACCTACTTTGCCTAACAATCCCATCTAGTATTTCACAATAAATACAATATGATAATGTATCAACTATGCACAAGTAGCTCGCTTTCTCCATAGCATCCCAACATTCTAAAGCCTAATTAGACCCTCGTGGCAAAACTACGGGGAATCACAAGTTAAATTACTTCCGGCAAAGCCGGAGGCTTATTAGATGAATGCCTCAAAGGCGTTCCAGACCATGAGTCGCCCAAAAAATG
>CAYQZF010000225.1:0-4477 GCA_964421895.1 uncultured Nitrosomonas sp. | reverse complement strand
GCGGCGGGCGCGGCGCGGATCGCAAAGTGCACCCGAACGACGACGTCAACAAAGGACAATCGTCCAACGATGTGTTTCCGACCGCGATGCATGTCGCGGCGGTGCAGGAATTGCAGCAGCATTTGCTGCCCGCGATTCAGTTATTGCGCGATACCTTGGCGGCCAAGGCACAAGCATTCAGCGACATTGTCAAAATCGGCCGCACGCATTTGCAGGATGCAACACCGTTAACACTGGGGCAGGAATTTTCCGGTTATGTCGCGCAACTGGATCACGGCTTGCGGCATGTGCAAGCGTCGATGGGCCATGTGTGCGAGCTGGCGCTCGGTGGCACGGCGGTCGGCACGGGACTGAATGCGCATCCGGAATTTGCCGCGCGCGTCGCGGCGGAATTGTCACGGCTGACCGGTTTGCCGTTCGTCACCGCACCGAACAAATTCGAGGCGCTGGCGAGCAACGATGCCTTGGTGCATGCGCATGGCGCGTTGAAAACGCTGGCTGCATCGCTGATGAAAATCGCCAACGATATCCGCTGGCTGGCATCCGGGCCGCGCTGCGGTATCGGTGAATTGCGCATTCCCGAAAACGAGCCGGGCAGTTCGATCATGCCGGGCAAGGTTAACCCGACACAATCGGAAGCGATGACGATGGTGTGTTGCCAGGTGATGGGTAACGATGTCGCGGTCAACATGGGCGGCGCGCTGGGGAATTTCGAGTTGAACGTGATGAAACCGCTGATCATTCACAACTTCCTGCAAAGCGTGCGCTTGCTCGCTGACGCCATGGTCAGTTTCAACGACCATTGCGCAACCGGCATCGAAGCCAATGTCGAGCGTATCGACGCATTGATGCACAATTCCTTGATGCTGGTGACCGTGTTGAATCCGCATATTGGTTACGACAAAGCCGCCGAAATCGCTAAAAAAGCGCACCGCGAAGGCACGACGTTGAAAGCCGCCGCGATTGCCACCGGTTATCTGACGGCGGAGCAATTCGACGCTTGGGTTGTGCCGGAAAAAATGACGGGGCAGTAGCCAATTTTAAGAGTCTACTTTAGCAATGGCATTTTCCGCTGACCGTTTTGCCCCCGTTACGCGCCGCGAACGCTTTGCGTGGTGCATGTACGACTTCGCCAATTCGGGGTTTACCACCGTCATCTTGACCGCCATTTTCAACGCCTATTTTGTCGGCGTGATCGCCGCCGGGAGCGGCAACGGCTCCGCGACGCTGCTGTGGACGCTGACCATGGCGGCGGCCAATGCCTTGGTGTTATTGAGCGCACCGGTCGTGGGCGCAATCGCCGATTATTCCGGCGCGAAGAAGCGCTTTCTGGCCACAACGACGATGGGTTGCGTGCTGTTTACCGCGTTATTGTATTTTGCCGGACCGGGTGATATCGCCTTGGCGGTTGTTCTGGTGATTCTGGCGACGGTGATGTTCGCCAGCGGCGAAAACCTGATTGCAGCGTTTCTGCCGGAAATCAGCACGCCGCAAACCATTGGGCGATTGTCTGGTTACGGCTGGGCACTGGGTTATTTGGGTGGTTTATTGACGTTGGCGTTGTGTCTCGGTTACGTCACGTATGCGGAACAGCAAGGCATGGAAGCCGCGCAATACGTGCCGGTGACTAATCTGATCGTGGCGGTATTGTTTGCGCTTGCAGCTTTGCCGACGTTGTTGTGGTTGCGCGAGCGCGCCACGGTGGTGGAATCGTTTGATAGCACGCACATCGTGCGGCAAGGATTCGGCCGTTTGCGCGCTACGCTGCACCAGGCCCGTATGCATACCGATTTGTTCCGTTTTTTATTGGCGTTGACCACGTATTATGCCGGCATCCATATCGTAATCGTGCTGGCGGCGGTGTACGCGCAAGAAGTGATGGGATTCAAAACGCAAGATACGATTGTCCTGATCATGGTGGTCAATATTACCGCCGCAATCGGCGCTTTTCTGTTCGGTCATTTGCAGGATCGCATCGGTTCGCTGCGGTGTATTGCGATCACATTGGTGATTTGGATTGCTGCGATCATTTGCGCATATTTTGCGGTTGATGAGTTGCTATTCTGGATTGCCGCCAATTTGATCGGCACCGCGCTGGGCGGCGCGCAATCGGCGGGCAGGGCGCTGGTGGGGCAGTTTACGCCATCCGGGCGGCAGGGTGAATTTTTCGGTTTATGGGGATTGGCGACAAAACTATCCGCGATTATCGGCCCGCTGACGTATGGCGGAATGGTTTACTTGTTTGCCGGAGATCACCGCATCGCATTACTCAGCACGCTGGCGTTTTTTGTTCTCGGTCTTACGATGCTTGCAACGGTCGATGAGAAAAGAGGGCGCGAGATGGCGGAAATCGATTACTGATGGGTTTTGTTTGAATCCGAGGGGATTTTCTGAAACTGGGTTGACTGTTTTGAAGACGCCTGTAGGAACATCGATCCTACAGGGTGTACCTTAACAACGTTGTACGATAAATCGTACTAATAGTTATGCAAGTAACTATTATTTTCCTGGCAGCTCGTTACGGCCTTCAGGCGCTTTACCTTCATGCGTTGTGCCATAGTTGTCCGAGCTTGCGCTTTCCGGTGCTTTTGGTTTGCATGCGGTTAATGTTGTCAATGCAAACATTGCTGCGATCAAAATTACTGAGAGTTTCATTTATAGCTATATCCTTAAAATTTAAAAAATACATCGCTTACTTCTTTACTGCATTGTGACTATAGCATGATACGAGAAAAAATCACTGAAAAATTGTTATCCGGTAGTTTTAAGTGACTGATTCAATAACCCCGGATTTGATATTGAGCGGTGCGCATTGATAAATCGCGAGACAATCGGATGTTGAGGTTAAGGAAGCTCTGAAAAACTACTACGCTCGGCCATGCTGCGTTGAAATCAGGCTCAAAATGCTCATTTATCACTCGTAAACTGCGCTTTTTCGCTTTACCTGGCCATCGCTCGCTACCTTCTTCAAAGTTTCCTTAAAGAATACTGATTAGCATGCGGATACCTAAGCCATAGAGCAACACTACAAAGACTGATCGCAGAATGGCCGTCCGAGTAGAATGCGTGAGCTTTGCCCCGAGCGGCGCTGTCAGCATGCTGGCGGCTACCAGCCAGAACAAGGCCGGTAAATAAACATAACCCAGGCAATAATCAGGCAGTATTTCCGGTTGCAGCAGGCCGTTTGCGACGTAACCGGCCGTGCCGGCCAATGCGATGGGGAAACCGATCGCTGCGGCGGTGCCGATGGCGTGTTGCAGTTTAACGTTGCACAGCGTCAGAAAAGGCACCGATAACAATCCGCCGCCAATCGCAACCAGACTGGACAGCGCGCCGATGACATTACCCGCGAGAAACAGGCCGATTCGTCCGGGAAGCTGAAACATGGGGTTGGGGCGGAATTGCAGCAGCATTTGCGTGGCGGCGTAAAAGATGAAAATGACAAAAATAATGCTCAAAAGTTGACCAGTCATCGATCCGGCGAGGGCTGCGCCACCGAATGTGCCGAGAAAAATGCCGGGAGTAATATTTTTCACGACCGGCCAGTTCACCGCGCCATGCAAATGATGGGTGCGCAAACTGACCGCCGAAGTGAAAATGATTGTCGCCATCGTGGTGCCCAGCGCCAGATGAATGATGCGATCAGCGGGAAAATCTTGCATAGTGAAGAGCGAAATCAGCACCGGCACGATGATGAGACCGCCGCCGATGCCGAGTAATCCGGCAAAAAATCCCACAAATGCGCCGGTCAACAGATAAATCAGCCACCATTCCATGATTTAAGCCGGATAAAAAGAATCGAAGCGCATCACAGAATGCTCATGATGAATCGCCATTCGACCGGATCGACCGGTGTGATCGATAACCGGTTACCGGTCTGCAATACGCGCATCCGCTGTAGTTCAGGATACTGCCGCAGTTCTTTGATCGGAATCAGCCGGGTTCTTTGCTGCAGGGTAATCTCGACGTTAAACCAGCGCGGATTGTCTTTGGCGGCTTTGGGATCGAAATATTTGCTAGCGGGGTTGAATTGTGTGGCATCTGGGTACGCTGGTTTGCTCACGGTGGCAATCCCCATGATGCCGGGTTCTTTGCAGCACGAATGATAGAAGAACACCGGATCGCCAACCGCCATTTGATTGCGCATGAAATTACGCGACTGATAATTGCGCACACCTTCCCATGCGACCGTTTGGCCGGGTAATGCAGCAAAATCATCAATGCTGAATTCATAGGGCTCGGATTTCATTAACCAGTAGCGCATTTTCAAAGGGGATTGTGATTTTTTTCGGCAGTTTAGCGGAAAATGATGAATTATAGTTGATTACTTTCAACAGGTTCTTACAGAAGTTGTATTTTCGGGATGAAAATTCTGCACGGCAATGGATAGCTTCTGTAATATTCCACAGTTTTTTGCTCATTCTAATTATATAAACAATGAATAATCACTCACTTTCCGATATTTCGGTGACTACCT
>CAYQZF010000224.1:0-4590 GCA_964421895.1 uncultured Nitrosomonas sp. | reverse complement strand
CTATGGGTGGTGGTGCATGGCCGTTCTTAGTTGGTGGAGTGATTTGTCTGGTTAACTATTAGCCAGAAACATATGGTTTAATTCATATAGTGGACTATCTTCAGGAATTAGGTCAAGTGACCATTTACGGGAATTCCACCATTTGAAAAAAATGGTCAGATAGCTGCAATGCAAGCTGGATCGAGGAAGGCCATAGGATGTTACATTCTTATGGTTGATCTCGAGCTGAGTTAGAGTCAACGTCTAACCGGTGTAACGTGCGGAAAGCTGCAGGTTGTCTTCTTACAAGAAGATGATTCAAGGAACGTACTGCCCCTCCAGTAATGGAGTTCTACAGATAAGTGCCGTAATCATAAGGCTGTAGATAACGATAGCATTTTGACAAATGCTTGTCGCTGAATCGGTGTAATTCCGTTAACGAACGAGACCTCGACCTGCTAAATAGTTCGGTTCAAGCTTCGGCTTGGATACGTTTGACTTCTTAGAGGGACTATCGGTGTGTAGCCGATGGAAGTTCGAGGCAATAACAGGTCTGTGATGCCCTTAGATGTTCTGGGCTGCACGCGCGCTACACTGATGGATTCATCGAGCTTATAACCTTAGCTGAGAGGCTTGGGTAATCTTTTTAAAGTCCATCGTGATGGGGATAGATGATTGGAATTATTCATCTTCAACGAGGAATTCCTAGTAAACGCAAGTCATCAACTTGCATTGATTACGTCCCTGCCCTTTGTACACACCGCCCGTCGCTACTACCGATCGAATGAATTAGTGAGCTTCACGGATTGTGGTCCATTTAGGTTCTCCTGATTGGTCTTCTGAGATGTGAATCAAACTTGCTCATTTAGAGGAAGTAAAAGTCGTAACAAGGTTTTGGTTCTTTTCATAAATATACCTATGGAAGCCTTGGATTGTAAACATTTAATTTACGTACTTTTCCTCTTTTGTTGCCTTATGAATATTTACAAGTTCAATTCACATATATATTGTGATTTGAACAACATGATCGAACTGCAAGAATAACAAATCCTTTGAAAAAATGCTGTTGGAAGAAATCAAATGAAATTGAAGACCGAAAACCATGAACAACTTTATAATGTTGTCCACTCCATTGTGTATTAATCCTTGGAGAATGTGGTAAAATCTTTCGCGTCAATATGTTCTCATCTTCCAATATATATCCTTTTTTCGTCGAAAAGGTTTTTGTTTACTTGCATCAAACGAAGAAAAATCAAATCCTCTTCGTTTGTTCACAGACTTAAAGCGATCATGGATGTGTACAATACAACACATCTAAGACATAGTCGAGCAGAAAGAAATTCCCATATTGAATCACTCTTTCTTTTGTTTCCTGTTACTTCCCCCTAATGATCCTTCCACAAAAACAAAAAAACACCGTTCCGTAGGTGAACCTGCGGAAGGATCATTAACACTCTCTTCTCTTTTTTCACTCAACTCTTTTTGTGTTGTCTGTCAAAGTGTGAAGCTGTGTAATCCATTATTCAACTACCCGTGCACCTGTTATCCCACTACGTTATGTGTACTTATACAACTTTGTGCGGTCAGTCTCATTGAGAATTCAATTTTTCGTGTTTCTTTCTGCATGGGGATTTCGTGGATCGTATAAGTCATTGTAGTGGCTTTTTTATTTATTTTGGTGATTTTAATATTAAATCACTGCTTTTTTCCATTTTTTTCCTTTTTTCTCAATATATTTTTGTTGAGGGGAAGGGAAGGGAAAGGAAGAAAGCTTTTTTTTTTAACCACAACTAATTACAACTTATCAAAAATAACTTATGTCAATGAGAACATTTGTATCCTCTTTACTGAAGATACATAATGATATACGTCTTATAGATTGTATATGCTAAAAACATTAATACAACTCTTAACAATGGATATCTTGGTTCTCGCCACGATGAAGAACGCAGCGAAATGCGATATGTAATGCGAATTGCAGAATTCAGTGAATCATCAAATCTTTGAACGCAAATTGCGCTCTCGGGTCCTCCTGGGAGCACGCCTCTTTGAGTATCGGTGATAAACAAATCATAATGAAACTTTTCTGTCAAAAGAAAACTTTCCTTATGGAGAATGGGATTGTCAAGGGAGAGAAGAGAGAATATCTCTTTTTCATACCTTGTCTCCTTAAATTCAGAAACCTTTGAATTGTGTGAAAACCCATTCAAAGGCCCCCACCAATACGTAGAAAGATGTGAAGCGAATCGAACAAGATACCGCCTTTAATTTGTCTCTTTTAAACGTCGATGATGACTATATAAGATATTCAATTTTTAATTGTTTTTTCTATAGTGATTGGAGTTTTCTATGAGTTTCAAACAAGTTGTTGGAAATGGACTTGTTCACAGTGTTCACTTCTTTATGAATTAAAATTTTATTTTTAATTCCGTCTTTTTACTTCTTCTCTTCTTGAAGATCTCAAATGAAGCGAGAGTACGCCCTGAATTTAAGCATATTAATAAGGGCAGGAAAAGAAACTAACAAGGATGACCTTAGTAACGGCGAGTGAAGCGGTCAGAGCTCAAGTTTGAAAATCGGGCGCCCAGGCGGGTTCTCGAATTGTACAGTGTGAACGTGTTGTCAGCGGTGACCTGGATTGAAATCTCTTGGAACAGAGTATCATAGAGGGTGAGAACCCCGTACATTGGTCCGGAGATCGCCGCGTACGACGCATGTTTTGCGAGTCGAGTTGTTTGGGATTGCAGCTCTAATTGGGTGGTAAGTTTCATCTAAAGCTAAATATAGGCGAGAGACCGATAGCGAACAAGTACCGTGAGGGAAAGATGAAAAGAACTTTGAAAAGAGAGTTAAATAGTACTTGAAATTGTTAAGGGGGAAGCGTTCGAATTCAATTACAATGGTGCGGGATTATATTGCTGTTCGGTTGCGAAGACTTTTTGATGCTAGTGTTTAGAGCCTAGTGTTGGGAAGTGGACGACAACTGGGCGGTTTCTGTGGTCTCGTAACCGGTCAAGATCACTTCGAATCGCGTGGAAAGGCTGGGGGAAAGGTAGGGTAGGTAGCAATATCTGCTTGTTATAGACTTTCAGCTCTAACGTGATTTGGAGTGGGGAACTCGTCTAAAATGACAATTCAACGCCACTATGGCTTGGGCACGTATCTCTGCTTCTTCTTCAGGTTGAAGATCACCGTGTGATGTTTAGTTTGAAGGGGAAGTATTGGGTGCGATGTTCATATGTTGAATCGCGATCTTGACTCGATGGATTCGACCGACCCGTCTTGAAACACGGACCAAGGAGTCTAACATATATGCAAGTGTTTGGGTGGAAAACCCCAGCGCGTAATGAAAGTGAAGGGTGTCTTATGACATCTGTGGTAGGAACCTTGCTTTTCGAAGGAAGGGGCACTATCGACCGATCGTCACTTGTGATAGATTTGAGTAGGAGCATATCTGTTGGGACCCGAAAAAGCTGCGAACTATGCCAGGACAGAGGGAAGCCAGGGGAAACTCTGGTGGATGCTCATAAGCGTAGTGACGTGCAAATCGTTGCTGAGATCTTGGTATAGGGGCGAAAGACTAATCGAGCGCTTTAGTAGCTGGTTCCCTCCGAAGTTTCCCTCAGAAGTTTTACCATAAAAAACTAACTATTCTAGGGGATCACAGTTCAAAAAACTAGTAGGAGGAATGGGATCGTATGAATCAGCAAAAATTATAATAAAATAAAATTATAATTTACAAAGAACTAGTAGAATTATTCTAATTCTACAGCATCATCAAATTGTTGGAAGACTATCTCACCCTTCTTCACTTCCAGTAAAAGTGAAGATATTTCTATAAGAAAGAAACACACCATTTTGCATTCATTCATTTCTTAATGCAAAGTCCAATCAGGTAACAACCGATTGGGTATGGTAAGTATTGTTTTAATTTCTTTTTCGAGATGTAACCAGCAACTAAATGTCTTTTTTAAAAGGACATCAGAGCTCACAGAGTAAAAGATGATGGGTCATTTGCTACAGCGAATGGCTTAAGATGTATTCGGTTGCTTACAGTGTTAAATATATGTAAGCAATTAATAAAAATTAATCAAATGCAGGATAGCTGGAACTTATACAGTTTTATCAGGTAAAGCTAATGATTAGAGGTTCCGGAGTAGAAACTACTTTGACCTATTCTCAAACTTTAAATAGGTAAGACGCCTTCGGTTACTTAATTGAACCAGGGCTCCGAATGGAAGTTCTTAGTGGGCCATTTTTGGTAAGCAGAACTGGCGATGCGGGATGAACCGGACGTTGAGTTACGGTGCCAAACTATTCGCTCATCAGATCCCCAAAAGGTGTTGATTTCTTAAGACAGCTAGACGGTGGTCATGGAAGTCGAAATCCGCTAAGAAGTGTGTAAAAACTTACTAGCCGAAGGAATTAGCCCTGAAAATGGATGGCGCTGAAGCGAGTGACCTATACTCAACCATTAGGGCAAATGCGAAGCTCTAATGAGTAGGAGGGCGTGGAGTTTGTGACGAAGTCGAGGACGTGAGTCCGGATGAAACAGACTCTAGTGCAGATCTTGGTGGTAGTAGCAAATATTCAAATGAGAACTTTGAAGAC
>CAYQZF010000223.1:0-4598 GCA_964421895.1 uncultured Nitrosomonas sp. | reverse complement strand
AACGCCAGCGCGGCGAAATGGGCACGCTCGGTTCCGGCAATCATTATTTGGAAGTGCAGGTCGTGGAACGCATTTACGACAACGTTACGGCGCAAGCTTTCGGTCTGCACCAAGGCCAGCTGATTATCTCCATCCACTGCGGTTCGCGCGGACTCGGCCATCAGATCGGCACCGATTATCTGGTGATGCTGGCCAAGGCTGCTGGCCGTCTCGGCATCCACCTGCCCGACCGGGAATTAGCCTGCGCCCCGATCAAATCGCCGGAAGGTCAGCAATACCTCGGCGCGATGAATGCCGCGATCAATTGCGCGCTGGCTAACCGGCAAATCCTGACGCATCTGACGCGCACCACATTCGCTGAAATCTACCCCCAGACATCATTGGAAACGCTGTTTGACATCTCACACAACACCTGCAAAGAAGAGCAGCACGAAGTGGACGGCAAAATCCGCTGGCTGCATGTGCATCGCAAAGGCGCCACGCGTGCTTTTGCACCCGGACATCCCAGATTGCCGGCGCGATATCGCGACGTGGGGCAACCCGTCATCATCGGCGGCAGTATGGGCACGGGCTCGTACATTCTCGCCGGTACCCGCACCAATCAAGCTTTTGCCTCATGCAGCCACGGCGCGGGCCGCGCCATGAGCCGCAATCAAGCATTGAAACAATGGGATGGCCGGACCTTGATCGATGACCTCGAGCGGCAAGGTATCCTGATCCGCACCCGCTCGATGCGTGGCGCAGCGGAGGAAGCACCAGGCGCTTACAAGGATGTTGACCAAGTGGCCGAGGTCACGGAACAAGCGGAATTGGCACGCAGAGTTGCGTTTCTGCGCCCGAAAGTATGCATTAAAGGATAGCCTTTACTAGAAACGTTGAACTCAACTGACCAGGAGGAAATTGTCATGGAAGTCACACTGCAAATCACCACACGGGATATGCCCCACTCCGAAGCACTCGAAAGCCATATTCGCGAAAAAGCGGAAAAGCTGGAAAAATTTTATCCGCATATCATGAGCTGCCGGATCGTCGTCGAGCTTCCGCACAAGCACCACCATCAAGGGCGGCAGTTTGACGTGCACATCCACATGACCGTACCGGGCGGAGATTTGGCGGTAAATCGCGTGGCCAATGAAGACGTGTACGTTGCGGTACGCGATGCTTTCGATGCCGCTAAACGTCAACTGGAAGATTATGCCCGCAAACAACGCGGCGCTACCAAAGCACACGCCCCGGTACTGCATGGCACAGTGACGCAGCTATTCAAAGCGGAAGGCTATGGATTCATCGAGACTGCCGACGGAGAGGAACTATATTTTCACCGCGACAATTTGGCCGGTCACGATTTCGATCAATTGACGCCCGGCAGCAAAGTGCAATTTCTCGAAGATATTGGCAGTGAAGGCTATCAAGCGAAACGGGTGAGCACGGGCAAGCACCATGTTTCTGGCAGCGGGGAATGATGGTGTGACCTAGGCTATCAGTGCTGATGATGGATTTACATCATGAAAATTGCACCCGCAGCGGGCGATGCGCTCATCATGGTCGACATGCAGAATGATTTTCTGCCTGGCGGCAGTCTTGCGATTGCTGGAGGCAATGCAATCATTCCGCAACTCAATCGCTATCTGGCTTATTTTGCCGCGCATCGATTGCCTGTTTTCGCCACGCGCGATTGGCATCCGCCGGATCATTGCTCGTTTCAACCGCAGGGCGGTCAATGGCCACCACACTGCATCGCCGGATCGGGCGGCGCGGCTTTTCATCCCGATCTGGAGCTGCCTATCGGAACACACATCGTTTCCAAAGCAACGACTCGAGAAAATGATGCATATTCCGGCTTTAGCGGCACGCAACTCGACGAATTATTACGATCGCTGCATATCCAGCGCATTTTCATTGGCGGCGTCGCAACCGAATATTGTGTATTCAATACCGTGAAAGATGCATTGCGGCTGCGATACATCACCTTCATACTGGAAGACGCCATGCGCGCCATCGAGCGGCAACCCGGTGATGGACAACGCGCATTGCAGGAAATGATGCAACTAGGCGCACGGTCCATTCGTTATCAGGAGCTTGCGTGAATCCACTATCCAGTCCGCTGCTGGCCGATCTGTATCAATTTACCATGCTGCAAAGCTACCTTGAGCAGGGCATGGAGGAAATTGCCGTGTTCGAGTTGTTTGTGCGCAAACTGCCGCCCGGGCGTAATTTCTTCGTTGCCGCCGGACTGGAGCAAGTCATCGAATTTCTAGAGAATCTGCGATTCTCAGCCGAAGAGCTGGATTGGCTCGCTACACACTTTCCGCCACACGTCATCCGTTATCTCGAGCAATTCCGCTTTGACGGCGATGTTCACGCCATGCCGGAAGGCACCATTTTTTTCCCGAACGAGCCCATTCTGCGTATCACCGCACCGATGCCGCAAGCGCAATTGGTCGAATCGCGCATCATCAATCTGCTGCATTTTGAAACTCTGATCGCTTCCAAAGCGGCGCGCTCGGTGCTGACAGCGCCGGATAAACTGCTGGTGGATTTCGGCATGCGCCGCGCGCATGGCGCCGAAGCCGGATTGCTGGCCGCACGCGCCAGCTACTTGACGGGATTTTCCGGCACCGCAACCGTACTGGCGGGTGCCATATACGATATTCCATTGTTCGGTACGATGGCGCATTCCTACATTCAGGCGCACCCGGACGAAAGTACAGCGTTTGAACATTTCTCCCGCTGCCATCCTGCTAATACAGTACTGCTGATCGACACCTACGATACCGAAGCGGCAGCGCATAAAATCGTGCATTTAGCGCACAAGCTCGCAGCCAGCAACATCAACATCAAAGGCGTGCGCCTGGACAGCGGCGACCTGGCCGCACACGCGCACAATGTCCGCCAGATACTCGATGCCGGCGGTCTGCACGACACCACCATTTTTGCCAGCGGCAATCTGGATGAATACAAACTGCACGCGCTGTTAGCCGCGCAGGCGCCGATCGACGGTTTTGGCATCGGCACTGCGCTTGACATCTCCATCGACGCTCCGGCGCTGGATTGCGCCTACAAACTGCAAGAATATGCCACTCAACCGCGCCGCAAGCACTCCGAAGGTAAGGCCACATGGCCGGGAAGAAAGCAGGTTTACCGTAGGTATGGCGACGATGGTTGTATCGCTGCCGATGTCATTGCATTGGAAGAGAATGATCCACAGCCGGGCGAGGCATTGATTCAACCCGTGATGCACGCAGGTAAACGCCTACATTCGGAAACTCCATTAGCTACGCTGCGCGATCAAACGCTGAAAAATTACCGCCGCCTGCCCACCGCTATGACTGCGCTTGAACCCGCGCCCGCCTATCCGGTAGCGATTTCAGCTGCATTGCAAACGCTGGCGGATCAGCTGGATCGGGAACACATTCAGCATGACCGGGAAACCGGCGGATAAAGCGCGGTGGAAACGCTTGACAAAATTATCAAAGCGCGCAAGATGGAGCAGCGGCCAAAGCATAAACCGGCAGAGTGGTGTCACCCGCAGATGCAGCTGTAGTGATTGAAATTCAAATAAAAAAATTATTTAGAAGGAGATTGACCATGGGCACAAAGAGCACACATCCTGGTTTTCATCCGATCAATCGGCGCGATGGTGTTTTTCAAGAACAAATACACGACGCGTATAAAATAACTAGCAAACTTCCTGAGCCGACCGTATGTCCGCAATGCAGCGCGGTATTTCATAAAGGACGGTGGCAATGGCTCGGCGCACCGGCCAATGCGCATCAGCATAATTGTCCGGCATGCCAGCGCATGCATGATCATTACCCGGCCGGATTCCTGACGTTGCAAGGCAATTTCTTGCAGTTGCACCATGATGAAATCATGCATCTGGTACAGCACTTCGAGAAAAAGGAAAAGACCGAGCATCCGCTGAAGCGGATCATGGCAACCGAGGAAAAAGAGGACGAAGTGCTGATTACCACTACGGATATACACCTCGCACGCGGTATCGGCGAAGCTATTCATGAAGCATATCAAGGCGATCTGGAGTTTCATTACAATCCGGCGGAAAACCTATTGCGTGTGCATTGGTCGCGCTGAACCGGGAATTCAGCCATTTTCCATCTACTAAAAATAAAGGAGAGATCTGATGTCTGTCGGCGAAATTTGCAATCGTGAAGTTATTGTCATCCAGCGCGATGGAACCATCGTGGAAGCCGCCAAGCTGATGCGCCAGTACCATGTCGGTGCCGTCATCGTGGTCGAAAAACGCAACGGATTGCAGGTTCCGGTTGGCGTTGTTACGGATCGCGATCTGGTTGTGGAAATTCTGGCAACCGGGTTGGACGAAAACGTCATTACCGCCGGCGATATCATGGCGCCGGAAGTATTTACCATCAAAGAAAGCGCAGCGACATACGAAGCCATCGAATTCATGCGCCGCAAAACCATCCGCCGTTTGCCGGTTGTAGATGAAGCAGGGGAATTGACCGGCATACTGACCCTCGATGATGCGCTGCAATTATTATCGGAAGAACTGCTCGATCTCGCAAAACTGGTGCGCTACGAGCAAAAAAAAGAAACACGGCACCGCCCGTAATCGCATC
>CAYQZF010000222.1:0-4601 GCA_964421895.1 uncultured Nitrosomonas sp. | reverse complement strand
AAGGGGCACACGGATTCAATTCTGTCAATCTCTCAGGTAAAAAGGACAGAGGGGCGTTAAGTCATCTACGTTTTGCGTTTGGATGGCTCTTTATTTTTGGGAGAAAAACCGTGCTGAAAATGACACCCCTGAATCAAACCCACCGCGATATGAACGCCAAAATGGTCGATTTCGGCGGCTGGGATATGCCGTTGCATTACGGTTCGCAATTGGATGAACACCACAAAGTCCGCCAGGATGCCGGCATGTTCGACGTGTCGCACATGCTGCCGGTGGATGTCAAAGGCAACGATGTACGCGGTTTTCTGCGCCGCTTGGTCGCCAATAATGTCGATAAATTGACCGTTTCCGGCAAAGCGTTGTATTCCTGCATGCTAACCCCGCAGGGCGGCATCATCGACGATTTGATCATTTATTTCTTGTCGGAAGACTGGTTCCGCATCGTCGTCAACGCCGGTACCGCCGATAAGGATCTTGCCTGGATGCTGAAGCAACGCGATGCGCTCGCGCCAAGTCTGGAAATCACACCACGCCGCGATCTGGCGATGGTGGCGGTGCAAGGTCCGAATGCGCGCGCCAAAGTGTGGCAAGTGATCCCCAATTCGCAAGCGGCGACCGAGGAATTGAAACCGTTCCAATCCGCCATCGTCGGAGATTTCTTCATTGCCCGCACCGGTTATACCGGCGAGGATGGTTTTGAGATCATGCTGCCGGCAAAGGATGCGCCGGCATTCTGGAACGCCTTGTGTGACGTCAGGGTTGCACCGGCCGGACTGGGCGCGCGCGATACGTTGCGTCTGGAAGCCGGAATGAACTTGTACGGCCAGGATATGGACGAAACGCAAAATCCGCTGGAATCCGGTCTGGCTTGGACGGTCGATTTGAAATCCGAACGCGATTTCATCGGCAAACAGGCGTTATTGGATACCAATGTCGCGCAGCATCTGGTTGGCTTGGTGCTGACTGATCGCGGTGTGCTGCGCGGTCATCAGGAAGTGATTGGTGAGAAGGACGGTGTTGAGTATAAAGGCGAGATCACCAGCGGCGGTTTTTCGCCGACGATGAATCAGTCGATCGCATTGGCGCGCATTCCGGTACAGATCGCCGTGGGCGATGAAGTCAGCGTCGTCGTGCGGGATAAGAAGCTGCGCGCTAAAGTGGTAAAATACCCGTTCGTGCGTAACGGTAAAGTTTTGGTATAAACAACAAAGTATAATTTTTTTCTGGAGTAAATCTATGAGCATCCCAACAAATCTGAAATATAGTAAATCCCATGAATGGGTTAAACCTGAAGCCGACGGCACGGTCACTGTTGGGATCTCCCATCACGCGCAGGAATTGCTCGGCGATATGGTGTTTATCGAATTGCCGGATGTCGGACGTAAGCTGAAGCAAAAAGAAGAATGTGCCGTTGCCGAATCCGTCAAAGCGGCCGCTGATGTGTATTCACCGATCTCGGGTGAAGTGACCGCAGTCAATTCCCCGCTGGTCGACGAACCCGGTAAAATCAACGAAGACGCTTATTCCGCCTGGTTGTTTAAAATGAAACCGAGCAATCCCGCAGAAATTGATGCAATGCTCGATGCGGCGGCTTACACCGAATTAGTAGAAAACGAAGATCACTAAGATTTGTTTTTTTATACCTTCGTTTTTTAATTTCTTATTACTTTAAGTTGCAAAAATAAATCATGCCGTTTATTCCTCATACCGAAGAAGATATTGCCGAAATGCTTGCCAGCATTGGCGCGAAGTCAATTGAAGATCTGTTTGACGAAATTCCCAAGGAATTAGTCAGCGGTGAATTAACCGGTGTTCCAGCCGGGCTCAGCGAACTGGAAATTACACGTCTAATGATGGAACGCGCGAATAAGGACGGTTTTTACCAGAATTACATCGGCGCCGGCGCATACGAGCATCACATTCCGGCTGCGGTGTGGCAGATCACCACGCGCGGCGAATTTTACTCTTCGTATACACCGTATCAAGCGGAGGCCAGCCAAGGTACGCTGCAACTGCTGTACGAATACCAATCGATGATGGCGTCGCTAACCGGCATGGATGTCTCTAACGCCAGTATGTACGACGGCGCCACCGCATTGGCGGAAGCGGCGTTGATGGCGGTGCGTTCGCATAAAACTTCGCGCAAGATTCTGATTCCGAAAACCGTACATCCGGTTTATCGCCAAGTGGTGCGCGCGATTGTCAGCAACCAGAAAATCGAAGTGGTCGAGTTGCCGTTCGATACCAAAACCGGTCAGATCGATCCGGCATTGCTGGCTAAAACAGATTTTGGTGATTTTGCCGCACTGGTAATTCCACAACCGAATTTCTTTGGCGTGCTGGAACAAGTCGACGCACTGACCGACTGGGCGCAAAGTAAAAATGCATTTGCCATCGGCGTGGTCAATCCGACTGCACTGGCATTGCTGACTCCGCCGGGAGAGTGGGGCAGCAAAGGCGCTGATATCGCGGTTGGTGAGGGTCAGCCACTAGGTATTCCGCTCTCCAGCGGCGGTCCGTATTTCGGTTTTATGGCGTGTAAAAATGATTTGGTGCGTCAAATGCCGGGCCGGATCATCGGCCGCACCACCGATCTGGACGGTAAAGAAGGTTTTGTGCTGACGCTGCAAGCGCGTGAACAGCATATCCGCCGCTCCAAGGCGACTTCCAATATTTGTACCAATCAAGGGTTAATGGTTACGGCAGCAACGATTTACATGTCATTGATCGGTCCTGAAGGATTGCGTCGTATCGCCGCGCAATCGCATGCCAGCACACTGGAACTGGTTGAGCAACTGGAAAAAATCAGCGGCGTGAAAAAAACGTTCAGCACCGCTGCATTCCACGAAACCACGCTGACATTGCCTAAATCGACTCCGGCCGTGCTGACCAAGCTAAAACAAAATGGCATTTTGGGTGGATTTGATTTGGGCGCGTACTATCCCGAACTGGGCAATGCGCTGCTGGTTTGCGTGACCGAAACCAAAACAACCACTGATTTGCAAAATTATGCCGCTGCTATGAAGCAGGCGCTTGCTTAAACAATTTTTTAAATTCATTTGAAAGGAAATTCATGGTTACTTTAAAAGGAAAGCCAATCAAACTTGAAGGCACGTTTCCTAAAGTCGGACAAAAAGCGCCGGCTTTTTCATTGGTCAATCGCGATCTGGAAGATGTCACGCTGGCCAATTATGCCGGTAAAAAGAAAGTACTGAACATTGTGCCCAGTTTGGATACACCGGTATGCGCGATTTCAACGCGCAAATTCAATCAGCAGGCCAGCAACATGGACAACACCGTGGTGCTGATTATCGCCGCTGATTTGCCGTTTGCCATGACCCGTTTCTGCGACTCCGAAGGACTGGATAAAGTTGTCACGTTGTCCACGATGCGCGGCGCAAATTTTATGAAAGATTATGGTGTTTTTATTGCCGATAGCGCTTTTGGCGGTATCACCGCGCGCGCGGTGATCGTTCTGGACGAATCGGATACCGTAATTCACGCCGAACTGGTTCCGGAAATCGCCAACGAACCGAACTATGACGCAGCTATGGCTGCTTTGAAGAAATAAACTGAGATTGATTGATACATTATGCTGATATTCGAACACTCACGCAAAGGACGGCGCAATTATTCGCAGTCGCCCGCAACACCGGCGAGCAAGTCGGCAATCCCGCAAAATCTGCTTCGGAAATCGAAAGTATTGCTGCCGGAAGTCTCCGAGATGGATACGGTGCGTCATTTCACACGCTTGTCGCAAAAGAATTTCTCGATTGATACCGAGTTTTATCCCTTGGGCTCATGTACGATGAAATACAATCCGCGCGCGTGTAATTCATTGGCGATGCTGCCGCAATTTATATCGCGGCACCCATCGGCGCCGGAAGATACCGGCCAGGGCTTCCTCGCGTGTATGTACGAATTGCAGGAGATTCTGAAAGCGGTCACTGGAATGGCAGGTGTGAGCTTGACACCGATGGCCGGTGCGCAGGGTGAGTTGATCGGTGTCATGATGATCCGCGCGTACCATGAATCGCGCGGCGATTTCGCCCGAACCGAGATCATCGTTCCGGATGCGGCGCATGGCACCAACCCGGCCACAGCGGTAATGTGCGGCTTCAAAGTAGTGGAGATTGCTACTGACAAGGACGGTAACGTGGACCTGGATGCGCTTAAGGCAGCCGTTGGTCCGCAAACGGCGGGATTGATGCTGACCAACCCATCCACGCTGGGTGTGTTCGAGAAAAACGTTGCGGAAATGAGCCGCGTAGTGCATGAAGCCGGTGGCTTGCTGTATTACGACGGCGCCAATTTGAATGCGGTGCTGGGTAAAGTGAAACCCGGTGATATGGGCTTTGACGTGATCCATATCAATTTGCATAAAACGTTCTCGACACCGCATGGCGGCGGCGGCCCCGGTTCCGCCCCGGTTGGCGTTGCTGAACGGCTACTGCCTTTCATGCCGATTCCGATCGTGGCCAAGGAAGGCGACAAGTATCGCTGGGTGACCGAGAAGGACAAACCGCAAACGATCGGCCGCTTATCTGCGCATATGGGTAACGCTGGTGTGTTGCTGCGCGCTTATATTTATGTGCGCCTGC